>NZ_AP014548.1:348125-696250 GCF_000831385.1 Nonlabens marinus S1-08 | reverse complement strand
ATAGCGGGAACTTTGCGTTAGTAGATCGTGATGGATACATACGATCCCGTAAGGATGCCTATGGCAATTGGACATATGTGTACAGCGGTATTTCTGAAAATGATTTACCAGCGCAATTGGAGGAAATCATGGAGGATGCAGAAACTTTATTGAATAATTAATCATGTTAGAGAAAAAAGGCCCAGCCATCATTATCGCCATATCCATTCTCGTACCGCTCGTTGTAGTGGTCTTGATGTTTATGCCAGAGCGCTATAATTTTCTAGGTGTTGAGGCAGGATTATTTCCCTTGTTTCATGCCATACTTAATGCGAGTACCGCACTATTGTTAATTACAGGATTTACATTAATTAAAGCTGGGAATCGTAAAGCACACCGCGCTGTGATGACGACTGCTTTTATTTTAAGCGCAGTATTTTTAGTGAGCTATGTCATTTCTAAAATAAGCAATGAACCAGTGCCCTATCCAGAAGATGCTCCTTTACGTGCACTTTACCTATTTATTTTGATTACCCATATAGTGCTTTCAGGCATTATTCTACCGTTGGTATTGTACACCATGTATTTTGCTTGGAATAAGAAATACATCCGGCATAAGAAGATAGCCCGTTGGACGTTTCCTATCTGGTTGTACATTGCGTTTACAGGTGTTGCAGTGTATGTTTTCATGTATCCATACTACTAAGAAATTATGAAAAAGAGTATTCTAGTTATCATAGCTGTTCTTTTTTCCGCTTTCGCGAAAGCGCAATGTGCCATGTGTCGTGCGGTTATCGAGAGTGGTGGTAGTACCGCTGAGGCAGAGGGCCTGAATAATGGAATCACCTATCTCATGATTTTCCCCTATTTATTAGTAGGCGCAATTATCTATATGATTTATCGCAGCACCACAAAAAAGGCTTCAAATTAACGCGACTTTAACACGTATAGCGTAACTATTTGCAATTTTGGTGGTCTACTTGATAGGCGTTCGTAACGCATAGAAACTACCGCAAATGATTGAAATTAAAGACCTTCATAAATCTTATAAAACAGGTGCTAACTCATTGCACGTTTTAAAAGGAATTAATTTCAATGTCAAAGAGGGAGAATTAGTCTCAATCATGGGATCTTCTGGGTCGGGAAAATCTACTTTACTGAATATTCTCGGCATGCTGGATGAAGCGGACGAGGGTAGTTATACTCTGGATGGAACACCTATCAAGAACCTAAATGAAAAGATTGCTGCAAAATACCGGAATAAGTTCTTAGGTTTCATTTTCCAATCTTTCAACCTGATTAGTTACAAGAACGCCATGGATAACGTGGCTTTACCACTGTACTATCAAAAACTCCCACGACGCGAACGTGAAGAACGCGCCATGCATTATCTTGAAAAAGTAGGTCTCGCAGACTGGGCAGACCATTTACCCAATCAATTATCAGGCGGGCAAAAACAGCGCGTAGCCATTGCTCGTGCACTCGCCAGCGACCCTAAGGTGCTACTTGCAGATGAGCCTACAGGAGCACTGGACACGAAAACTTCTTATGAGGTCATGGATCTTATTCAAGGCATCAATGAGGAAGGACGTACCATTCTAGTTGTCACTCATGAGCCAGACATTGCACAAATGACCAAACGCATCGTTAACTTGAAAGATGGACGCATTATCGACGATACTCTCGTGGATCAGGTAAAAGCTTTGAGCCATGTTTAGTATTGAGAGCTGGCAGGAGATTTTTGAAACCATACGCAAAAATAAGTTACGCACTTTCCTGACGGCGTTTTCTGTATTTCTAGGAATATTCATTCTGGTTATTCTGATGGGTTTTTCTAATGGGATTGAGAATGGCGTTACCACGCAATTTGAAAGCGATGCTACTAACAAGATTTCTATAAGAACTGGAACAACTACTAAAGGATATCAAGGACTTAATCCTGGCCGTAGATTGCAATTACGCAATGGGGATTATGATAATCTCAACCAGAAATACGAAAATAACATTGAGTATAAAACGGCTACCTATTCTACCTGGGGCGGCCAAGTAAATTATAAAACGCAGCAAGGTAACTACCGGATCGAAGGAGCAAATGCCGACCAGCAATTTATCGAAAACCAAGATATGGTTTCTGGAAGGTTTTTAAATCAGGCAGATCTAGATGAAAATAACAAGGTAGCTATCATAGGTCAACAAATGAAAATGGACCTATTTAAGGATGAAGATCCTATAGGTAAAATGATCATGCTCAACAACAATGTCAACTTTCAAGTTGTAGGTGTTTATACAGATCCTGGTGGCAGTCGAGAAGAATCTCGATTGTTTATACCGCTTACTACTGCGCAACAAGTGTTCAATGCAGGGCAAGATATTAGGAGTATTGCTTACACAGTTAAGATGGAAGAAAATTTTGATCAAGCGGTCGCAACCAGTGCTGCAATGTCAGAATCTATTGAACAAGAATTGCGTTCCAGATTTACAGTTAATCCTGAAGATCGCTCAGCGATTTATGTTTCAAACACGCTAGAAGAAGCTGAAAAGATCTATGGACTCATCGACACTATTAGAATGGTGTTTTGGTTTATTGGAATCGGAACCATCATAGCGGGAATTGTAGGGGTAAGTAACATCATGCTGATCATTGTTAAGGAGCGTACTAAAGAAATAGGTATACGTAAGGCGCTGGGCGCATTGCCATCCCAGATTACTGGAATGATTCTTCAAGAAGCGATTTTTATTACGGCTCTATCTGGCTTAGTAGGCTTGTTAGCCGGAGTCTTTGTTTTAGAAGCCTTAAGTCCATTAGTGGAAACAGACTTTTTAAGATATCCTAAAGCAGATTTAGGCACTTCATTGACCACTCTAGCCATATTGATCATTGCTGGTGCTTTGGCTGGATATATTCCTGCAAGACGTGCCTCAAATATCAAACCTATTGAAGCCTTAAGAGACGAATAATATGTTTAGCAAAGACCGTTGGAATGAAATATTAGAGGCGCTTAACGCCAATAGGTTTAGGACTTTCCTGACAGCATTCGGTGTTTTCTGGGGAATCTTTATTTTGGTTTTATTGCTGGCGCTTACGAATGGTTTGCGCACAGGAGTGAGCAAAGATTTTGGTGATTTTGCTACAAACTCCATGTTTTTATGGGCGCAATCTACCTCTATGCCTTATAAAGGGTTTAAAAAAGGACGCCGCTTTGATTTAAAACTTTCTGACGTTGCCGCACTTAAAGAAAAGTTTCCTGATCTCGCCTATGTTTCTCCCAGGTTGCGATTAGGTGGCTATAGAGGTTCTAACAATGTGACTAGGAATGAAAAAACAGGTGCATTTGAAATCAGTGGCGATTATCCTGAGTACATCAACCAGCAGCCCATGGATATTACTGCGGGACGATTTATAAGTTATTCAGACATTGAAAATGACTTGAAAACGGCGGTAATAGGTGTTGATGTGGTGAAAACCTTATACGATATAGGTGAAGACCCTATAGGGACTTACTTCACCATTAATGGTGTAAACTTCAAAGTGGTTGGAGTTTTCAAGAACCCCAATAGTTCTGGAGATAGTGAACAAGAAGCGAACACTATTTATATACCGTACACCACTTTCACGAAAGCGTTTAACACAGGAGATAATGTGGGTTTCATGGCAATTACAGCAAATGAGAAAGTCAGTATCACCACACTCAAACCTGAGATTCTTGCCACATTAAAAGAATTACGATCTGTAAACCCTAATGATGAAAGGGCTTTAGGTAATCGGGATATCGCTGAACAGTTTGCTAAGATCACTGGACTATTCGACATCATGGCATTCGTGGGGTATTTTGTTGGAGGACTGATATTGCTATCAGGAGGTATTGGAATCAGCAATATCATGTTGATTGTAGTAAAAGAGCGAACTAATGAAATAGGGGTGCGTCGAGCACTGGGTGCCACGCCATGGGATATTAAAGCCCAAATCTTACAAGAAAGTATCGTGTTGACAATGATCGCTGGTTTTGCAGGTATAGCATTTTCTGCAGGGATGATTTATGTGATGAATCTTATACTAAGCTCCGTAGGACCAGTTTCTAATTTTGCAAATCCAACGGTTGACATTAAAGTAGTGATTATCGCATTGATGGTTTTAATAGTGGCAGGACTTTTAGCTGGATTTATTCCATCCTCCAGAGCTACAAAAATGAAACCAGTAGACGCATTAAGAACAGAATAACGAACGAATTAAAGAAGTAAATAAATGAAAAGAAGAGGCACCATTGTAATGCTTGCAGTCATTGTAATATTGACAATCGCAGGAATCTGGTACATTGTGGTTAAGGATATGGAAGATCCTGTAACCTATGAAACTGAAACGGCTGAAATGCAAACCATCGTGAAGGAAACCGTAGCGACGGGTAGCATAGTTCCTAAAGAAGAGGTGAATATCAAACCTAACATTTCAGGAGTGATTGAAAAGATTCATGTGCAAGCAGGAGATTATGTTGATGCTGGCGACTTGATTGCTGATATTAAAGTAGTACCTAACGTGAGCTCCTTGACCAGTGCAAAAAACAGCATTGCGGCCCAGCGTACAGCCGTGCAAACTGCAAAATTAGCCTTGGATAATCAGACTGCAATCTATAACCGCCAGAAAGAGCTTTTTGATAAAGGAGTGATATCTGCAAATGATTTTGATCTGGCACAAAACAACTTCAATAATGCCCAGCAACGTTACCGTCAGGAACAAGTTTCCTTAAGTGGCGCTAGCCAAAACTACGACATCATAAGAACAGGTACGACAGCTGGATTAGGAGAGTATGCGAATACCAATGTACGAGCGACAGTTTCAGGGATGATTTTAGATGTTCCAGTTAAGGAGGGAAATCAAGTGATTGAATCCAACAATTTTAATGAGGGAACTTCCATTGCGCTGCTGGCAGACATTAATAAAATGATATTTGAAGGTAAAGTGGATGAAAGTGAAGTAGGTAAAATTAAAGAAGGATTACCATTGGAGATCACTGTTGGTGCTTATGATAACAGAAAATTCAACGCTACTCTTGATTACATTGCTCCTAAAGGTGTTGCTGAAAACGGTGCTATTCAATTTGCCATTAAAGGAACGCTGGAGCCCTCAGAGAATAATTCATTTATACGAGCAGGTTTGAGTGCTAACGCTAGCATCATACTAGATAAAGCTACTGATGTACTTGCGATTAAAGAAGCACTAGTGCAGTACGATCCTGAGACTAAAAAGCCGTTTGTAGAAGTGGAAACTGGCGATCAACAATTTGAGCGTCGAGATGTAGTACTGGGACTGAGTAACGGAATTTTCGTAGAAGTGAAGGAAGGTCTCTCAAAAACGGATAAGATTAAAGTATGGAATGCTCTCAAAGCGCCTGCTGCTACTGGTAATTACGGTGGTTAGAAAATAATCTGTAACAATTCATATTTAAGAACTACCTATAGACATTAATCGATTATGAAGAACTTAATTATTTGTGCTGCTTTTCTAGGGTGTTTCGCTTTCGCGAAAGCGCAAACATCACCAAATCCAAACAATCAAAAGCAATGGACTCTAGCCGAGTGTGTGGAATATGCACTTGAGAATAACATCTCTATTAAACAAAGCCAACTTGATATTGAAACCGCAGATGCCGATAAGCTGAATGCTTTGGGAAATTTTATGCCAACTGTTAACGGGTCAGCAGGACTATCAGAAAACACTGGTTTGAGTTTCAACCCAGTAACTAATAATGCACAAACTACGACCTTTTTATCGGTGACTGGTAGAATCAACGTAGGCTACACATTATTTGATGGTTTAAGAAATGTACGCCAGTTACAGCAGGCTAAGATTGCTCAAATTGCCAGCCTTTACAGACTGGATAAGATGAAAGACGATATCTCCCTATTTGTAGCAAATAGTTATCTAGATATTTTGACAAATAAAGCTAATCTAGAAGTGCTACAATCACAAAATCAGGTAACCCTAGATCAGATTGAACGTACACAGGAATTAGTGGATGCTGGTCAATTGCCTGAAGGAGATCTTCTTGAAATTAGGGCTACTAGTGCATCTGAACAACAGCAAATAATTAATGCACAAAATGCCGTTACCATCAGTAAAATCAGTTTGGCGCAACTGCTGCTTATTAAGGATTACGAGAACTTTGATATAGCAGATGCTGATTATGACATTATAGATGAAAGTATAGCTAGCAGATCTGTAGATGAGATCATTGCAGCTGCAGAGGACAATCGTTCTGAAGTTAAAATTGCTGAGAAAAATGTAGAGCTAGCTGAAAAAAGTCTCCAGATTGCAAAGGGAGCTTATTACCCTAGTCTCAGTGCCTTTTTTGGATACGACACTAGATATACAGATGCTACCTCATTTTCTCAAACACTAGACAGAGACAATCCAACAAGAACAGAGGTGATTGGTACTGTTGAAGGTACTGGTCAAAATGTAATTGGTGAATTTCCAAACACGATAACGACCATTCGTGGTGCTGATCCTTTTATTGATCAACTGTATCAAAATGACGGTATTGGTTATGGTTTTTCATTAAATATCCCAATTTTCAACGGGTTTAGTACACGTAGTAACGTGCAACGTAATCAGGTGAGCCTTAAACGTTCAGAATATCAATTAGAACAAGCAAAACTTGACCTAGAAAGTAACGTTTACCAAGCTTATGTGGACGTAAAAGGTGCTCGAGAATCCTATGAAGCTGCAAAAAGAGCTACGGAATCCCAAGAACTCGCTTATGATTATGCAACCCAACGCTATGATGTTGGTTTAACAAATGCCTTTGATTTTAGTCAAAGCAAGTTGCGTTACGACAATTCAAAAATTAACCTTAATCAGGCAAAATTCAACTACCTGTTTAGACTGAAAGTACTCGAGCTGTATTTTGGCATCGAACCATCAGACTTAAAATTATAGATCATGAATAGAAAGTTACTAATAGCACTAATTGTTGTTGGAGTTTTAATAGCAGGCTATGTTGCCTTGAAACTAGCAGGTGTCATAGGGTCCTCAGATACAGGAACTCCCGTAGAAACCATGCTGGTTGAAAAGATGGATGTAACTGAAACAGTTAGCGCCACAGGAAAGATTAAGCCAGAGGTGGAAGTTAGTATTTCACCTGAAGTACCTGGAGAGATTATTCAATTAAACGTGAATGAGGGTGATGCGGTTGAAAAAGGACAACTTCTAGTCATGATCAATCCAGACCTTTTAGAATCCAGCGTCAGTAGGTCTCGTGCAGGTCTTTCAAACTCTAGATCTAATTATGCTCAAGCCCAGGCAACACTTGCTGAAGCTAAAGCTAATTTTGATCGCAGTTCTCAACTTTTCAAAAAAGGGGTAATTTCTCAATCGGATTATGATACAGCGTTAGCAAACTATGATCGTGCGAAAGCATCAGAAAGATCAGCTTATTTCAATGTTCAAAGTGCCGCCGCTACGGTTAATGAAGCTGCAGATAATTTAGGTCGGACTAGCATTTACGCACCTATGACAGGAACCGTTTCATTGCTCGCGGTAGAATTAGGAGAACGAGTGGTTGGAACTCAGCAAATGGCAGGAACAGAGCTTTTACGAGTTGCAGATTTGTCACAAATGGAAGTGGAAGTAGATGTGAATGAGAATGACATTGTCAAGATCAACGTGGGTGATAAGGCCATTGTCGAAGTAGATGCCTACTTAAAGAAAGAATTTGAAGGACAAGTTACAGAAATAGCCAATACCGCCACTGGGGCCTTAACAGCGGATCAGGTCACCAACTTTAAGGTGAAAATCAGAATTCTATCAGAATCTTACAAAGACCTGACAGAAGGTAAACCAGACAATTACAGTCCTTTTAAACCAGGAATGACTGCTACTGTAGACATCATTACAAAACAGAAGAAAGATGCTATCGCAGTTCCTATAAGTGCAATAGTTGTTAAGAACGACACCACTTCAACTGAAACTAATAAAATGCCAGTTACTTCTACTACTCAGAAGTTCGAATGTGTTTTTATTGAGAAAAATGGAAAAGCTGAATTACGTGTGGTAAAAACAGGCATTCAAGACGATAAAAATATCGTGATCACTTCTGGATTAAAACCTGGAGAAATTGTGATTACCGGACCTTACCGCACTGTGACAGATGTTCTCAAATCTGGAAAACCAGTAAATTCTAAGAAAGTTGTTGAGGTTGCTGAAGAGTAACTAATAAACTACAGTTCCATGCCTATCATCTTATGTATTGAGACGACCTCTACCAATTGCTCTGTCGCACTAGCTTCAGAAAAAGGGGGGTATAAAAATGATATGAATGTAAAGAATTGCCTTGACCTGCTAGAAGACAAGAGTGATTCGTATAGTCATGGAGAATTGCTCCATGTGTATATCAAAGAGCTTTTGAATAGGAATAATTTAACGATTGAAGATTTAGCTGCTGTCGCTATTAGTAAAGGACCTGGATCCTATACTGGTCTTAGGATAGGTGTAGCAAGTGCTAAAGGATTGTGTTTTGCGCAAGACATTCCACTTATTTCAATAGATACTTTGAGAGCCCTATCCTTACAGGTACCTCAGAACAAAACGGTCATACCTATGATGGATGCCAGAAGAATGGAAGTCTACAGCGCCGTGTATACAAATGGAGAGTTGAAAGAAAAGGTTGCCGCTACTATTCTTGAAGAAGATTCTTTCCAGAGGTATCTGAAAAGCGGCGACGCCACAGTATTAGGCACGGGTGCAGCTAAATTTCAGGAGCTCACAGCAGATAGGTCAAACGAGTATGTATCTTCAGTGCCTACTGCCTTGACGATGTGCAATCTCGCCATTCAAGCCTATAAAAAAAGCGATACCGTTGAAGATATCGCTTATTTTGAACCCTTTTATTTGAAAGAGTTTAAATCTAATTAAGTGTTTTATCTATTTCAAACGTGATTTTAGCATTCACCCGGTATTCCGTAATATTATTGTCATTTAATTGTGCGCTTTGCTCATGGATGCAAACAGACTTGATATTCTTAACACTTTTGGAGGCATAAGCTACTGCATTTTTTGCAGCATATTCCCTTAATTTATAGTTATTAACTAGAACTTCAATTACTTTTAAAATGACTATGATTCTTACCTAAAGCTCACTCTTCAAAATGTTGTTGCACAACGATTAACAAGATGTTGACTTTACAGTATTTGCTAGATTTATTTAGTTTAGACTCGCATAATACCTGGCAACACCTTTTAGACCTCTTAGGTTTTCATCAAACCTAATATTTTTATCCGCTATATATTTTTCCACTCTTGCTTTTACATGATCTGGAAAATTGTTACTTATCCTTTTTTCATGGTTCTCTAATATGAATGATGAACCGTCGTTGTTGATATAATAGAAATGCTCAGTTTTTTGAAATTCAGGTTTAAAATAGTTTAAACCTTTGCGAATTTTCATACTTCTTTTTAAAGCCAAAAAAGATCCATTCTCATAGGATTCAATGATCTCCACATAAGAATTTACTGATTTTCCTTCATTGGAAAAGCTCACAAACCGGAAACGATCTCCTTCAATAAGTATATCATAGTTCAAAGCTTTAGGTAATAGCTGTATACTTTGGTTGCCTAGGTTGGTCCCTTCTATTTTCATGAAGTCTGCATACATATTATAGTTCAAATTCAAGTTCACTGGATTGCTTTCATTATCAATAAATATGATTTGTGCTGGTTTGAATTCATCGTAAAGAAAAGGATATCCAGAAACGTTTGACGGCTCAGTCAAATTTTCATGATAGGTATAGCCATAAGGTGAGCCAGGCATTAGATCACCATCTCGAGGGTATTGTGAGGAAGTTCCAATTGTAGCTTGTGCATTGCTCAGAGCGCTTATCATGGTTAAAACAGCAGTTGTTGTAAACAGCATATATTTCATAATTATTTCTTTGAGTTATTATTGTTTATTCTAAAATCCAATCATCTTTTTTCATAGTTCATGCTTCTATTGTACGCATTTAATTTAGACTCACATAGTACTTGGCAACACCTTTTAGACCTCTCAAATCTTTTGTAAAGCGAATATTGTTATTAGTTATGTACTCTTTAATTTTATCTTGATCTGCCTTGGGCAAAGCATCTATAATAGTGTTATCATTTTTAAGTTGTAAAGCTCTTCCGTCTGTATTGATTAAGTAATAGCGTTGAGAACTAACGTAACGATCTTTTCCTGGAAAAATCTCTTGAATTACTTTAGACCATTGTATAGCCAGAAAGGACCCATCGTCAAACGTTTCAACAATTTCAACGTGGGTATTCACTTCGCTTTTATTATGTGTGAAATTGATGAACCTAAATCTCCTTTCACCCATTAAGATATCGTAATTCCAACCTCTAGGTAATAATTCAATATCACTAGACGTAGTAGCTTCATCTTTTATTTTCATAAAATCTGCATATGCATTATAGTTCAATTCAAGATCTATAGATTCTTCATCAGAATCAGTGAAGATTATTTTTGAAGGGACTGCTTCTTCAAAAAGAAACGGAGATCCTTGGACACTCCTAGGCTCGGTAACAGATTTGAGAGAGGGGTCTGTGTTCGGTTCAATGAACGCATAGCCACCAGGCATCCGATAGGTATTCGGAAATTGATTAGACCCTACGATTTGTGCCTGCGACGAAAAAGTCACAGAACAAAACGCTAAAAAACCTAAAATGTGAAAAAATCTCATAATTAAAAACTATTTAAATGACCTTCTTTAAATATACGAAGTCAACTTTTTAAAAAGATTTCATTAACTCTTTTTTAAAAGTTAAAATACAGATAAACAGTCATATACCTGTGTAATATCAATTTGACCTGTATTAAAGTCTACATTCTTGACAAAAAAAAGTCCGCTGAACAGCGGACTTCAAAATCTTAGAAAAATTTGTTATTCGGAAAAATTCTTACGAAAATTAAATGCTATTATAATATCTAGCAACTCCCTTAAGTCCTTTCAAATCATCTTCAAACTTTACGTTTTTCTCTTTGATATAATCTTTAACCATATCTTCAGCTTTTGATGATAAGTTATTAGTTATTCTTCGTTTGTGATTTTCCATTTCTATCGCGGTACCGTCAGATTTAATGTAATAAAAGGCATCATCAGATTTATAGCGATCATTAGTAGTTAATGCATAAGAGCTACCATTCGATACTGCTTTCTGAATTTCTTTAGTCCTATGTAATACTAGCAAATCACCATTTTCATAAGAGTCTAGGATTTCCACATAGGATTCAATATATGATCCATCAACTTTAAAATCTATATACCTAAACCTCTTGTTATCTATAAGAATATCAAAATTAGAGGCTCTTGGTAGCATACGAACTTCATCCTTGTTTTCTTCGTCTGAAAGCATTTTCATCAGGTTTGCATAGACGTTATAATTAAGATACATGTTGATCGGTTTTTGATCAGTTCCTACAAAAATGATTTCTGCAGGCATGTATTTATCAAAAAGTAACGGGTCACCATCAACTTCTCCAGGCTCAGTTAACTGCATCGTGGTTAATTCTGAATTTTGGAAGGTTTGTAAATCCAATTGAGTTCCAGTGGAAGTTTTACCCTCTTGAAATAATTGTGCGCTCATGCCGCAGCTTACAACTAGGGCTAAAGCAATACTAATGTGTTTTAAATTTCTCATAATTAAGTAGGTTTGTTGTATTTAAGGCTTCACAAATTATGCCATAAATTTATCCATTTATCGCTACAACTCTCTGAATCTTACCGGGAATCATTTCTTTCATCATGGTTTCTATCCCGTTTCTTAAAGTCATGGTTGAACTAGGGCAACCACTACAGGCACCTTGCAGAATAACATTTACCTCCTGAGTTTCTTCATTATAGCTGTCAAAAACGATATTTCCTCCATCACTTGCCACCGCTGGTCTGACGTACTCATCTAGAATCTCAACGATCTTTTTAGATACCTCACTAAGGTTTTCAAATTTGGGAAGATCCATGATTTCTCCGCTTTCTTTTACAGTGCCCGACTGGTAAGTAGAAATCCCTATTTCATCACCTTTCTCAATTCCTTCCTTGATAAAAGAACGTATTTGATGAGTCACTTCCTGCCACTCCACGATATCATGTTTGTGCACAGAGATGTAATTCTCGTCCACATACAATTCTTTCACAAAGGGGAACTGATATAGCTTTCGCGAAAGCGAACCAGCCTCAGTATTCTCAATAGTTTTAAACTCTTGACTATTGACGACCAACTTTTTATTGGCCACGTATTTCATAACAGCAGGATTGGGAGTTGCCTCCGCATAAACGGTAACTGCGGTCTTTTTCGCTTCAGCTTCTTCAGGAATTAAGGCTTTCCCGCTATTTAGATACTTCTCAATTTGCTCTGCTACTTCATCCTGGACGTCATTCCATTCCACAATATCATATCGCTCAATAGCAATAAAATTTTGAGCGATGTAGACCGTTTTAACAAACGGCAGATAAAATAATTGCTGCGCTAGTGGGGACGGCTTAGCATCATCTATGTTTTTAAATTCATAGCTGTGATTTTTTACTAGAAATTCACTGCTTTCAAATTTTACAATTGCTTCATTAGTGGTAGGAACCACTTTAATTTGGTGTTCACTCATGTCATCTCATTTTCAGCTACAAAGATAGATAGGAAGCAAGGAACTACTAGAAAATAGGCAAAGGATTAGGTTATAGCGAGATTTAAAAATGAAATCCAAATTCCCTATCAGGTGATCTGCTCTCATTTCTTGTCTTTATATGATATATTTGAATCGGCGATTCATTAGAATACTGGTTTACGGATAAAACATTTCGATAATCAGCACGTTAAAGCCTTAGACCACTTATAAATGAAGCATTTTTTACTACTCATAATTCTTTTCGCCTCAGTACAACTTAGTACCGCTCAAGAAGGAATTCCAGTATATCAGGATTACTTAATGGACAACTTGTACCTGTTGCACCCATCTATGGCAGGTGCTGCTAATTGTGGCAAAGTGCGCGCAACGGCAAGACAACAGTGGTTCGATCAACAGGATGCTCCTAACTTACAAACCCTTAGTTTCAATACAGGCGTTGGGCAGAACAGCGGTATAGGGGCAATCGTCTTCAACGATAAAAATGGATATCATTCACAAACAGGAGCTTATTTATCCTATGCGTACCACTTACAAGTGGGTGGTGGTTATGAAGATTTGAATCGAGTATCCTTTGGGATGAACGTTGGGATGGTACAAAGTCGTCTAGATGAAACTAGTTTTGACCGTACCAATTTTGACCCAATCATTACAGGGGTTCTAGTGAGCGACTCTTATTTCAACATTGATATTGGTGCTTCCTATTTGTACAAAGACTTTTTCCTTCACGCTACCGTCAAGAATGCGATTTTTCAAAATAGAGAAATATACTCTGAAGGTTTTGAGAGTACAGACCAACTGCGCTTGATTGCTAACGCAGGTTATTTAATTGCTCCAAAAGGATCAGACTGGCAGTTTGAACCTTCCGTACTTTACCAGCGAACCAATAGAACTAAAGAGCAATTTGTAGATGTGAATGCCAAAGCTTTTTACGACCTCAATGAAACCACAGTTCTTTATATGGGAGCTTCCTACAGACAAAGTTTTGAAGGGGCAGAATTCCAAAATGGAGCTGATGTTCAACAGCAAAACTTATCCTTATTGTCTCCGTTTCTAGGAGCTAAAATCAACAACTTCACCGTCGGTTACACCTATAGCCAGCAATTTGGCGATGTACAATTTGCCAGCGGTGGCTTTCACCAGATTACTTTAGGGATCGATTTCCTTTGTACTAAAGATCGTTGGAGCTGTAACTGCCCAGCGGTAAATCTATAAGCGCATTTCATTTGTCTGAAACAAGAAAACTTCTCAATGACGAGTTAGAACGGTTGTCGCCAGTTCGCTTTCGCGAAAGCGAAAAAACCCCACTCATCATCGTTCTAGACAACGTTCGCAGTTTGAATAATGTCGGGAGCGTTTTCCGTAGTGCCGATGCTTATCGTGTGGAAAAAATCTATCTATGCGGAATCACCGCACAGCCGCCTCACCGGGAAATTCGTAAAACAGCTTTAGGCGCGACAGAATCTGTCGCCTGGGAATATGTTGAAGATACTCTAGAAGTAGTTCAACAACTGAATGCTGCAGGATATCAAACCTGTGCCATTGAACAGGCCGAGCGTTCTCAAAATTTATTTCACTACAGCCCAGATAAAAATTCTAAAGTTGCGATAGTTCTAGGAAACGAAGTAAAAGGTGTTCAGCAGGCGGTTGTTGATGCTTGTGATACTGTGATTGAATTGGATCAATATGGGACTAAACACAGTTTAAACATCGCCGTTTGTGCAGGGATCGTGATTTACGATATTTTCTATAAAATCAGTCCGCTGCGATAGCCGCTGCAATTTGCTTTAGTACGTTGAGGTAATCTTCTTGATTATTTACAAAATCAAGATCAGTTACATCAATCACTTTGATGTTTAAGTCTTTCTGAGAGCGGATGAATTCCGCATAACCTTGTTGGATCTGAGCGAGATAATCTGCTTCTATGTTTTGCTCATAGTCTCGACCACGTTTTTTGATGTTCTCTAGCAATCGCTCTTCCGTCTGATATAAGTAGATGTATAGGTCTGGCTTCACCAACTCTTTATACATCATGTTGAACAAGCGTTTGTAAAGCGCATATTCTTCCGCTTGCAGGGTGATTTTACTAAAGATGAGTGATTTGATAACATAGTAATCAGCTACAGTAAAATTCGTGAATAGATCATGCTGTGCGACGTCATCACTCAATTGCTGGTAGCGATCAGCGAGAAAGGACATCTCTAACGGGAAGCTATATCGTTCCTTGTCCTCGTAGAATAATGGCAAAAACGGGTTGTCTGCAAAACGCTCCAAAACACATTTCCCATTAAAATCTTCACTAATCTTAAGGGCTAGACTGGTTTTGCCAGATCCTATGTTGCCTTCAATCGCTATGAAATTCAATTGATCGAGGGGAAATTGGTTCAATTGGGTTTGGAAGCTGGAGGCATTCTGGGAAAGCGATATGCCGCTTTGATCTACCATGTCTGTCAATTCCTTAGAAAAAGTCAAAGCCTCAATGGACTTCTGGAATTTAGGATGTATCACATCTCTAGCAATTGCGTTTAAGGGCTTCATTACAAAGTCGCGATCCTGCATGTGGGGATGAGGGATCACCAGACCTGCCTCGTTCACTATGATATCATCAAACAATAAAATGTCTAAGTCAATGACTCTGTTTTCATAAGTTGCTCCAACCTTCGGTTTTCTACCCATGGAACTTTCTATTCCTTGTAGAATTTCTAAGGTTTCCATAGGACTTTTAGCAGAATGTACTAGTAAAGCACTGTTTAAAAAATCATTCCCAGTAAAGCCCATCGCTGGAACTTCATAAACTGGTGCCACTTTTATAATTAAGCCTAATTTTTGCTCAATAAGATCAACAGCATTGCATAGGTTCTCAAACCTATCGCCTAGGTTACTTCCTAAAGCAATGAAAATCTTATGGTTATGTGATGAGGTGATGGCAATTACTTTTGCAGCAAATTAAGGAATTATAGCCAACTGCTGTGGTACTTTTGTGGTAATATGAAACAGCTCAAAGGCAAGGAATTACGACTCGCACACCGTATTTATCTCGTGCTGGCTGCTTTATTCATATGTTCGCTGGTAGTCTCAAATTTGATATTTCAAAAGTTTTTTTTCTGGAATCCTTTTGGTTGGTTCCGCTTTGAAATATCGGTGGGTTTATTGCCTTATCCTATTACTTTCTTAATAACAGATTTAGTCAGTGAGATTTATGGCAGGCGCAAAGCTAATGACTTAGTACTTGCGGGTATTTTTGCTTCCATCTTTAGTTTAGGGATTATTTATTTGGCAGATATCGTACCAGCAATACCTGAAAGTGCGATACAAAATGACGTCTTTAACTCTGTATTTGGAGCGACCACTCTCGCTGTAATTTCTAGCATGATGGCCTATTTGTTTGCGCAGTTTGTTGATATACAGATTTATCATTTCTGGAAGCGGGTCACTAAAGGGAAAATGCTGTGGCTGCGCAATAACTTGAGCACCTTCTTTTCACAATTTGTAGATACGATGTCGGTATTATTATTGCTCTGTTATGCAGGTATATTACCTTGGGATAAATTTTGGCCGCTGTTAGGTGCAGGGTTTCTTTTTAAAGTCCTGGTAGCATTACTAGACACCCCATCGCTCTATGCAGGAGTATACATTTTCAAAAGGCTGTTTCACTTAGAACAAGGCCAAGAAATTCAAATTGACTAAAAGATCAAATGACTATGAAGAAATTTTTCAAAATATTAGGTATAGTAGTTTTACTGCTCGTGGTGGTTGTGATAGCTGCACCATTTGTATTTCAAGATCAAATCGCCCAGGTGGTCAAGGACAAATTGAACCAGTCGCTGGATGCTGAAATTGAATTTGGTGAGGTTGACTTGAGCTTCATAAAAGCCTTCCCAGATGCGCGATTGAATATTGCAGATCTATCCATCATTAATAAGGCGCCATTTGCAGGCGACACCTTGTTTTATGCACAGGAGACCTACGTTGACATGCCGCTATTTGATGTATTCAATGACGCTAGTGAGCCCATTCGCATTAATGAGTTGATTGTGGATGGAGCCGTTTCAAGGTTAAAAGTGGATGAGAACAATATTTCCAACTGGGATATCGCTTCCGCGAAAGCGGAAAAACAACCGCAAGACACTACATCTGGATTTAATCTTGCGCTGCAGCACTACGAGATCAACAACTCAGAACTTTCCTATGAGGACGTGACCACAAAAAATTTGTTGATTCTTACTGATATTCAACACAGTGGAAACGGTGACTTTTCCTTGACAACAAGTACGCTGGATACAGAAACAAGTGCCAAAGTGATCTACAGCCTCGACAACATTGAATACCTATCGGGTCAAAATGTCCAACTGGACGCTGATATCTTGATGGATCTTGAAAACCAAAAGTATACCTTGAAAGATAACAAAGCTCTAGTCAATGCTCTGGAGCTAGAGTTGCAAGGTTACATTGATCTAGAAGAAGACTATACCATGGTAGATCTTACATTTTTTGCACCTTCTTCAGACTTTAAAAATTTCTTTGCGTTAATTCCAGAAACCTACAGATCTAATCTGGATGGGATTACTACAACAGGAGATTTTGTGGTAAATGGAGAAATTAAAGGTCAAGTATCTGATAATTTAATTCCGACGATGGACATTAATGTAAAGTCAAACAATGCTTCCTTTCAGTACCCTGACTTACCTCAAAAAGTAACAAACATATTTATCGATGCCCAACTAGTGAACAAAACAGGTAAAGTGGATGACACTTACTTGAATATTGCAAATACATCTTTCAACATAGGTAGCGATAGATTAGAAGGTCGTGCCATGGTGACCGCATTGACTAGTAATATGAAGGTGGATATGAATGTTAAAGGGAATCTAGACCTTGATAACCTTTCTCAATCTTTTCCGATGCCAGAAGATATTGACTTAGGGGGACGTCTAGCCTTAGACATGGCTGCGCAGTTTGATATGGAAAGTATCGAGAAAGAGCGTTATGAGCGAGTAAACACAAGGGGGATAGCGACACTAACAGACTTTAAATATATAGGTGATGCGTTCGAAAACCCTTTTTTAATACGTAGAGCCGCCATAGACTTGAATCAGTCCACCATTAGATTGGATGATTTTGACGCGATCACTGGAAATACTGATATTAAAGCGAGTGGTACGATCAATAACTTGATAGGTTTCTTGATGAAAGATCAAGGCTTGAAAGGAAACTTCAAATTGAATTCTAACAGTTTTGATGTCTCTGACTTTATGGAAGAGACTACTGAAGTTGCATCAAGCAATCAAACCACTACGGCATCTACTAAGGAAGCCGTGAAAATCCCAGCATTTCTAGATGCTAATCTGGACTTCAACCTCAAAGAAGTGCGTTACGATGGTTTAACCCTTAAAAATGTTCAAGGGATAGCAGCAGTGCGTGATGAGACTTTAACGATGAGCGATGTGCGTAGCGATATTTTCGGTGGTGCGATAGGACTTGCAGGTATGGTGAGTACTAAAGGAGCGCAACCGGTATTCAATATGAATTTAAACATGGATAATCTGGACATTGCCCAAGCCTTCAATGGGTTTGAGATGTTCCAGAAATACGTTCCTATTTTACAAGCCTTACAGGGAAAAATAAATACAGACATTCAAATCAAGGGGGATTTGTCTAATGACTTGTCGCCTATTTTAACCAGTATCAATGGTAACGCCCTTGCGGAGTTGCTTACTCGCGATATTAAAACTGGCGCAGCACCACTTTTAGATAGACTGGATCAGCAATTATCTTTCATCAGCTTAAAAGATATCGACTTGAGTGATTTGAAAACCAAACTTAAATTTCAAGATGGTGCGGTTCAAGTAAGCCCATTCGATTTTAAGATAAAAGACATTGTTGTAACCGCTAGCGGAAGGCATAGTCTAACTAATGAAATGGATTACACTATGGATCTAAATGTTCCAGCAAAATACTTAGGTAAAGAAGGAGCTTCTTTATTGTCTCAACTGCAGGCAAGCGATATAGAAAATCTGACTGTTCCAGTTCCTGTAAGATTCAGCGGTTCATTTGCTAAGCCTAATGTTCAAGTAAATCTAGAAGCAGCAGTAACAAATTTGACCAACCAAATTGTTGAAATCCAAAAGCAACGATTGAAAGAAAAAGGGCAGGATGCGTTAGGTGGAGCTATTCAAGACA
Source organism: Nonlabens marinus S1-08 (assembly GCF_000831385.1). Taxonomy (NCBI): domain Bacteria; kingdom Pseudomonadati; phylum Bacteroidota; class Flavobacteriia; order Flavobacteriales; family Flavobacteriaceae; genus Nonlabens; species Nonlabens marinus. The sequence continues at coordinate 677,447 of NZ_AP014548.1, read as the reverse complement.
TTACCACAGGTAAAAACCCGCTGGGTGGAATTAAGGATATCATCAAAGGGAATAAGCCAACAGTCAATGATACTGCAGCAGTGAAACAACCTGTGGATTCCGTTACCAAACAGCCTGTTCCAAAAGAACCAGTCAAAGAAACAGCCCGAAATATTTTAAACGGGTTGTTGAACAAAAAGAAGGACACGACGAAAAGTTAGAGATTAGAGAAATTTATTATCATTGATTGAAATACCCTTATATTTTGATCTACTAAAGCCTATATCTTTTCTGATGAAATATCTTCTTTTACTAGCACTCTTGTTTTTATGTAACCTTATTAGTGCGCAAGACGCGGTTTTGACTGCTACAAATTCGTCAAGTAGCGAAATCAGGGAATTTCAGGAAAATCGAAGTATTCGAGTAGTGACAAACGATGGTGAAAGATACAATGGTAGGTGGACTGCCGTTAGTGCCGACTCTATCAGCATTGATTCCTTAACTTTAGCACTCACAGATCTCAAAAAAATAAAAGCGCACCCAAAATTATTTATGGCCCTCCAAAGTACTGCGTTTGTTTTTGTTGGAACGGTAAGTGGTCTCGTTGGTATTGCTCTCACGGGTTTTGCTCCAATCGTAGGGATTCCAATCCTTGGAGGAAGTATAGCGATAATTTATGCAGGAATTACAGGTATGAATATTTTCAAAGGGTATAAGACAAAGGACGGATGGGAATATTCGATTACTATTTCTAAAAACACATCTAATCCCACAAGTTGGAATTGATGCTACAAAATCTTTATAGCAAGGAATAACCTTGATCCGTAAATGAATTATACAATCATCTTTCTATTTGTAATTGCAGGTATAAGTTCCTGTAAAGCTCAATCAACCACGACTGCAAAAAACGAGTCGATTTCTCAAATAGAAAATACTACAAAAGCCAAAACCAATAAATTCCCAGAAGCGTCAGGTTTTGTGTCAGACTTTGAGGGCGTTTTCACTCAGGAACAAGCTCAAAAGTTGGAAAGAAAGCTAGATGAGTACCAATTGAGAACTGGTAGGATCATCGTAGTAGTTACGGTCGAGAATATCGCACCTTACAACGATATCAAAAATTTTGCAGTGGATTTATCCAATGAATGGGGAATAGGCGATAGAGATAAAAATGATGGTCTTTCAATTGTTCTCAGTACAACATTACGAGAAGTTCGAATCTCTACTGGACTGGGAACTGAAAAAATACTTACTGACGAGATCTGTCAAAATATTATCAATACCATCATGCTTCCCGAATTTAAAAACGGCAACTACTATGAAGGAATCAATAGGGGTTTGAATGCTTTGGCAGACCAATGGAAATAATCTAGCAGTTTTGATGGAAGACGCAACCATTTTTGAGTTTTTACATCTAGATTGAAACACAACAGTTATGATACCCCCCCCCCCCCATAATTACCAGAATTGCAATAGGTAGTATGTTGTTGTGCGCATGGATGTGCGGGTGTGGCGACGATGGGTATGAAGACAGTACCTATCTGAGAGTTGAAACTTCAAACATTACGACTGTGACTAACGTCCAGACAAATTATAGTGTTGGAGATATTTTATACTTTGAAACTAACATACCATTTCTGTTAACCAGTGCTTCTGGAAAACCAATTGATCTTGAAGAAATCCAACTAGAAGCCTCGCAGATTGGAAGTGTAATTTCGCTTTACAAGCTTAATGACGTCGGAGGTTTCGAGCCAGTTTTATTGACAAGCAACCAACTTGTTGGAGATGCTGGGGTCTATGAGGAATTTGTAACTTTTTTCTATGAGAAGACTTCTAGTGGATTTACTAATCGCATGGGAATTAAACTTGACACGGCAGGAACTTATGAAGTGAGATCCAGTAACCTTGCTAAAATGCCCATATTCTATCAACTAGACGCATCGATTACTGACACCAGAATTGATTTGACGTCATTTCTTAAGCAAAGCAGTCCTGATCGTGACTTTACATTTACCGTAGAATAATCAATCTACTTTAAGATCCACCACAAAACCTTCATGACTGCGTACATTCATGACGGTTCCATCTTCAAAAATGAAGTATTGCCCTTTGATACCTACTAGTTTTCCAGTGTGTTCTGGTGCTTTAGCCAAGTTGACGCTGGTTACTTTTTTTGGATATTGGAGCACTGGAAAATTGATGTGAGTCTCTTCTCTAACAGGAAGAATAAATTCTTGGGCTTCCTGTGGGATGAGGTCGAGCACGCTTTCGCGAAAGCGTAATAAATCCACATCTTCAATGCTATTAGTCAGCATTTTTCTCCAGTTGGTTTTATCAGCAACTTTTTCTTTTAAGGCAATCTCAGTTATCCCAGCCAGATAGCGGTTAGGAGCCTCGAGTATGGCGATAGCCTCATGAGCACCTTGATCTATCCAGCGGGTAGGGATTTGAGTTTTGCGAGTCACGCCTACCTTAATGTTGCTGGAGTTTGCCAGATATACCATATGTGGTTTGAGCTGCACTTTTTTCTCATATTCTAGATCTCGATCTTCTTCATCCAGATGTGCCCGACTTAATTCTGGCTTCATGATCCAGTCGCCGGCTTGCGGTATGTTAGAAAAACAATCGTAACAAAAACCTTGACGCCATATTTTTTTATCCAATGCACAATTAAGACATTCATTTGCTACATGCTTGATACTTAACTGATGATCCAGCAGCTGGTTGACGTGTATAAATTGATCTTTAAAAACAAGGTAGTATTGTACGGTATCCTTGAGTTCTGTTTGCATTTTACGTATCGTACCGCTTAGAACCATTTTTATAATTTTTGTGCGAAAATGTAGCTATATTGCTCCAAAAATACCTTAATCTGACTAGAGCGTGGCTATTCCTTTGATCAATTCTGTAGTGTCGTGGTTTCTCAAGAAACGCATTCACGATATGGAATTATTTATGAAACACCCACAGGAGCTTCAGAATAATTTATTGATGGAGCTGGTGGATCAGGCCAAAAATACAGAGGTGGGTAAAAAGTATGGATTCAGCTCTATAACAAGCTATAAGCGATTCCAGGATCAGGTACCTCTTTCTCAATATGAAGATGTGAAGCTGGATATTGATCGTTCAAGGAATGGTGAGAGCAATATTTTCTGGCCAGAGGAGGTCAAGTATTTTGCCATGTCTAGCGGTACAACTAGTGCTAGGAGTAAATTCATTCCAGTAAGTCAACAATCGTTGCAAGACTGTCATTATGCAGCTGCTAAGGATTTGCTGTGCATGTACCTTAATAACAATCCAGACTCCCAACTATTTACTGGGAAAGGTTTGCGTCTAGGTGGCAGTAAGAAATTGGATAAATCCTCAGGAACTTCAGCTGGAGATTTGAGCTCGATTTTAATTGACAACATGCCTTTCTGGGCTGATTATAGTTCTACTCCAGGCAATGAGGTGGCATTGATGGACAACTGGGAGAAAAAAATGCCCGCCATTGTTCGAGAAACTATAGATGAAAAAGTAACCAGTCTTGCTGGTGTTCCTTCCTGGATGATGGTTTTGCTTAATAATGTATTAGAAACTACAGGAAAACAAAACATCCTAGAAGTATGGCCAGACATGGAAGTGTTTTTCCATGGTGGGGTGAGTTTTGAACCCTATCAAGAGCCTTTCCGCCGGTTGCTTCCTGATGCTGATATCAAATATTATGAAACCTATAATGCAAGTGAGGGCTTTTTTGCCATTCAAGATAGGAACGATAGTAAGGACTTACTGCTCATGCTAGATTATGGAATTTTCTATGAGTTTATACCCATGAGTCATTATGGAACGGAGTTCCAACAAGTGATCCCGCTGGAGCAAGTAGCGGTGGGTGAAAATTATGCGATTGTGATCACTACTAATGCTGGTTTATGGCGTTACAAAATAGGTGACACAGTACGCTTTACCAGCACCTCCCCATATCGTATTAAAGTAACTGGTCGTACAAAGCATCACATCAACGTCTTTGGTGAAGAATTGATCATTGAAAATGCTGAATCTGCATTAAAGCAAACCGTTCAAAAGATTCCTTGCATCATTAAAGACTATACAGTCGCGCCTATATTTATGGAAGGCAAGGAAAAAGGAGCTCATGAATGGATCATCGAGTTTGAAGAAGTACCCTCTAATGCAGAAGAATTTAAACTCTTACTCGATGAAAATCTACAAGCTGTGAACAGCGATTATGCTGCCAAAAGAAATAACAATACCACTCTAAAAGAACCTTTGATCCATTTTGCAAAAGGCAATGTGTTTTACCTCTGGTTGAAGTCAAAAAATAAATTAGGCGGTCAGCACAAAATTCCTAGATTATCTAACAGTAGAGATTACCTAGAGGAGCTTCTAATTATTCATAACACCTTAGGTTGATAATCCTTAGCTGAAGTCAATTCGTGCATAGATTTAACGGCTATAATTTTCCTATTCCTAAGTTGGAGCGTACTTTTGCTTATTCAAATTTATTCTAAATAAGAATTGGAAAAAACGATAGCACATCTAAAGCGTGGAGAAATCGCCATCATCAAAAGTTTTAAGGAAACTGATGTGCCATTAAAATTATTAGAAATGGGCTGCTTGCCTGGAAATCTAGTGACCATGATGCAAAGTGCTCCGTTCCAAGACCCTATTTATTTAAATATAAATGGTACACATCTTGCCATAAGAAGGGAAACCGCTTGTAAAATAAACGTGGATCCTTATGTCTAGATCGATCAACGTTTCTCTTATTGGAAACCCTAACACAGGTAAAACTTCCTTATTCAACAGGTTGACAGGATTGAATCAGAAAGTAGGCAACTATCCAGGTATCACTGTCGAGAAGAAAGAAGGGGTTTGTAAGCTTGACCGTGGCTTAAAAGCTCATATTCTCGACCTGCCAGGAACTTACAGTTTAAATACTTCATCACTTGATGAAAGTGTGGTAGTAGAAACTTTGCTCAATCGTAATTCTAGAGATTTCCCTGATGTAGCGGTAGTAGTAAGTGATATAGAAAATATCAAGCGCAACTTACTTCTCTTTACTCAAATAAAGGACCTTGAGATTCCAACTATTCTTGCCATAAACATGGCAGATCGCATGCAGCGCAAAGCCATTACGCTCGACATCGAATTGATGGAAGCAGAATTAAACACTAAAGTTGTCCTAGTCAGTGCTCGCAAAAATCAGGGAATAAACGACCTTAAGGACGCGATTACTCAATACAAAACATTGAACACTCAACCTTGTGTTAATGCCAGCGTTATAGATCCTGAGTATTTTGCCCGATTGAAAAAAGCCTACCCACACCAGCTTTTATATAAGTTATGGCTGGTGATTACTCAAGATGTAAACTTTGGGAAAGTGGAACGAGATCGAGATTACGAGAAACTGAAAACCAGTTCTTTTGATATCAAGTCAGAGGAAGATCTTAAGCGACTGCAACATAAAGAAACGGTGGTGAGGTATCAATTCATCAATGGGTTGCTTAAGAAAGTACTTCATGTCGACACGTCTCACGCAAAAGACTTGCGCAGCAAGCTGGATCGCATACTTCTTCATAAAGTCTGGGGCTATCTTATTTTCTTCTTGATACTATTATTGATATTTCAAGCGATTTACGATTGGTCCTCCTATCCTATGGATTGGATTGACGAGCTGTTTGCTTCTTTCAGTGCCATAACGGCTGAAAGCTTACCAGCTGGTCCTTTTACCAGCTTATTAGCAGAAGGTATCATACCTGGTTTAGGTGGTATTGTCATTTTTATACCTCAAATAGCCTTCTTATTTTTCTTTATTGCGCTGTTAGAAGAGAGTGGGTATATGAGTCGTGTGGTGTTCCTGATGGATCACATAATGAAAAAGTTTGGGTTAAGCGGTAAAAGCGTTGTGCCTTTAGTTTCTGGAACCGCTTGTGCGATACCAGCAGTTATGGCTACCCGCAATATTGAGGATTGGAAAGAGCGGTTGATCACCATTCTAGTGGTTCCATTTACAACATGTTCTGCTAGGCTTCCTGTGTATTTAATCATCATTGCTCTTGTGATTCCTGATCGAGACATTTGGTGGATTTTCAACCTTCAAGGATTAACCTTGATGCTACTTTATTTATTAGGTTTTGGGGCTGCTATTTTCTCAGCCTGGGTGTTGAACAAGATTTTGCCCATTAAACGCAAGAGCTTTTTTGTGATGGAAATGCCAGCGTATAAACTGCCGATGTTTAAAAATGTAGGAATCACCGTTGTTGAAAAAACCAAGAGTTTTGTGCTGGGTGCAGGAAAAATAATAATGGCGATCAGTATCGTATTGTGGATTTTGGCGAGTTATGGATTGGGCGACCAATTCACTAAAGCAGAGCAAATAGTGACGGAAAAATATGCCAGTCAAAACCTTTCAGACAAAGCATTGCAACAAAAAATTGCCTCTCACAAACTGGAGCATAGTTTTATAGGATACATAGGTAAAGGAATTGAACCAGCGGTACGCCCATTAGGTTACGATTGGAAAATTGGTATCGCAATTGTAAGCTCATTTGCAGCACGCGAGGTATTTGTGGGGACACTAGCAACTATTTATAGCGTTGAAAATGCTGAAGAGGAAACTATCAAAAACCGAATGCAAGCAGAGACGAACCCTATTCTGGGAGGTCCATTATTTAATTTTGCTAGTGGGATATCACTGTTGTTATTTTATGCATTTGCAATGCAGTGTATGAGTACCCTCGCGATTGTGAAACGCGAGACAGTGAGCTGGAAATGGCCAGCAATTCAATTTGCCGCCATGACGCTAATTGCTTATTTCGCCGCATTAGGTGCCTTTCAAATACTTAAGTAAATGAATTTTTATGGACTTGTATTAGGCTTGATTCTTGCACGCTTTCGCGAAAGCGGAACAACCATGATCATATTTCAATATATCTTATTAGGTCTTGCTGTGTCAGGTGCTGTGCTATGGCTGTTTAGAAAACAACTTTTCCCTAAAAAATATAAGTCTGGAGACTGTGGTGATGGAGATTGCGGTTGTCATTAAGTCCAAAAAAAAGCCCGTTCAATCGAACGGGCTCTTTAGATCTAGAAATATAAATTAGATTACTGAACGACTCTTACGTTAACAGCGTTCATTCCTTTTTTTCCTTCTTTTTCTTCATACTCTACTTTGTCTCCTTCTCTAACCTCATCGATTAGTCCAGTTACATGCACGAAGCAGTCTTGATTTGTTCCATCTTCAACGATAAAGCCAAAACCTTTTGACTCATTGAAAAATTTTACGGTACCTTGTTTCATTGTAATAAGTTGTAATAATTAAGCTACAAATATATTAGGATTATTTTATTCCAATTGTTAATAACTAAATTTATTTCAATTTTTCAGTATTAACAAGCTGTGCAAGAGCCTATTTGGGCTTTCCGTCTATGTAAATACTAGCACCTTTTACACTCCTGTCGTACATCACAATACTTCCAGCAACAGATACATTAAGACTTTTAGGCGTTTCAAATTTGATGAGTTGATGGGATTTTTCAATGGCTTTTTTGCTCAGACCATTATCCTCTGCCCCTAATAAGTAAACGCAATTACGAGGGTGTTGAAAGTCAGCCAGCAATTGAGCATCCCCAGTTAACTCTACGCCTACTAGCATGGCTCCCTTCGGCAGATGTGCAAAAAAGTCAGCAAAGGTTTTATAGTGAAAATAAGGTAAGGAACTAACGGCATTATGGGTATCGCTGGACTGTTTCGCATACCTATTTCCTATAGTAAAAATAAAACTAGCTCCCAGATTTTGAGCGCTACGCCACAAAACACCCAGATTCTCTGGAGTTTTTCCATTTTCAATCCCAATCCCGAAATAGCCCGCTTCTAAATTATCAATTATCATAAGGCAGTAGCTAAACGAGCTTCAACGACAGCCATTCCTAAATTCAATTTTCCATAGCCAACCTTGCCATTAAAATGCTCAAAAACAGGTTTCATGGAGCCTTCCTTTTTATAATTAGGGAGCATTTTTTCTAGCATTTCAAGATCCACACCTTCTAATAATCCATCTACCTCTACGTCTCTATGGGAGGCATATCTCTTGCCTATGTGAGATAAAATAGTATCTGCTTTAAGGCCGCGATCTGTGGCTATTTCCTCTATTGATTTTCCGCTCCAGTATAATTCTACACTATTCATGACGGTATCTGTCAAGCCACTAGATTTGGCTTTTTTCCGGGTCTTTTTCTTAGGTGCATCCATGCGATAGACAAAATCAGAAGTTCTCGCGTCTTTAAAATCTTCCGTCAACTTCAAAAAATCAAAAGCATATTTATCATGTTTATGAGTTCCCACACCGGTAATATCTGCAAATTGATTATCATCTTGAGGTATGCGACTCGCAATATCTTTAAGGGTAGCATCGCTAAATACCATGTAAGGCGCTATGCTTTCCTTGCGCGCTAGATTTGTTCGTAGTTGTTTGAGAGCATCGTAAAGTTGGCGGTTGACTTCCGTTGGTAATTCTACTGCCGTGGCTTTGGCTTGTTTTGCAGACAGTTCTTCTGGTTTAGGAATGACAGCGAGGGCTACTTTGCGATCTTCAAAGAGCACTTCTTGAGATTGGGGCGTCAGTTTTAAGTGATTTTGCTCGTGAAATGCTATTTCTAACAAGCCTTGATTGATCATTTGAATGATATATTGTTGCCAGTTATTCCAGGATATATCCTTACCAGCACCATAGGTTTTTATGGCTTGGAAACCACTTTCCATCACTCCAGCGTTGCTCGCACCACGCAGCACATCAATCAATAAGTTCATGGAACACTGTTCCCGCATGCGATACACGGCGCTCAGCGCCATTTGAGCCTGCAAAGTAGCGTCAAAAAAGTCTGGCTTATTGAGGCATACATCACAATTATTGCAATCTTCCGCTAGGTATTCGTTGAAGTACGACAGCAGCATGCGTCTGCGGCACGTAAGTGCTTCAGCAAATTGCTTCATACGTTCTAGCTTGGCAATTTGTACCTCACCATTACCACTTCCCTCTGCAAATTTGCGCAGCTGTATCACGTCTGCATAACTGTGAAAAAGCAGTGCTTGAGACTCGAGTCCATCCCTACCAGCACGACCTATTTCTTGATAGTAACCCTCAATATTTTTAGGCATGTTGTAGTGAATCACAAATCGCACGTTAGACTTGTCAATTCCCATCCCAAATGCGATGGTTGCCACCACGATCTTGATCTCGTCCTTTATAAATTGTTCTTGTACGCTTTCGCGAAAGCGATTTTCCAATCCAGCATGGTAGGCCGCGACTGAATATCCATAATCCTTCAACTTATCTGCAAGGCTCTCGCAGCTCTTGCGGCTCAAACAATAGATAATGCCAGACTCGTCTTTGTAATTCTTGAGAAATTGCCGCACTTGGGCAATTCGGTTATTTCCAGGCCGCACCGACAGCATAATATTAGGCCGGTCAAAAGACGCAACAAATTCTTTCGCCTCGCTGATCGCTAATTGTTTTTTTATGTCAGACCTAGTCGCACGATCAGCTGTAGCGGTAAGTGCGATGAGGTTTGCATCACTAAATGAATTCTTTAAATAAGCCAATTGCGTATAAGCTGGCCGAAAATCGTGTCCCCAGGTAGAAATACAATGCGCCTCATCCACTGCGATCAAGGAAACGCTGATGCTGGAAAGATGGTTTTGTAATAACGAGATGCTTTCTGGTGCTACATACAATAATTTCAAACTACCGTCTTGTAAACGGGAAAGGACTTCTTGTTGATCTCCCGATTCTTGGGAACTGTTAAAAAAGCCTGCAGGAATACCGTTAGCATTCAGGGCGTCTACTTGATCTTTCATCAACGCAATCAGGGGAGAAATAACTAAGGTAACTCCCTCTAGCATCAATGCGGGCAATTGAAAACACATGGATTTCCCACCGCCTGTAGGCATGACTACCATCAACTCCCTACCGTTTAAAACATTGTCAATTATTTCTTCCTGCAACGGCCGGAAGCTATCGTACCCGAAGTGTTTTTTAAGCAGCTCTAATTTTGTCATCCTTCTAATTTATGTGTGTGGCGTGGAGGTGTTTTTGTAATGGCTAAAGTTACACAAACGGTATAAGAATTGCATGATAAGTGAAGCAATACAGCTGCCTTCACTGTGTTTTTAGTAAGGAATCCCGTGGTGGTTAATTAACTATATTTACATTTTATCTGGGTTATGAAAAATCTTCTCGTTGCTATATTATTGATAAGTTTCGCTTTCGCGAAAGCGCAATCGGTCAATAATTATAAATATATAATTGTCGACAATGAATATGAGTTTCAATCCAGTGCAAATGAGTACCGACTGAATGAATTAATGGAGTTTGAACTTCAAAAGTATGGCTTTGAAACCTACAGAGACAACGAGGTATTGCCAAAAGACCTAAACCTAGGTGTTTGTAATTCGTTAAACTTAAAAGTTTTTAAGTCGGGTGTCTTTTGGTCGGACATCTATGCACACCTAGAAAATTGTGATGGAGAAATCCTTTTTACTACTAAAGAAGCACGAGGAACTCAAAAAAACTATGAGAAGGCATACTTCAGCGCGGTTCGAGAAGCTTTCCAGTCTTTTGAAGAACTCAGTTATGCATACGAAGGACCATATGTAAAAGAGCCGAATGTTATTACTAGGACGGCTGATGTTGTGGAAACTAAAGTCAATGAGCCTAAGGTTATTGTGGCGAAGGAAGAAACAACTAACATTGATGTTTCAGAACAGGAAGTATACGATTATCAAGAAAAATCAGACGCAGCGTATGCGTTGAAATTTGACGAATCAAAATCTAATTTTGAACTTTACCGCTTTGGTGCTAAAGTAGGTTCTGGACGCAAATCTGCTGCTGGAGTTTATTTAGTTACCAGCGCTTCTTTTACAGGTATTGGGTTTATTGAAAATGATTCCTTTATCGTAGAGTACGATGAGGCTGGGCAGCTAAAACGCATCAAGCTCGATAAAGTCAACTAAATATGCTTCCCTACTTCAAAACCATGTTTTCCTAGGTATTGATTTCCACTATCAATAGCATCATTCTCTAATGTAGTTCCCATGCTATCGTTCCACCTATTCAAATAACCAAATAGGGATATCACGCCCAGCATTTCTACAATTTCTCCTTCGTCCCAATACTTTTTCAAGCGTTCTTGAATTTTGCTATCTACAGCGTTAGGAACTTGGCTCGCCGCTAGTGAGAAGTCTAGCGCTGCGCGTTCAGCCTCTGAAAAAGCGGGATGAGTGCGGTATTCCCAAATATTGTCCAACTGTTCTTGTTCTGCCCCATACCGTTCTGCTGCCCTGATCGCATGTGCCTGGCAATAACGACATCCTGTAGCGTTACTAGAAACCCACGCAATCATTCGTTTTAAGGCACTCGTCACTCGACCTTCATTTGCCATGACTGCTTTATTCAAGTTGATAAATGCCTTGGAAATAGCTGGCCTGCGCTGCATGGTCAATACAGAGTTAGGGCAAAAACCTAAGGTCTCATTGAAGAATTCTGATAATTCTTGAGTTTCAGCATCATGATCTGCATGCAATGGTGTTACTAATGGCATAATTTGGGATTTGAAACGGAAAGGTAGCCAAAAACACTTAGTAGGTCATAGCCATCCACCGCCTTTAAATTCCAACCGCACTATTATGTATAGCACGACTTCAAAATGATCCTATATTTGCTGTCTTAATCCTACAAATTTGCGCTGGACTCTTAAACCAATTCCTGATCCTATTTTGCAAGCTAAACTAGCGCAAGAGCTTGATATCGATTTAGTCTTGGCTGGTTTGTTAGTGCAGCGAGGGGTGGACACTTTCGCGAAAGCGAAATCATTTTTTAGACCCTCGTTAGATGAACTGCATGACCCGTTCTTAATGAAGGATATGCAATTAGCGGTTGACCGTATTGCTAAAGCAGTGGCGCAAAAGGAAAACATCTTAGTATTTGGTGATTATGATGTGGATGGAACTACCAGTGTTGCGTTAGTTTCCTCTTTTTTACAGTCGTATTATCCTAATGTAGCTACCTATATTCCAGACCGTTATGAGGAAGGTTATGGGGTGAGTTATCAAGGTATTGACTATGCACACGACAATGAGTTCACATTAATAATCGCATTAGATTGCGGAGTGAAAGCGGTGGATAAGATCGCTTACGCAAAAGAAAAAGGCGTTGATTTTATAGTCTGTGATCACCACAGGCCTGGAAAAAACCTACCAGACGCTGTGGCAATTCTTGACCCGAAACGGGAAGATTGCACTTACCCATATGATGAACTTTGTGGATGTGGTGTAGGGTTCAAGTTGTGCCAGGCGATTACCATAACAAACAATTGGGATTTTCAAATACTAATTCCTTATTTGGATCTGGTAGCTACTGCCATAGGAGCAGATATCGTTCCCATGACTGGAGAGAATAGAATCTTGACCTATCATGGACTGCATGTGATCAACACTAGTCCTAGAGCAGGATTTCAAGCAATTATATCACAGCTTGATAAAAAAGATAAGCTGACCTCTACAGATGTTGTGTTCACCATCGCTCCTAGAATCAATGCGGCCGGAAGAATGAAGCACGGTTTGCATGCGGTCCAGTTGCTCACTGAAACTGATGTGGATAAAGCTGTTGTCTATGCTAAGGAAATTGAACAATTCAATATCGATCGCAAAGAAACCGATAGATACATCACTCAAGCTGCATTACAGCAAATACTTGATACAGGAGCTCAAGATCGATACAGTACTATTGTTTTTGACCCATCCTGGCATAAAGGCGTAATAGGTATTGTTGCTTCAAGACTTATGGAAACGTATTACCGCCCTACACTGGTGTTTACTAAAAGTGGTGATTTTCTAGCCGCAAGTGCGCGTAGCGTTAAAGGTTTCGATGTATACGATGCGCTAGAGCAATGTTCTGAATTTATAGAACAATTCGGCGGACACATGTATGCTGCGGGACTTACCTTAAGGGCTGAGAATTTTGAAGCTTTTAAAAATAGATTTGAAGAGGTGGTTTGTGCTACCATTCAAAACCAGCAGCGGACAGAGGAAATATCCATTGACTGTCGATTGCCCTTAGGCTCTATAAACGGTAAATTTTATAGAATCTTACAGCAGATGGCGCCATTCGGTCCTAAAAATATGACTCCTGTATTCTTGACTGAAAAAGTTACAGATACTGGGTATGGTAAAAAGGTAGGGAGTGGAGGAGAACACTTAAAGCTCTGTTTGAGCCAGGATCAAGGTATAACGAGCTACGATGCGATCGGTTTTAATAAGGGAAGTAAATGGGAAGAATTGCAACAAAAGAAACTTTTAAAAATTGCCTATTCCCTAGATAAGAATACCTGGCAAGGAGTTTCAAAAATCCAATTAAGATTGAGAGATATTCAGTAGAAGTTAAATAGATACGCTCAGAAGATCTCTTAAACATTTTATAGTCAAAGGCTTGATTACGAAATCCTCAATCTCCTCATATTGCATGGCTCTTTCTCGATCTCTAGGGTCTATGGAAGAACTCACCATATAAACTGTTATGGCATTTTTGTCAACAAACTTTACAAATTCATTCATGAACTGCCACCCGTTTAGGACCGGCATGTTGATGTCCAGTAGAATAATGTCAGGATAGAGGTGTGTATTAAAATTTATTTCAGTCAGCTGATCGATAGCTAGTTGCCCATTTTTAAAATCTTTTACAGTATGAGCTAGTTGACATTGCTCTAGTAATTTTCGAACTGTGAAAGTGTATACAGCATCATCATCAATGATCCAAACATAGTTCACCTTCATAACTACAAGGTTATTTTGAAAATTGTCCCCACGTCTTTTGTACTCTGGACTCGAATAGTTCCTCCCATAGCCTCTACTTGATTTTTAGTCATGTACAGACCTATCCCGCGAGCGTCTTTATTGCCGTGGAATGTTTTGTACATCCCGAATACCTTATGACCATGCTGCTTCATATCAATACCAATACCGTTGTCTTCAAAAATTATGCGGCATTTATTTTTATGCTTGAAGGCACTTATTCTAATATGAGCCGGAACGTCTTTTTTACGGTATTTGATGCTGTTTGTAAGCAAATTCAAAATGATGCTCTCCATGTATGCAGGTGATGCAACAATGATAAAATCATCGTCTATATCCACGTCAACACTAATATCATGTTTTGCGATTTCAGAAGAAATATTCTCCATAACATTGAAGATGTTTTCTTTGAGGAACATTCGAGTCAGTTCAATTTTCTCAATGTTTACAGCAACGACATCATTAAGGTGGTTAATCGTTTCAGATAATTGAGAGCTTGAAGCCTTTAATAATTTTATAATATTCTCTTTATCCTCCTCTAGGGTTTCTTGAACGTACAATTGAAGTAAGACTTCAAAATTGCTAGAATGAGACCTTAAATTGTGGGAAACAATATGTGCAAAATTGAGCAGTCGCTCATTTTGCTTTTTTATTTGCTGAGTGGACGATTGAAGTTCTAATTCCTTCTTCTTGACCTCAGAAACATCTAAAATTTGAACGATTAGATCAACTGGGTTTCCATATTCATCTTCAAGTAAGGTTCCCATTAAAGAACAACTTACATATCTACCCGTTGATTTTTTGAGATTTAGATCAAGGATCAGATGGTTAGATTGCTCACTTAAAAGATCAGCTACAGCTTGAAATAGGCCAGGAAAATCTTCCTTTCTAACATGATTTTCAAGAGAGGTTTTCACTAGATTAGACTTATCTAGATCAAGCATTTTTGAAATACTAGGATTAGAATCTTTGATTTTTAGAGTAAGCGGATCTATCACCAGCATTCCCACTCCAGATGCTTGAAAACCGTCATGAAATCTTTTAACGGCTTGTTTATATTTTAGATTAATTAATACCCGCTCCGTGATATCTTCAAAAGTCCCGTATTGACGTATGCATTTGCCGTGCTCCATATCTGCCTTAATGACGCTTCTTACCCAGCGTTCGTTGCCTTTAGCAGTAATAATTTGCAGTTCTACATCATAGGAGTTGCCAGTAGCGTTTGAGTCTGTGAAAAGTTTTGTGATCTTTTTTTGATTATATCCAGGCTTGTAAAATTCAATACCTGTAGATACATCTGGAACGTAATCCATGTCAACTTCATGAATCATTTTAGTCACATCAGACCAGTACAATTCATTAGTCAAGTAATTCATTTCCCATGAACCTATTTTGGCTTTATTTGATGCATCAAGCAGTAGTTGGTGTTCTCGATCAATTTTCATTTTGATCTCCATGGTTTCTGTGATATCCTCACTACTCATGACCATACCGTTGATGTTCCCGTCGTCATCATAAGTAGGCCCTACACTCCATTTGATCCATTGCTCAGTTCCATCATGGCGCACAAATAATTCTGCAGGATTGGATTCATAGCTTCCCTTAAGAACTTGTTGATGCTTATCTCGCCATTCTTGACCTATTTCAGGGAAAAGATCATAATGGTTCATTCCGGTTAGATCTTTATGAGGTAGCTTATAGTCCGCACACCACTTACTAGAGTGAGCTACATAGTTCAAGTTTTTATCTAAGTAAGCAATGGCCACTGGAGCCTGCCGTATAGCACTGTACTTGTCAATTTTAACCACCGTTTTTATTTTACTTTTATAAAGTAGTGAGAAGTTTTAACTCAACTGGTAAAACAGCTATTCTGGGAATGTTATATTCGACATAAAACACTAATATCTGTTTATCTGTAAGCCAAATCTTAACATCGCACTAATTTTTTAAAGCTAAGACTTTTCAAAGGATTTGATCAAAAATCCATTTTCATCATACACGCCATAAGAATAATGTGATATCCAATCGCCCAGATTGAAGTAAGTAGAAGTATCTGTAAGTTTAATTTCCATAGGTAAATGACGGTGCCCAAAAATGAAATAATCAATGGAATTTTTCTCTAGTTTGCGCTTAGCATATTGCGCTAGCCACTCTTTCTCTTCCCCTAGAAAAATGGCATCCTCGTCTCCTGATATCAGTTTATTTTTAACGGACAAATGTCTTGCAAGCTTCACACCTAAATCTGGATGTATCCATCTAAAACACCACTGGAAAAAAGGACTGGTAAAAACCTTTTTCATCCTCTTGTAGCCTTTATCGCCAGGACCTTTTCCATCACCGTGTCCTATTAGAAATTTTTTGCCGTTGAAATCAAACACTTTGGGCTCGTGATAGACAGGAATGCCTAGCTCTTCCTCAAAATAGCCGAACATCCACAAATCGTGATTCCCTACAAAGAAATAAATAGGTATGCCGCTATCCCGCAGCTCTGCAAGTTTGCCTAGGACTCTTACTTGACCCTTTGGTACTACCGTTTTGTATTCAAACCAGAAATCAAATAAGTCTCCCAGTAGAAAAATGGCAGCCGCATCATCTCTCACCATGTCTAACCATTGCAGGAATTTGCGCTCTCTGGGCTTGCTCAATTCTTGAGTAGGCGCACCCAGGTGGTTGTCACTTGAAAAATAAATCTTTTTACCTTCTGGAATCTCCATGGGTTCAAAGATAGCAATATCACCGCATTGCGCTAGAATACAGTAATGATCAATTGCAGCAGTGAAATGGGAGAATTTCGCTTTCGCGAAAGCGGTATAAATACAAATTCCTTGAACTATATTTAGGTCATGATCAACAAGCGCCTACTGGTCAAGAGTCTACTGTCGCACAACGACGAAAACAGTTTCTACGACAAGAAACTGCGGGTGGACTTAAGCCATAAAGAAGGTAAGGCTAAATTTTTAAAACACATTTGTGCGCTTTCTAATTCTAACCCTGCTAATAATAGCTTCATAGTAGTAGGAGTGGACGATCGCAAAAATGAGATTGTAGGCGTCGATTTTTTTGACGATTCTAAACTTCAAAATCTTATCAATGCCTATCTAGAAAACCCACCTTTAGTGCAGTACGAGAACATTCCTTTTCCACACTTGCCAGTGGATAAAGTGGTAGGTCTAGTCACCATACGATCCCAGAACGGCATCACTTCATTGCGTAAAAACATTTGGAAATATTACGGTGGTGCTGTGTTTTTTAGAGACGGCAGCATTTCCATGCCTAAAGATTTTGGGATCCGAATGGATGATGTGAATTCTACTATTGTTCAAGAGATCGAGAAAAATGCCAGTAATAATATTGAGTTGACGCTGGATCGTGTGCAGGATTTTATGAATCGTAAGGAGCACGGGCTAGAAGTTTTTTATAAAGTGTTTAAAGAGCAATTTGTGATTTGCTGGTCTGGCAAAATGAAACGTAAAAAAGGCAATGAATACTACTACCGCGTCGATATCGAGATGGTGAATGAGCAAGTGCGGTTGTTCTACAGTGCGTTAGATGAGGTTCAAATTTCTTATGATGAGGACAGTTTTAGCATCCTTGAATTTGTAGAGTTGGGTCTAGGCGACCGTCAGGCCTATCACCCGCTGGAACGGCAAACGTTACGCTTTTTCCCAAATGGTACTTACAAACTGGAAACTAAGATACTTTTCAACCCGCCCTATTACGATAGGCGTACGTTGCACCATATCTATAATGCTAATTTATCCTTGCTGGCAAAATTATCCACAGGTGCTATTTTAACAGGCAGAGAGCTTCAAGATCTGCGCAACCTCCCAGAAACTATGCTTATTTGCCAGTTTAATAATGTGGGAGAACCTATTGAAAAAATGAAATTACAACGCCAACAGTTGAAAAATTATCCGGACACTTATAAGGCATATAAAGAGTCCTTGCGTATCTTGAGAAAAGTAAAATATAATTCTTGAGAACACTAGTTATAGGAGACATACACGGCGGCTACCGCGCTTTAATCCAGTTATTAGAGCGATTAGAGGTAGAACCACGAGATCAACTCATATTTTTGGGTGACTATGTAGATGGCTGGTCGCAAAGTTTTGAGGTGATTGAGGAGTTGATATCGCTTTCGCGAAAGCGAGCTCTCCACAAACACACAGCTCCCATTTTTTTAAGAGGAAATCACGATGAATTAGTACTTGATTTTCTAGTCAAAGGGCAGAAAAACAAACAGTGGTTGCACCATGGTGGCACGAGTACGGTTAAAAGCTACAGTGGAAAATCCGAATCAGAAATAGCGAGACACATTTCATTTCTAACAGATGAACTTGTGGATTTCTATGAATTGGATGGCAACGGGTATTTCCATGCAGGATTTCATAATCTAAATGGGCCGCATTATGAGTATTACAAGAATTTACCCTACTGGGATCGATCCTTGTGGGAAATGGCATTGTGTATCGATCCAAACTTATCCAAGGACGACTCCAGATACCCCAACCGACTCAAGTTGTACAATGAGATATTTATAGGCCATACGCCTACTACAAGATTGGACAGTACACAACCTATTCACGCGGCCAACATCTGGAATGTAGATACTGGCGCAGCATTTACAGGACCACTCACGGCATTGTGCGTGGAAACTAAGGAAATATGGCAAAGCGACCCTTTACCAGATTTGTATCCTGAGGAAAAAGGTAGGAATTAAAAAGACCGCCTGATTGAGGCGGTCTTTTAGATTCACTAAAAAATAGTTTACTATAAATCAAACTTAATTCCCTGGGCTAAGGGTAGTTCGGTTGTGTAGTTTATTGTGTTCGTTTGTCGTCTCATATATATCTTCCAGGCATCACTACCAGATTCACGACCACCGCCTGTGTCTTTTTCACCTCCAAAGGCACCGCCTATCTCCGCTCCACTAGTTCCTATATTGACGTTTGCGATACCACAATCAGATCCTGCAACGCTCAAAAAGTGCTCGGCTTCTCTTAGGTTGTTGGTCATTATCGCACTGGATAACCCTTGGTTCACACCATTTTGAAGATCTAGAGCATTTTCTACATTACCGCTGTATTTCAATAGATACAAAACAGGAGCAAAAGTCTCGTGCTGTACGATTTCAAAAGAGTTCTCCGCTTCAGCTATAGCAGGTTTTACGTAGCAACCGCTTTCAAAGCCTTTACCTTCTAGAACACCACCTTCTACAATTACTTTACCGCCTTCTTCCACTACTTTAGTTAAAGCGTTTTGATATCCTTTAACGGCATCTTTATCAATTAGAGGACCTACATGATTATTTTCATCTAATGGATTTCCAATTTTTAATTGCTTGTAAGCATCCACTACCGCTGTTTTAACTTTATCATACATCGAATCATGAACGATCAATCGTCTTGTTGATGTACAGCGTTGTCCCGCAGTTCCTACAGCGCCAAATACCGCACCTATCACGGTCATTTTAATATCTGCATCTGGAGTGACAATGATGGCATTGTTACCGCCTAATTCTAACAAGGACTTTCCTAATCGCTCACCCACTTTACTCGCTACAATTTTACCCATGCGGGTAGATCCAGTCGCGCTGATTAATGGTACGCGCTTATCAGTGGTCATCATTTCTCCTACCTTATAATCGCCATTCACTAGACAAGAAATACCTTCTGGAAGGTTGTTGTCTTTAAGAACTTTGGCAATGATATTTTGGCAAGCAATTCCTGTTAGAGGAGTTTTTTCACTTGGCTTCCAGATACAGACATCGCCGCAAACCCATGCGAGCGCTGTGTTCCAAGCCCATACGGCTACTGGAAAGTTGAAAGCACTGATAATCCCCACAATCCCTAGTGGATGGTATTGTTCATACATTCTATGTCCTGGGCGCTCACTGTGCATGGTCAAACCGTGCAACTGTCTAGAAAGACCTACAGCAAAGTCACAGATGTCAATCATCTCTTGAACTTCACCTAATCCTTCTTGATAGGATTTCCCCATTTCATAAGAAACGAGTTTTCCTAGAGGCTCCTTCAATCGTCTTAACTCATCACCAAACTGGCGTACCACTTCACCACGCAGGGGCGCTGGTTTTAATCTCCAGTCTTTAAAAGCGGTTTGAGCTGCGGCAACTACTTTATCATAATCATCCGCAGTGGTGGTGGTTACTCGTGCGATTTCTGCTCCATCCACAGGGGATGAGGAGATGATCTCGGCACCGTTACCAAAGTTCTCATTACCAGTTGAGGTCCCTTTATTTATCTTTTCTACGCCTAATTGTTTCAGGGCGTCGTTGATTGCAAAAGCTTTCGCTATTTCTGACATGTAATCTATTTTTGAAAGTTTAATCCAGCTTTTCAGCTAGCTTTTTAAAAGTCTTTTTTGGGTTTTTGTTCTCGTATAAGATGTCGTACACCGCATTAAGAATAGGTGTTTTAGCACCATGCTCTTGATTGATTTTATAGGCACTTTTAGTAGCATAATAACCCTCTGCTACCATACTCATTTCCAGTTGTGCGCTGCGCACTGTATACCCTTTTCCTAACATATTACCGAATAGGCGGTTTCTAGAAAACACAGAATATCCAGTAACTAGTAAGTCTCCTAAGTAGGCGCTATCATTAATATTACGCTTCATTTTATGGACTTTCTTGATGTAGCGTTTCATCTCCCGTATGGCATTTGACATTAATACACTTTGGAAATTATCACCATATCCCAATCCATGGGCAATTCCTGCAGCGATGGCATAAATGTTTTTAAGAACAGCGGCATATTCAGTCCCTATAATATCATCACTAGTTTTACAGTTGATATAATCGCTTTCAAAATAACTGGCCAGTCGATCTGCCATTTCTTGATTTGCACAAGCAACGGTCAAATAGGATAGGCGCTCTAAAGCCACTTCCTCTGCATGACAAGGCCCAGTGATGACTCCAATATCATCAAGGTCAATATTATAATTTTGGCTAAAATGTTCCCCTACAATAAGTCCAGTTTCAGGAACAATACCCTTAATAGCTGAAACTACCATCTTCCCTTCAAAAGAAATAGTCAATGGTTCCAACTCTGAATGTAAAAAGGCACTGGGGATAGCAAATATGCAAACATCTGCATATTCTACGATTTCATTGATATTGCTAGAAAGCTTCAATTTTGAAGGGTCGAACTCTACACTGCTCAAATAGCTTGGGTTATGGTCATTGCGTTTGATATGCTCTATGGCGTACACACTGCGCATGTACCAGCCCACTTCCTCCATATTTTCACACAACATCTTCACTATGGCTGTAGCCCAGCTACCGCCACCCAACACTGCAATTTTGAGTTCTTTTTCCATAAAAAGTGATAAAGGGTAAAGGTAACATTTTTCGCACGAAAGCCCGGAGAGCTATGGTCCTGTCTCTATTTGCTTCAATTTTGATACTTGTTTTTAGAGTTTGGTGGAGTTCGCTTTCGCGAAAGCGAACTAAACATAAATGTAACCTTCTGTATAATAGCGGTTTGAATAAATGGCATGATTTTCGAAAACGTTGTAGTGAACATTAAATGATCAATTATGAAAGCAATAACTACTCTTTTAGGCGGTCTTGCACTGGCATTCACATTGAATAGCTGTGAGGCAGACATCATAATAGGCGACCCAATAGCGGATGAACCTACACTTAATCAGGTTCTTGCTTCAAGCGATCTATGGTACCTGGATTTAAACAGTTCTCAAGGCAATCTTGATATCCCCTTTATGACTAGGGCATTCACGCTCAGTTTTGATTACGGAACTTTATTTGCGAATAATAATCTGGTAGGATTAGGACGTGCTGGTTCAGGTCTAGGAGTTGATGTGGGCGTGTATGATACCTATGCTGATATTTTGACTATAGATCATGATGTTGATGGTGTTCATGAATTTCAAGTTTTCGTGAGAGCATCTGACCGTTTGGAATTGCGTGATACGTTTACTGGCACCCGATATTTTGTCGATGGATACAGTACCAGCAATTTTGATTACGACAAACTGTTTTATAATAACATACAGTACTTTTTACAAGAGTACCGTGCTTGGGAAAAAGTGTATACCAGTCAAGAAGGAGCCATCAATGAATTTGATGCAGAAAACTACTTGAAGTTTCGACCTGGTTCTAATGCAGATATATTTCAAAGTTCAAACGATGGAAATGGAACTGGTGTGAATAGCCTATACTGGGATTATACGGGAGAATATTGGGTGGATGACGTTTCCCCTGGTTCACTTAACAAGCATTTAACGCTCGATTATGATTTTTTAGGCAATGATTATTTCGACCTTTACGTTATTGATGATCAGACGATAGAACTGTTCCATAATGCATCTGGAACCACCTATGAATTCAAAGGAAGAAGTTCGATTCAATACAAAACTACTGAAGTTTCAAAGTCCAGATTGCTGGATGTAGAACGAGCGAGAAAGAATAAAAATACATCTCTGTAACTATAGAGATTTAAGAGTTGGTTGGTTGGAAGCCGCCTGTTGGTCGATTAAAAGACTGCGGGCGGTTTTTTATTGATAGAAACCCATTTCATCAATGTATTGATTGACTCTATTGTGTAGAAAATACCTCAGGTCTTGACCAGCAGCGATGCTATTCCTGATCATGGTGGAAGATATTTCCATTATAGGAGCGTCTATTTTTAAAATGGCTGGGTGATCTTTGAGGTGTTCAGGTATTTTACCTTTAGAGATTCTGGGATACACTATAATGTTGTATTCCTCTAGTAGCACCTCATAGTTTTTCCATTTAGGCAAGCTCTTCAAATTGTCTTCACCCATGATCAGGTAAAAATCATTGTCTGGATACTTCTCCTTAAGGTGGACTAGAGTATTTACAGTGTAATTAGGTTGCGGTAAATTGAACTCAATGTTGCTGGGCTTAATTTTCAAATAGTCTTCCGTAGCTAAGTGTACCATATGCAAACGCTGGTAATCATCGAGCAATGTATTCTTTTTTTTGAGAGGGTTATGCGGCGTGACCACCATCCAGATTTCCTTTAAGTCGCTATTTTCAACCAGATAATTAGCAATAGCTAGGTGCCCAATATGAATAGGGTTAAAAGTGCCAAAATAGAGTCCTATTTTATTCATCTTCATCTTGAGTTAGGGGCTTTTTAATAAATTCCGCTACTAACTGCTCAGCCCTTGCTTTAGCTTCTGTTAGGTTGTCATTCTTGATAATTACATCAAACTGTGGGGCTGTTGCCATTTCAGTACTTGCTTTGGCAACTCGCATGGCTATCTTTTCTGGAGTCTCCGTTTTCCGTTTTTTCAAACGTATTTGGAGTTCGTTGATGGATGGTGGCTTGACAAAAATTGCCAGCGTTCTTTCAGGGAATTTCTTCTTAAGGCGCAATCCACCTACCACGTCAATATCAAAAATCACGTTTTTTCCTTGAGCCCAGAGACGCTCAACTTCTGCCTTGAGCGTACCATAAAATTGATCTCGATAGACTTCCTCAAACTCTAGGAAGTCCTCGTGTCTTATGCGATTTTTAAATTCTTTAATGCCTAGAAAATAGTAATCCTTTCCATCTTGCTCGCCATCTCTAGGTTCTCTAGATGCTGCACTGATTGAAAAGGCTAGATTAAGTTCTTTTTTCTTTAATAAATGACGCACCAGCGTGGTCTTTCCTGCACCTGATGGCGCGCTGAATACAATCAATTTAGGCACTACTTCCATTTAAAGTACGTTAAGCATTTGTTCTTTTATTTTCTCTAGCTCGTCTTTCATTTGAACGACCAATTGCTGCATGGCGGCATGGTTTGCCTTGCTTCCAATGGTGTTGATCTCTCGTCCAATTTCTTGAGAAATAAACCCAAGTTTTTTACCCTGGGAACCTGAAGTTTCCATGGTTTCTGTAAAATAATTAAGGTGATTTTGAAGGCGGACTTTTTCTTCAGTAATGTCGTATTTCTCTAGGTAATAGATCAATTCTTGTTCAAACCTATTCTCGTCTAATTTCTCTTTCAATTCTGATACAGCCTTTTCAAGTCTTGTACGCACATCGTCTAATCGCTGCTTATCTTCTATCAGAACCTGATCTAACAGGGATGAAATATTGGCAATACGTTTGTCAAATTCTGCTTTTAAGATAGCCCCTTCTTTATTTCGGAAGTCATTTACTTCTTCAAGACAATCTGCTACCAGCTGCATGATGATTGAAAAATCCTTTTCATCTACTTCTTCCTGTACGCTTTTAAAAACATCTGGAAATGTAGTGGCGATTTCTACTAGTTTAAGTTTATTATTCCCAGCCACACCATCAATAGCACTTATTTGAGAAATGTAATTCTCGACTTTAGCGATGTCTAATTGTTGACCTGTTGTTGTACCTGTGTGTTCTACATAGAGTGAAACATCGACTTTACCTCTAGAAAGTTGAGCTGCCGTCAATTGGCGCAATTCCAATTCCTTCTCCCTATAGGCAGATGGAATTCTTAAGTTAAGATCTAGGCTTTTACTATTTAAGGTGCGTATCTCTACTGTAATCTTACGGTCTTGTAACTGGTTTACAGATTTACCGTAACCTGTCATTGATGTAATCATGCTATGGATTTAAGCATGCAAAGATAAAGGAATCAAAGATCCTAGCTCTAATCGTAAGCTTCTTGGTCGATTTTACTGCGCAGACGGCTTAAAGATTGCTGACGTATCCCTAGGTAAGAAGCAATGTCCTTGAGGGGCAAACGTTCTTCCATGTAACTATAACGCTCCATGAACTTCAAATAACGAGTCGTAGCATCGTAAGTGATCATCCTAGATTTCTCATCTAGTAATTTGTGATAGCGTTTCAACATCAACTTGTTGAATGCAGGAGTTAATCCAGGATACAATTTATTGATGTATTCAAAATCTTGATATTTAAAACACATCACCTCTCCCGCCTCAACACATTGTAATTCTATGTTAGAAGGAGTTTGATCAATAAAGCTGTACATAGAAGTAATCACGTCATTCTCAGCTGTAAAACGAATGGCATGCATATCGCCATACTCGTCAATTATGGAACCTTTAATAATTCCAGACTTGATATAGTAGATATTGTCACATACTTCCCCTAAGTGAAGAATTACTTCCTTTTTTTTGACCTTCACAACCTCGAGCATGCTAAATATCTCAGTAGCATACTTTAATGATGGTTTATCACCACCGCCAGTTAGATCATGAAGAAATTCTGGTAGCTCCATATTTTCTTTACCCTTTTCAAATCAAATATCGCTTATTTTAATCGTATATACAACTACATGAGTTGTTTAATATAAAATATTATCCTTAGGGAGTACCGGTTGAGGTAAATTTTTCTCATCAAGTATATCTCTCAAGTCTATCATAATTGTACGGCATAAAGCGGTCATGGGAACGTCGTTGATACGGCCTTCAAATGGATCCTCACTGTTATCGCCTACAATTTCCATGGTTGTGAAGATCCACATGACCAAAACAGAGAAAGGAATTTGCAGAAAGAGATACCAGTTTTTCATTAATTCAGTCCCGGTAGAATCAATATGTTCTTGAAAAACATTGAGCATCCCCAAAGGAAGTAGCAATACAAATTTCCATGTAAATAACTTAGTAATGTATCCATATTGTCTTGTTATGTACATAATCTGTTGATTGGTTTGTAAATTTACTCCAACTTTAGCAAATGTCGTCTACTATACTCTCTACCAAACAATTAACTTTACCGCAACAGCAGCTAATGCTGCATAGTGGCTTTGGGTTTGTACATTACGATATACTTAAAACTACAGCGATCGATACTCATTTGGATCAAAAACTGTTGGAGCATTTGATCATTACCAGCAAGAACGCAATACTGGCCGTTGAGTCCCATAAAACTCATATTATGAATGTATACTGTGTGGGAACAACTGCTGCGGCTGAATTACAGACAATGGGAATCTCCCCAAAAATAGTTGCAGAAAACGCTCGTGAACTGGCGCTCCTGCTTATTGAAAAATTACCAAACGCCAATTTTACCTACCTATGCAGCAACCACAGGCGTGATGAATTGCCTGATTTGTTCAAGAGCCATAAGGTCGCGTTAAAAGAAATTATTGTTTACCATTCTGCCATCGTCCAAAAGAGCTTTGATCGTATTTTTGCAGCTGTTTTGTTTTACAGTCCTCGTGGTGTTATCGCTTTCGCGAAAGCGAACAAACATCAACCTCAATGCTCCATTTGCATAGGTGAGACCACCGCAGCGGCAGCGAGAAAGCTTTTTGAGAACGTGCATGTTGCTACAAAACAAACCGTTGAGAACGTGCTGGTCACAGCCATAAAAATATTGCGAGATGATAAAAAATGATTTGTTCCTAAGAGCTTTACGAGGAGAAACCGTCGAACGACCTCCCGTATGGATGATGCGTCAGGCAGGAAGATATTTGCCAGATTTTATGAAGCTCAAGGCAAAATATGACTTCTTTACTAGATGCCAAACACCAGAACTTGCTACTGAAATCACGGTGATGCCTATTGATCAAATAGGTCCTGATGCTGCTATTTTATTTTCTGATATTCTCGTAATACCCCAAGCTATGAATATTGAGGTAGAGATGAAACCTGGTGTAGGACCATGGTTACCTAATCCCATTAGAACTGCAGCAGATCTTGAGCGAGTGGTGGTTCCAGATGTAGCAGACTCCTTAAGTTACGTCATGGAAGCTATCGATATGACTAAAGATGCGCTCGCTAATCGTGTGCCTCTTATAGGCTTTGCCGGCTCACCATGGACAATACTATGTTATTGTGTCCAAGGTCAAGGAAGTAAGAATTTTGATAAAGCCAAAGAGTTTTGTTTCACTCAACCAGAAGCTGCGCACGAATTATTGCAACGCATCACAGATACCACCATCGCTTACTTGCATGAAAAGGTAAAGCATGGTGTTAACGCTGTACAAGTTTTTGATTCCTGGGGCGGTATGTTGTCTCCCACAGATTATCAGGAATTTTCATGGAAATACATCCAACAGATTATTGATTCGTTGCGTCCAGTTACTGAGGTCATCGTCTTTGGAAAAGGATGCTGGTTTGCATTGAATGACATGGCTAAAAGTGGCGCAGCTGCTCTGGGTGTGGATTGGACTTGCAGCGCTCGCAATGCGCGTTATTTAACTGGTGGGAATATAACCCTTCAGGGAAATTTTGATCCATCACGCTTATTCTCACCGCCAGCAACTATTAAGAAAATGGTCAAGCAAATGATTGATGAATTCGGCAAGGATAAATTTGTAGCTAATCTGGGTCATGGAATTTTACCCAATATTCCTGTAGAGAATGCTCAAGCTTTTGTAGATGCAGTGAAGGAATATTAAGTTGAAAAGCCTGCTCAGGAAATACTATAAACTTTTATCGACGCTCTCACCACAGCGCAATCTTGTTTACGGTTTTTTCATCTATAATCTCGTAGGTTTTCTATTACTATGTTTGCCCTTTTCTAGAAAGGGAGATCTGTCAATTATTGATACGATTTTTGTCTCCACATCAGCCATATCAACTACTGGATTGATGACAATCAGCTTGTCTGATAATTTTACATTCTTTGGTCAGTTTGTAGTGATGTTGCTTTTTCAAATAGGAGGTATAGGTTACATGACTTTTACCACTTACATCCTATTAAACACAAGTCATCACACTTCCAAATGGCGAGAGCGCATATTAAACGCAGCCTTTGCTATACCAAAGTCAATTGAACTCAGACCCTTTTTAAAGTCCGTAATCATTTTTACGGTCTTATTTGAGATCGTAGGTACTGTTTTTTTCTACATTGGGTTTGAGGGACAAGGTTACGATTTTTGGGAGCAGCTATGGATGAGTCTTTTTCATAGTGTCAGCGCCTTTTGTACTGCTGGGTTTAGTCTTTTAAATTCTGGGTTTGTTGATTATGTGAGTGATGGGTGGATCAACTTTACTATCTCGTTTTTATCAATTGCAGGATCACTTGGTTTCATTGTTTTTTCAGATTTTTGGCTCAAGCTCGCACGCAAGAAACATGAGGTAAGCTACACCTCAAAATTGATCTTCTCTGGATTCTTTATTTTACTGACCGCTGGAACTATTGCTATGTATTTTACAGAACCTAGCATCGTTGCACTAGATGGAGCGACACGTTTTTACGCTTCCTTTTTTCAGACAATGACCGCGATGACAACAGTAGGATTTAATACTATCGATAATGGCGCGCTGGTGGTTCCTGTCGCCATAGTTACTATTCTTCTTATGTACATAGGAGCTTCACCGTCAGGTACCTCAGGAGGGTTGAAGATTACAACTATAGTAGCGACCATTGCCTATCTGCGCAGTAAGCTCAAAAATTCCAGTGATTTTTTGTTTTTTAATACGCGTATTCCTGATGAAAGAGTTGACGCTGCGGTTTCTACTTTTATATTTTATTTCATTTTAAGTTTCTTCGGTATTCTATTTTTAACCTTTTCTGAAACAGAATCCCTTGAAAAAATTTCCTTTGAAGTATTGTCTGCTTTAGGGACTGTGGGGCTTACTAAAGGCATTACAGGAGATTTGAGCTTTTTCGGTAAAGCAGTGATCACATGTTTAATGTTTATAGGTAGATTAGGTGTTTTGACATTTGGGCTGGCCATGAGTAGGGCATACGTTAAGAACGAAAATGAAGAAGAGCAGGAGCAAGAAAAAGATGTTGCAGTATAAGATGATTAAAAATATTCTCAGAGCTTTAAAAGATTATACGGGCAGTTTCAAACTCATGACGCAATTAGGGTTATGGAAGTATTTCATGGTTCCGATGGGCATTAGTTTTTTGTTTGCTGTATTGATTGGGTTTACGGCTTATGGCTTGTCTGACAATGTTGCTAGCGTGCTCACTAGCTTGTGGGTTTGGGAAACTGGTTCTGAAGCTTTTTTCGCTTTCGCGGAAATTCTTAGCGCAATCCTCATCGTGATCTTAGGTTTATTGATTTACAAACATTTTGTCATGGCGATGAGCGCACCCTTCATGTCGCCTGTGTCTGAAAAGATAGAAAAACACCTGTATCCAGACTTACAATCATCTATTACCCATCGGGATACTAGTTATAGTGCCCAGCTTTATCGTGGAATTCGGATCAACGTACGCAACTTGTTTTTTGAATTACTGCTGACGCTTCCATTGTTAGTCTTGAGTTTAATTCCAGTTGTGGGAATTGTTTTCTGGATCATCGGATTTCTGGTGCAGTCGTACTATGCGGGATTTGGTAATATGGATTATACATTAGAGCGGCATTTTAAATACCGTGAAAGTGTAGACTTTGTAAAAAGCAATCGTGGTTATGCCATTGGTAATGGGATTGTGTTCAATGCGATGTTACTGATTCCTGTTATTGGTATCATCCTCGTCTTGCCAGTATCAGTTACTGCTGCAAGTAAAACCACGCTAGAGCTGTTAAGCGAGCAAAAATTACTTACAGATCCAGCGACAAACATTATTGTATAAAGTAACTTTGTAAGCAGATTTTTTGCCTTATGGAATCCCAGAAAGACGCCTTTTATACCTTTATTAGAGAGTTGCAGCATACCATCACTTCCACCTTGGAAAAGGTAGATGGAAAAGCAAAGTTTAAGGAAGATGAATGGTATCGTAAAGAAGGTGGTGGAGGTTTTTCCAGAATCATTGAAAAAGGAAATGTTTTTGAAAAAGGTGGTGTAAGCATCAGTGCTGTGCATGGCGAGCTTCCCGTCGCTATGCAAAACTATTTCAAAGTCAAAGATGCCGACTTCTACGCTACGGGCATCAGCCTTGTGATTCATCCGTTGAATCCAATGGTTCCTACGGTTCATGCCAATTTCCGTTATTTTGAGATGTACGATAAGAAAGGAAAGATCGTTGACTGCTGGTTTGGTGGCGGTCTTGATTTGACACCTTATTATTTATACGAGGAAGATGCTAAGCACTTTCATCAAGTATGCAAAACAGTCTGCGATCGACATGAAGTAGCCGACTACAAAACTTTCAAGAAAAAATGTGATGAATATTTCCACAATACTCACCGCAACGAGGCACGTGGTATAGGCGGTCTATTTTATGACTATT
The DNA here is from genome assembly GCF_000831385.1 of Nonlabens marinus S1-08. Lineage (NCBI taxonomy): Bacteria > Pseudomonadati > Bacteroidota > Flavobacteriia > Flavobacteriales > Flavobacteriaceae > Nonlabens > Nonlabens marinus. The sequence goes on along the minus strand of NZ_AP014548.1, from coordinate 647,555 downwards.
GCCGTGCTAGTGATGCCTTTTCTATGGCAGACTGGCTAAAGTTCCAAAAAGATATGGCTTCACACTTCTTAGAAGCATACGTTCCAATCGTAGAAAAGCGAAAAGATTTATCCCACACGCTAGCCAACATAGAGTGGCAGGAAATACGTCGCGGTCGTTACGTCGAATTCAATCTGGTTCATGATAAGGGAACTTTATTTGGATTAAAAACTAATGGTCGTATTGAGAGTATCCTTATGAGCTTGCCACCAGCAGTACAATGGCGCTACGATCATCATCCTGAGGCTGGAACTAAAGAGGCAGAGTTGGTTGAGGTGCTAGAGAATCCGCGGGATTGGGTTTAAGCTAAGTTCCAAGTTCGATTTCTATCGGGAACCATTTGTTGATTTGATTAGCAAATCTTGATTGTCAATTGCCAATTATTTTTCAACAATTCTAATAAGCCATGCCCATCGACAAGGTCATGCCGCTGAAGAGCGGCATCGGCTATAATTTATCTAAATGATTGTCGGAAAAATTGATAAATATTGCTCCAAGAACGCTCTTTACTTCAGTCAAGCAATTATTTATACTAATTACCCATTATCACTCGCAAACCACTCTGCATAGCTGGTTTCTGTCTCGCGCAGGCGCAGGGAAAAGAGTTTAATATTGTTAGGAAGTCGATCGGCAATCTTTTTTGCAAAGTCCTGAATCATCATCTCGCTAGTAGGTTGATAGTCCGCTAAAATGACTTCGTGACCACGAGACTCTAATTCTTTAGCTAATTCTACGTGAGGGGAGTTTTTATTGAAAACAGTAGCGTGATCAAATGGGTCTACAATTTCTTCTTTTACGATTTTCTTCAAATCGCCAAAATCGATCACCATCCCAAATTTCACGTGGTTAGAATCCATAATAGGCTCTCCTATGACCGTCACGGCTAGCTTATAGCTATGCCCGTGAACGTTACGACATTTCCCGTCGTATCCATGCAGCGCGTGTCCAGTCTCAAAAGTGAATTCTTTGGTAATTCTAACAGTTCCCATTAGCGATTCTTAAATTTTTTATAGAGCACCACTATGACAAGTATGATACCTATCACAAGAAAAATACCCACGCCGCCCATGAATCTGGAAAGGCTTATGAACCAATTGTCCTCTTGGAGCAGTGTCAACATAGTGATGAATTTCTTACAAAGATACTAGGTTTGTTTTTGGATTGTGGAGGTTTACGCTTTCGCGAAAGCGAAATTCCCACCACATCATACCATAGCATCCAATCTTTTCTTGAATTTCAAATGCAGTAATAAGGCGCGACCTATCATCCAAGCAAAAAATGCGATCCAAATTGCCTTTAATTCAAAGCCGAAAAAGTCAAATAAGAGAAGTGTAGGGATGAATAAAAGGAGTGTAACTCCCAGCAGCAGGTTGCGCAAATAGGGTGCCTCGCCCCAGCCTTTGAAAATACCATCATACACAAATGCCACGGCATTTACTGGTTGCATGAGAAGTATGATAAAAAAGGTTTGTATGAAAAGTTGCTGTACTGCACTGTCGTCAGTGAACCAGTCGCCTACTTGGTAATAAAGCAATGCGCACATCAATGATAAAGTTATAGAAACTCCAACACCAAAACTGTTGGTTTTTAATGCTAAATATTTTAAGGATTCTCGATCTCTTGAACCTAAAAGCTTACCGCCTATGGCATTGCCGGCATTTGCAAACCCGTCGATAAAGAAGGAGAAGAACAACCAGATATTCATTAAGATGGCGTGTGTCGCAGCTTCTTCCACGCCATAACCAGTGGCGTATCTATAGGATAGGTAGATGCAAATATTAATGGCTAATGTGCGCAAGAAAAAGTTTGCGGTTAATTTAATATGGTGGCTTAATTGTAGGTGTGGTTTCCACTGTTGAATCCATAAAGTAAAAGGGGTGCGATTGAAAAAATAAAACAGGGCGATGACCAGCATTGTAACTTGGGCAAACAAACTCGCAATAGCAGCACCAGTAAGCCCCATTCCTAAAAACCACCCTTCGATCCCGTTGACTAATAGGATGTCCAGAACCACATTGACGAGCGCTCCAGATATACTAGCGATCATCGCCCAGCTGGTATTTTGCAGCCCACGAAAAATTCCAAATATCGCAAACGCACTCAAAGTCAAAGGAAACCCTATTGCCCGAAGTTGGTAATAGGAGGCCGTCATTTCCAGTACTTCACCTTGTGCGCCATACAAGCTAAAAATGAAGCTGGCAAAAGGAACGGTGATAGCATAAACTCCTAATCCTAATGCGATATTGATCCAGATCACTTGAGGGATTAAAGCATCTACTTTATTCAAGGTATCCTTACCTAGAGCTTTTGATACAATACTTGAAATAGAAGTTTTTGTTTGTGCTAGTGTCCAGATAATTGTACTTAAAAAAGCTCCAGCAAGTCCCACGGCGGCAAGCGCATCAACGCTATTGTTCTCCATATTACCAATAATCGCAATATCTGTGATGCTGATCACAGGCTCAGCAATTCCAGCAATAATGGCTGGAAAAGCGAGCTTTAGAATATCGCTGGTAGAAATGTTGATAGTTGATTTCACGTTGCAAACTTAGGATTTAAGAATTTGAATTTTATCGTGAAAATGATGGGAAAGAGTATATTTGCCACAGTCAATTTTGGGGGATTAGCTCAGTTGGCTAGAGCGCTTGCCTGGCAGGCAAGAGGTCAGCGGTTCGAATCCGCTATTCTCCACGATCATTCACGACTTCGTTATGAATGAAAACATAAGAAACCCATCAAGTTCGCTTGAATGGGTTTTGTTGTTTTTAGGCATCAGCCTTTTTTCAAGGCTGGCAGTTGTAATTGCAGGACGGGAGGAAAACGGATTATTTTATTCAAGTAATCCGCTATTCTCCACAGCAAAACGCAACCTTTTTAGGTTGCGTTTTTTGCTTCTACAATCTGATAATAAATAACCAAGTAAAGAATACAGGAATCATTTGTTATTCAAAAAATTCATCATGCATTGCACCGCAAGTCTCAAATCTGCCGGCATTAATGCTGATTGCCATGGGTGTGACGCTCCAAAAACATGATCTGCATTCCTAATTAACGACAGTTGACCATATTTACTAGCTGACTTTAAACGATGGGCATCGCCAACATCAACTGTGGGGTCTGCCGTGCCATGAACAATCAAATGCGGGATGGAGAGTTGAGCTGCTGCTTCGAGAATATCTAGTGCTGCTTTATTTTCTAAAAAGTCTTCATACATCTGATAGAAAAAGGGCATTTCTTGATGAGTACGACCATTTTTGACATGGTAAACACCCTGTGTTTTCCACTGTTCTAGCTCTTTTCCTGTGGGAAACCGTTCCTCATAATCTGCCACTCCGGCTAGTGTGATGAGTTTATTGATGCGTTTGTCGTTTGCTGCTGTTATGGTTGTGATTCCGCCAGCTCTGGAATGTCCTATAAGGTTGATGTCTTTTTGATTCACCGGCAAATCTGAAGTTTCCAACCAATCTAAAACTCGCGCTAAGTCGCGCAACTCTAAACTGTAATTGTTATTTCCGAATGCTTCTAGATCTGGGAAATCGATAGGTTGTTGTGGTGTACCGCCATTATGTGAGAAATTAAACTTGATGAATAGGTAGTTCGCTTTCGCGAAAGCGGCACCCATCAAATCCCATACGCCCCAGTCTTTAAAACCTTTCAACCCATGGCAGAAGATGATTACTGGAAGCGGAGTCTCTTGAGGTTCGTAGGTATAATCTAATAGAATCGACTTTCCATTTTCTGACGGAATCTGCAAGTTATTTTTAGTGTTCATCATACTGCTTTTTCTAATAAGGGAAGTTCTGGATTAAAAAGTTCTTGGATCAATTGGATCAATTGGACTTCAAAATGATCCATAACTTCTTGGTCTATCGTTTTCGGTTCAAATTTATAGCCAGATTTTAGAGCAAATGAAATAAAGCCAGCATTGAAGTTTTTGAAACTGATGATTCCTGCCTCGATATCCCTTGTTGGATAATTCTTTAAATATAGATATGCATACATAAGCACTTGAAATGCTTTTGAGCGTTCGTAGTCGTTCTTTAAGACGCTATAATCATTATCGATTGCTACATTTCGTTGCGTTACACTACCGCTCTTATAATCAATAATTCTTAAGACTCCATCGAGTTGATCTACTCGATCCACTTTACCGTGAAGCCTGACGCTACCTACATTTGGCACCTCTATTACTGTGGCAAGATCTTGCTCGACACTTTCGATTATCAATTCTTTACCAGATTGGACCAATTGCTTATCTGAAGCGATCATTTTTTTTACATAATGAAGCGACACTTCATAAATGATTTTGTTTTTACCAACGGGAAGGGACTTTGATAAATAGCACTTTTTATAAGCAATATCAAGTTCACTAGGTATTTGCTTCTCAATGATTTTAAAATCTTCTAAGGTGAGTATTCGTTTCTGGTATCCTTGGTACAATTGATCCAGTGCCTCGTGAATGATGGAACCCATGGTATTCAAGGCAATATCTTCTTCCACTTCTTCCAGATCTGAAACCGACAAAATCTTATTTGCAAAGAACTCTAACGGATTACGCACGTAACTGGTCAGGGCAGAGGGCGAAAATCCTTTTTCAGCGACTTGCTTCAAACGTTTAAAGTAGGGTTCCTCTTTTTTTATCTCAATAAGCGTTTGCTCTACTGGATTGATTTTATGATAATAACTGGTATGCTTTAATTGATGAGTTAAAACTTGATCTGTCTCCAGTTGTAATAAAAATCTACTTTTCTCACCGCCGCCCAGAGTGTCTGATTCTGAATTATAAATGAAGGTAGCCGACTGGCACCGATGAAGCAATCTATAAAAGTGATAGGCATAGACGCTGTCTTTCTCAGTATACGTAGGCAAGTCAAATTGTTTTTTCATCTCATAGGGAATGTAGGAGCTGAAGCTTTTGCCTGCTGGAAGTACTCCTTCATTTACTGAAAGCATGAGCACATTCTTATAGTCCAATGCTCTCGTTTCTAACAACCCCATTAGTTGAAGTCCTTGTATGGGTTCTCCTATAAAGTCTAGTTTTTTCAATGGTAGTAGTTGTCTCAATAAAAAGGTCAAGGTTCTCAAATCCTTGATTCCCTTGTTTTCATTGACTAACTGCTGTAACTCATTTTGAATCTCAGTCATCGCCAGTAGCTGTTCTAGTTCTAACTGACTTTTCGGTTGATTGATCAACACTTGTTTCAGTTCTACAAGAATTTCAGAAGCCAGTAACAGTATTTCTTTTGGATCTTGAATAGGTTTTAGAAGGCTGTCTAGAAATGAAGAATCCTTTGAATCCAATTGTTCAAGATTTACATAGATGAGGTTTTCACTCCGAATCTTTTTTAATGAATAAGCCACCTCGTCTGCAGATAACATAGAAGCAAATGAAGATTCTAACACCCGGATAACATTTTTATAATAAAAACCCTCGCTGGTGTATTCTCTATGAAGCTTGAATAGATCTGTAAAGAAAGAGGCGAGTGGAAGCTGGTCCATACTCAGACCCATTGTTATATTAAAAGCCTTTACATTGTCAGGTATCGCACTCAATAGGGGTAACAGCAGTTGTTCGTCTGCTAGGACAACTGCAGTTTCTAGTAATTCAGCCTCAGACAGTTGGGATAAATAGGTGCTTGCAGCTTGTACGATTCCTAAGTTACCAGTGGAACTGATGATGTGAATATTTTTTTCATTTTCATAATTCGTTCCTAGCAGCTCTAATGGATTGTTTTGATAATAACTCCATTTGTCTCTATGCTCCCTGATAAATTTGCCTGCCTCATGGTACGGGCGATCTACAAAATAACTGTCGGCATCCCAATAAATGTGTGTATTTCCCTTTTGTAATAGAAGTTGAATGATTTCAGCTTCTGCGGTATTTAATGCGTTGAGCCCTAAAAAAACAATGGGTTTCTCTGCAGTAGGCTTTTCTTTTAAGTTCGCTTTCGCGAAAGCGATTCTATAAGCAAGTCCTTGATATGCGATCTGGTTTGTGGTCAACACTTCTTTTAATGCCTCATAATACTTAGATAGCTTTTTCCAGAAATCTAGGTATTGGGTGATCATCTGGGTAGGATTTGCCTCCAGCGACCAATGAGAGGTGGTGTCAAGCGCTTTAAAATTGCCCAAATAGTTGAAGAATTCTTTAGTGTCTACCAGGTACCTGTCTATCTCGTTAAAATCCTTAAGTATCGTGGGTGCCCAGCCTATAAAAGCGTCAAAACTATCACGTTTGTCTTCTGGTTCCACATGGCAATAGGCCGTGTAAAAGTAAGGGAGAATGTCAAGATCTGGTAGTATATGCAGTTTAGACAGCTCTTGTATAAACTCCTCAATACTCGAAGTTTTAGGTTCAAAAATGGGTTGCTCTTGTGAGCGAGCTATTGCTTTATTGAGGAATAGTCCTACACGCCGGCTGGGGACAATATAATGTACCTGGGTAATATCAATGTCTTTCGATTTCAAGGAGTCTAGGACATTTTGGATGAAGCTTTGCATGTAAAGGAGTTGAGTTCTCGTTAAAAATAGGGCATAAAAAAACGCCATCGGTTAGGATGGCGTTTCTATTATTAAGACTTGATCTTGAAAATTATTTCTTCAAGTTAATTTCAGTACGTCTGTTTTGTTGTCTTCCAGCTGCAGTTGCGTTAGTAGCAATTGGCTTAGACTCTCCAAAACCTTCAGCAGATAATCTATCAGCATCGATACCACCGTTAACTAGGTATCTAAGTACAGAGTTGGCTCTTTCATTAGACAACTCTTGGTTGTAAGCGTCAGATCCTACACTGTCAGTGTGACCATCAATTGAAAATTCAGCATCTGGGTATTTCTTTAAGATGTCGATGATATCTTGAAGAGTTTCCGCAGATTGAGATTTGATAGCAGACTTGTTCGTTTCAAACAAGATTGTTCTTGCATAAGCGTTAAGTTGCTCTTGTTCCTTAACAGTTGGTACTGCTGGACGTGGACATCCTTGTAATTCAGCGATTCCAGCTTCATTAGGACATTTGTCATCTTTATCAGCGATTCCGTCACCATCAGTGTCAGGGCAACCGTTGAACTTAGCTAGACCAGCTTCATTAGGACATTCATCATCTTTATCAGCAATTCCATCACCATCAGAATCAGGACAACCGTTTAAAGCTACTAAACCAGCAACCTCAGGACATTCATCATTTTTGTCTAGTACCGTATCACCATCAGAATCAGGACAACCATTAGTAGCTGCAGGACCTTCAACGAATGGACATTCATCTTCGCTATCTTTTATACCATCGCCATCAGAGTCTGGACAACCATTAAATTCTGGAAGACCTGGAGTTTCAGGACATTCATCTTTATTATCTGGAATACCATCGCCGTCAGAGTCTGTAGCTCCCCAAGTGAATTTTACACCAGCAACGTGTTGGAAGTGTCTTGGGTTATCATCTTCAAAAGTATGCTTATAAGTAGATTGGAAATTAAGGTAGAAGTTATCCACCATTTTAATATCAAAACCAATAGTACCATTGAAAGTACCAAAAGAAACATCTTCAATAAATTGATAAGATCCACCAATACCTATGAATGGGTTGAATGCATCACTACCATTGTAAATTTCACGTATGTTATATCTCAAACCTCCATCCACACTCACATAGAACAGGTCATCTACAGATGTATCACCAACTCTATCAATTTGGTTAGCTGAACCAGCTAAAGTAGCGACGATACCATCACCTACATAATAACCTAATTCGATACGGCTAGGAACTTCCATTACATTCCAGTGATCTGTGTTAAAAAATTCATCGAAATAACCACCTAATCCTGGTTCACCAGTAGGGTAAAAGTCGATGGCATTTACGCCTATGGATGCAGACCATCGGTTGGTCTCGTCTTGTGCTTGTACCAAACTTGCAGAAAGCAAGATTGCACTAGCAATAAAGAGTTTAAAATAATTTTTCATGTTGGGTTTTTTAGATTTTACAACTGGACAAAAATAATTTGTTCCGTGCCAATTGCAAGCATTAAAGATTAAAATTATCGTAATCCACTATTTTTTAGGCGTTATTACTGTTAATTTTTGATAATATTTAACAATTTACCTACTTTTTCAAAGGCGTTTATAGCTTTGTCTAAATGTTCTTGAGAATGAGCAGCACTCATTTGAACTCTTATTCTTGCTTTTTCTTTAGGAACTACAGGGAAAAAGAAGCCGATTACATAAATTCCTTCGTCTAGAAGCATGTCTGCCATTTGTTGCGACAGCTTTGCGTCATATAACATAACGGGCACGATAGCACTCTCTCCATCCACAAAATCAAAACCTAATCGCTGCATTCCTTTTTTGAAATAAGCTGTGTTGGATTGTACTTTCTGGATTAAATCAGTGCTCGAATCGATAAGTTCTAAAGCCTTAATGGAAGCTCCAACAATAGAAGGGGCAAGAGAATTAGAGAATAAATACGGTCTAGAGCGCTGGCGCAAGATTTCAATGACTTCTTTTTTAGCGCAGGTATATCCTCCCATAGCACCGCCTAGGGCTTTACCTAAAGTTCCGGTTACGATGTCTATACGACCTAAAACACCTTTTGCTTCTAAAGATCCTCTTCCTGTATCGCCCAGGAATCCTGCTGCGTGACATTCATCTACCATTACTAGAGCGTCGTACTTATCAGCTAGGTCACAAATTTTATCTAGTGGTGCTAAAATTCCATCCATGGAAAACACACCATCAGTCACGATTATTTTAAACCTTGCACCATTTTCATTAGCTTGTTTCAATTGCACTTCAAGATCTGCCATGTCTGCACTTGCATATCTGTAACGCGCTGCTTTACATAAACGCACGCCATCGATAATTGAAGCGTGGTTAAGGGAATCAGATATGATCGCATCTTCTTTTCCTAGTAGAGGTTCGAAAACACCACCATTAGCATCAAAACATGCTGCATAAAGTATGGTGTCTTCCATACCATAGAAATCGGCTAGCTTTTGCTCTAGTTTCTTGTGAATATCTTGAGTTCCACAAATAAAACGTACAGAGCTCATCCCAAAACCGTGACTGTCTAGCGTATCCTTAGCGGCCTGAATCACTTCTGGATGTGAGGAGAGTCCTAAATAATTGTTTGCGCAAAAATTAATCACCTCGCTACCATCGTCTAACGTGATTACCGCATCTTGAGGAGAGGTGATGATGCGCTCTTTCTTATAAAGGCCAGCATCTTTGATTTCTTCTAATTCCTTTTGTAAATATTCTTGAATTGCTCCGTACATAGTTGTTTGCTTATCCTACAAAGGTAATCACTATAACTTTTCTAGTTCCATGAAACGATCTTGAGTTCGTCCGTATAAACCAGAATTCTTTCTTTGATATGGTATCCCATAGAAATCAAGAGTGAAGCATAACCATCCACTTGATCTTTATGATTCAAGTTTGCGCTACCAGTCTTGTAATCTATAATGGTCATGAATTTTCCTTCCTGAATTAGCCGGTCTGGGATCGCCTTGCTGCCATCTGTTTTTAATATTCCCATCTCATTAATGGCATTTACACCATTCCTATATAAATGATTTAATTGTGGATGCTTAATGATGGATTCTATTTGAAGGAGGATTTCCGCCGCTTGAGTTGCATTGATACTGCGATCCAGCGTCAATGATTCTTTGACGATGTCCATATCTGACTCTGTATGAATCATAGACAAGTAATGATGTAACTGGGTTCCCGTATCCATAGCTTCCATGGCGCCACTAGCCCACAACATTCCTTTACGGGTAGCAAATGAGGACCGCTCTTTTAAATCGCTCACAAAATAACTTTCCATTAATTCGCTACTATGATTTAGCGCAGTTTGCGATTCGCGGATTGCAATTCCTGTATGTGTGGTTTTGTATCCGTTTTTTTCTACTAAGGTCCATTTCGACTCTTCCACAAACTCCATCAAGAGTTTGCTGTAATTGTTTTTGGGCTTTTTATTCTCTAGACAGCTGATGTACAATTGCTCTTTTGCTCTAGTAAAAGCGACATATAAGGTGTTGATCTGATCCATTTCAGCCTTAGAATTTTGTTCTAGATACAGTTGTGGTGCGGGCTCAGGATACAGCAAGCACTCTTTTTTTAAGGAAAGATACAGGTGATCAAACCCTTCATAATTTTGTGGATCGACGGGTAACCAACCTGTTACATCTCTCGCATCATCCAGTATGACATCACAGTAAGGAACAATCACCACCGGGAATTCGAGACCTTTAGATTTATGAATAGTCATGATCTGTACTGCCGTGGGGTCGTCTGCAGCAGGAACACTCAAGCTATTTTGCTTGTGTTCCCAGTGTTCAAGAAATGCAGATGCCGTTTTTTCAAAGCCTGCCGCAAACTCAAATACATGTTCTAAAAAAGCCTGCAGCCTCGTGTCATGATCCTTAAATAGATCCAGTGCTACTGCTGCTTTTTCTGTAGCTTGAAATAAGGGCGCTTTCGCGAAAGCGAGATACACTTCATCCTCACTGCTTAATAAATCATTTGAGAGTTCCTCTAAAGATTGATTCAAATGCGCATTGATGAAGGAATGATAGTCAGACCGGTTGTTCAACTGAGCAAATTGAAGCAAGAACTCGTATCTGGGCTGTTGCTGTTCAGGATATAGGCACATGCGCATGAACTGCACCAATAACCCTACGCGAGGAGATGCATTGATTAGTAAGCTGTCGCTGGATACGACGCTCATCTTTTCACGAACCAAGTAACGGGCGATCTCATCACCTTGTTTTTTCTTACGTACCAGAACGCAAATTTCACTAGGCCTAAAACCTGCCTCCAGCGCCTGGTCGATATGTCGCTTTACATGAATTGGATAAATGGTAGTCAGTTCGTCATCTTCCTCTACCACTTGAGTTTCCTCAGAATCTAAAAAATCAATTTGAACGTACCCACCAGTTTTATGATTTGGTTCTTGATGTAGGTATTCTTGATACAGTTTTTGGTAGACTTCGCTAGTCAAATACCCACCATAGTGCTTAAAAAAGTTATTGTTGAAGGATATAATGCTGTCGTAACTGCGCCAATTGGTGCCTAGAGTGACATTGTTTTTAGATAGAAGAAAAAGATGCTCGTCGCTCAAAATGTCAAGAAACTGATCAGCATCGCCACCGCGCCAGCGGTAAATAGACTGCTTAGCATCTCCCACAAGCATCAAGCTGCCTCGGCTGCCGTCTGGGCGTTCTTGGACAATCGGGTTTTCAATCAATGGCATCAAGTTTTCCCACTGCATACGGCTGGTATCTTGGAACTCATCTACAAAATAATGACGGTAGCGTTCCCCCAGCCGCTCATAAATAAAAGGCGCTGGCTGATCTTTAATTTGACTTGCCAGAATGCCATTGAACTCATAAATAGGAACTATCTGCTCTTCTTCTTTAATGGTATCTATTTCTCGAACCAATTCGTTTAATAAGGAAAGCGCGGTGATTTTACTAATCGCATTGCGGTGCATGGCGATAGCTCCCGATTGCTCTTGAAACTGAAGTATTAATTCGATCAGGTCCTGCTGTTTGGAATCTATGATAGATTTATTTCCAGCAGTTGTGGTTCCTGCAATGGAGTCGGTTAGGGCTTTGTCTAAATATTTTTGTTGCCCATTATCTGGTAAATTTCCTTCAGCAAATTTTTTGATCCAATTATGAATACCACGAGATTTTCCCGAAAAGTCATCTGAGGTAAGACCGTTTGCTTCATAGTAATTGAACAATTCAGCGCCTTTTTTAAGAAGGTCTTTTTCTGAAGTTTCAATCAAGTGATATAATTTTTTACGGAGTCTTAAGAAGTCTGCGATGCTTTTTTCCTTGAGGCTTTTGAGGTAGTCATAATGGGATTCACTTAAAATGAGTCTAGCTATGGTGTGCAAGTCAAATTCAATGTCCCAACTTTTTCCTTCGTCAATTTTTGACAGTGAGAAATCAATGAGTAAGTCTGTCAATTGTTTTTCCTTACCGGCTCTTGATAATAGGTTGTGAATTGCTTTAGAAATCAGGCTGTCACTATCGAGCTCTATTTCAAAGCCGTCTGGAAGTTCTACTTCTTTAGCGAAAGTGCGTAAGATGCGGTGATTGAAACTATCAATAGTAACAATGTCAAAAGCGGCATAATCATGCAGCAATTTTTGTTCAATGTTTATAGCTTTCTTCCTCAGTTGCTCATCATCGAGTCCTGTTTCTAGCTGGATGTGTTCTTTTATCGCTAGTAATGGATCCGGTATGGTTTCCTGAGTTAAATGATGCAGGTTTTCTAGGATGCGCTGCTTCATTTCTGCCACCGCTTTATTAGTAAAGGTGACGGCAAGAATTTCCCGATAGCCGTTGTGGAAAGGGTTTTTGAAAAGTAAGGTCAAATAGTCGCGCGCTAGGGTGTACGTTTTACCTGAGCCAGCGCTCGCGCTGTAAAATGTGGTGGGTTGATGAGCCATACCCAAATTTACTATTTATCGAGCTCTCATCTTTAAGTATATTATAACATCAGCAATTTCGTGCTACGCGCTTCCTGGAGTAACTTTAAACTCGATTGAAATACTAACTAAAAACCTTATAAAATGGCTTTTGAATTACCAAAATTAGACTACGCCTACGACGCGTTAGAACCACATATAGATGCTAAAACAATGGAAATACACCATACAAAGCATCACCAAGGATATACAGACAAATTAAATGCTGCTATAGACGGGACAGATTATGAAGGAAAGACGATTGAGAACATTCTCAAAAATCTAGATATGAAAAACAAAGCGGTTAGAAACAACGGCGGCGGATTTTATAATCACAAATTATTCTGGAACATCATGTCTCCAAACGGCGGAGGACAACCAACAGGAGATTTGAAAACAGCGATCGAATCTGAATTTGGTAGCTTTGAAGATTTTAAAACTAAATTCTCTGAAACAGCCAAAGGCCAATTCGGTTCTGGATGGGCTTTCTTGTGTGTACATGAGGGTGGAAAAGTAGAAGTTTGTGGCTGTCCTAATCAAGACAACCCATTAATGCCAGAGACAGGATGTGGTGGAACACCAATTCTAGGATTGGACGTTTGGGAACACGCTTACTATTTAAATTACCAAAACAGAAGACCAGATTACGTGGAAGCTTTCTTTAATGTAATTGACTGGGAAGAAGTTTCTAAATTATATGCTCAGAACAAATAATCTGTAGCTCTATAAAATTTGAAAATCCCTTCAACCTGAGTTGAAGGGATTTTTTATTCTCATAATTCAAATTAATGAATAAATACAATTTCAGATAGCAGTAGTTAAGTAATAAAGTGAACTAATTATTATCCATCGTAACCATACCATTGGTTAATGCACTGAACATTTAAGGATTCAATTTCTTCAAACTTATCAGTAGATAAATTTATTTTCCACGCTTTTAATACATTAGAATTCTCAAAAACTGCTACTTCTTTGTCTTTTACTATTGCAATAATGAAATCTGAATCATCACCATTTACTTCATTGCAAAATTCTGAATCAATAAATAGAAACGGCTCGTGTTCGATAAATTGAACCTCATCAAGTTTTTCAAATTCTAGATTTAGTTTTTTCTGACTAACAAACCTTTGAAGGACAAATAGATTTAAGCTATCCATTCGCAACTGCCCTATTGATCTATCTGTGTTGCCTAGAACAACTCCTCCAAGGTTTTCAAAATCTTCATAATTCTCTGGAACGAAAGATTCTACGATTGGATGTTTTTCTTCTGCTAAATCTTTACAGTTACTAAACACCAATAAACATGAAATAAGAATAAAAAATCTAGTTTTCATAAAATTACTTAGTAAGCCCGCTCATCATTTCCTTCAAAGAAATTGATAAAGGCGCGGTTCACCACTCGGTTACCGCCATCTGTTGGGTAGTCTCCTGTGAAATACCAATCTCCTAAGTTTTTAGGACAGGCTTTATGCAAGTCTTCTACTTTTTGATAGATGATTTCCACCTTGGCATTGAGGTCATCGTCAGAAAGTAGTTCAGCTATTTTGTCTGAGATTTCTTCGTCTGTGAACGGGTCGTATAATTCCTTGACATAATTTACTACGTCGCGATCTTCGTATTCCAGTTGTACTTTACACTTGGCGTAAATGTCCTTGATAATGGATTCTGTGCCACGGTCTTTGTGCAGGTGCAAAGCAGCTTGAAAAGCAATCAGCCCTTCTAGTCTTGCCATGTCGATTCCATAACAATCTGGATAACGTATTTGTGGTGCGCTGGAAACCACGACAATACTCTTAGGGTGCAGTCGATCCATCATTTTAAGAATGGATTTCTTAAGTGTCGTACCACGAACTATAGAATCATCAATGATCACTAAATGGTCTGTTGGTTTTACAACACCATAAGTAACGTCATATACGTGAGCTACCAGATCGTCACGAGATGAATCCTCAGTGATGAAAGTGCGCAATTTGGCATCTTTGATCGCAATTTTCTCGGTTCTCAGCTTTCGCGAAAGCGTATTTTCAACTTGCTCTTGAGTGAGTTTGCCCTCGCCCGCTAGTATGGCATCTCTTTTTTGCTCGTTCAAAACCTGGTGCGCTGCTTCTATCATCCCGTAAAAGGAGGTTTCTGCAGTGTTAGGAATGTAGGAGAACACAGAGTTGTCAATGTCATTCCCAATCTTCTCCATGATCTTAGGAAATAGTAAACGACCTAACATCTTGCGTTCTTGGTAAATTTCTGCATCGCTACCGCGCGAGAAATAAATGCGTTCAAAAGAACAAGCCTTACGCTCCAGGGGCTCGCTTATTTGATCTAGGGTAACGGTTCCATCTTTCTTGATGATGATCGCTTTTCCTGGATCTAATTCATGAACATCCTCAAATTGTGCATTGAAGGCGGTTTGGATCACCGGTCGTTCACTCGCCACCACGACTACCTCGTCGTCTTGGTAATAATAGGCTGGACGTATTCCTGCGGGATCGCGCAATAAAAAAGCATCTCCATGGCCCATCAATCCGCCCATGGCATAACCACCATCCCAGTCGCGAGCACTTTTCCGCAATATTTTGGCAACGTCAATTTCCTGCGCAATTTTAGGTGAGGCTTCAATTTTAGAAAGGCCTTCTTTTTTGAATTTCTTGTAAAGGCGGCGAACTTCTCGATCCTGAAAATGGCCTACTTTTTCCATCACGGTTACCGTGTCTGCCATATCTTTAGGATGCTGTCCTAATTCGACCAACTTATTGAATAGCTTGAAAACGTTGGTCATGTTGAAATTTCCAGCCATGATCAAGTTGCGGTGCATCCAATTGTTTTGACGTAAAAAGGGGTGAACCGATTCTATAGAATTCTTGCCAAATGTTCCATAACGCACGTGGCCCATCAGTAGTTCCCCTACATATGGAATGTTCTTTTTTTGTGCAGCCACATCATCTTTCATTTCAGGAAGAGCAGTCATCTCATCATTAATGCGGTTGTTGATTTGTGCAAAAATATCCTGAATAGGTTGTGGGGCGTTGCTACGCACTCGAGAGATGTAGCGCTCTCCCGGTTTCACATCAAGTTTGATACTTGCAAAACCAGCACCATCTTGACCGCGGTTGTGCTGCTTTTCCATCATTAGGTACATCTTATTGATACCATAAAATGCAGTGCCGTATTTCTCCTTATAATATTCTAAAGGTTTCAATAACCTTATCAGGGCAATACCACACTCATGTTTCAATTGATCACTCATAGCACTTTGGGGAAAAACGAAGTTAAAAAAAGCCCGAAGTAATTTCGGGCTGTTATATTGTTACGATAAAATTTCAAATTTAGTCAGCGCTTTAAACTGCTCCAGTCTCTTACTGATCTCGTCATTTGTCACGGTTTGCATTCTCTCAGTTCCAAACTTCTCTACCGCAAAGGAAGCAAAGTTAGATCCATAGATAATCGCCCGCTTCATATTTTCAAAGCTATAGTCATTACTCGCCGCTAGGAATCCTGCGAAACCACCAGCAAAAGTATCTCCTGCACCAGTTGGGTCAAAAACTTCTTCTAACGGTAAGGCTGGCGCAAAGAAAATCTCGTCGTTGTGGAACAATAAGGCGCCGTGCTCTCCTTTTTTAATCACCACAAATTTAGGACCCATTTCATGGATCTTTTTAGCCGCAGTGACTAGACTGTATTCGCGAGATAG
Source organism: Nonlabens marinus S1-08 (assembly GCF_000831385.1). NCBI lineage: Bacteria > Pseudomonadati > Bacteroidota > Flavobacteriia > Flavobacteriales > Flavobacteriaceae > Nonlabens > Nonlabens marinus. The sequence continues at coordinate 631,364 of NZ_AP014548.1, read as the reverse complement.
TTGACGTGCTTCCTCATCGTTAATGGTAATAACATCTACTTTGGCAATAACTTCTTTCAACTGGTCCAGCGCACTGTCCATCCAGAAGTTCATGGTGTCCAGTATATGCAAATCAGCATCTTTAGTTTGCTCAATCACGCCTAATTGTACCGCTGGGTGTAAATTCCCTAGCATAACCACATTGGCATTCTTAAAATGTTCAGGTACCACAGGGTTGAAATCTGCGAGTACATTAAGCTCTGTAGCAAGAGTATCGCGGGTATTCATATCGTTGTGGTATTTACCACTCCAGAAAAAGGTTTTTCCTTCTGACACAATTTCTATCCCCTCGATATTCATGCCTCGATCTTCCAGCATGGTCAAGTAGTTCTCTGGAAAATCACCACCTACCACACTCACTAATCCAACTTCAGTATTGAAATGAGCGGCGGCAAGGCCTATAAAGGTAGCGGCGCCACCTAATATTTTATCTGTTTTTCCAAATGGGGTCTCGATCGCATCAAAAGCTACCGTTCCTACTACTACCAACTTACTCATGAGGGTTATTTTGGTGCAAAAATACTCTTTTTAGGTCGCAAAAATGCCACGCACAATCATAAGGATTTATGATTTCATAGTCGCTATGACTTTTAATTCGTCGCTTTCAATTCTAGTCGCTGGATAACCGTTTGTAGTTATTTCAATCATGGCTCGTGAGATAACCTCAGGTTCAATGGTTCGGTATTTCTTCAGTCCACCCATTAATAATGGATCGATGAATTTTTGAACTTTCTTCCATAGCGCTTCAAAGGTTCGCTTCTCATCTCGCTCGCCTCCTATGAGTGCTGGCTGCACAAAATAGGTATGGGTAAAACCAAGTTTCTCAATATCGCGTTCCATGTCGCCTTTACCTCGATTATATATGAAACGACTGTCTGGATCAGCGCCCAGTGCAGAAACTGCAATTACGCTCTGCACCCCATTTTGCAGCGCATTTTTAGAAACTTCGACCGGTAAATCATGCTCGATGCGGTAATATTGATCCTTATCTGGAGTTTTGCTTTGGGTAGTACCTGTGCAAATAAATAGGTGATCTCCTTTTAAGTGTTCCTTATAAGTTGCTGGATCTAATAGATCTGCGATATAATTCTCGTGTTTTGGGTGGTTGTTGGGTATTCGCTTTCGCGAAAGCGTAATCACCTTTCCATACCTGCTATCGTCTAAAATTTGTGCTAGCAATGAAGACCCGACCAGTCCTGTCGCTCCAATAATGATTGCCGTGTGTCCTTGTTGTTCCATGATTCTAAGGTATCAAAATGCGATCAGTATAACTCTTAGATTTAAGCTAAGATTAAGTCAGCCGGTACTATTAGAAACGACTAATTTTGCCACATGACTCTGGAAGATCGCAAAATAATTCACGTAGATATGGATGCGTTTTACGCATCTGTAGAGCAGCTGGATGCGCCAGAATTGAAAGGGAAACCTATTGCAGTTGGTGGCAGCAGTCAGCGAGGTGTCGTCGCTGCGGCTAGTTATGAAGCGCGTAAATATGGGGTGCGTAGTGCGATGCCTAGCGTTACCGCTGCTCGCTTGTGTCCTGATTTGATTTTTGTCAAGGCTCGATTTGAAAGGTATCGAGAAGTGTCTCAGCAAATACGAGAGATTTTTCTTGACTATACAGATCTGGTAGAGCCATTATCTCTGGACGAGGCCTATCTAGATGTTACCGAGAATAAACTGAATTACCCCAGCGCAACGATCATTGCCTATGATATAAGGCGTCGAATATATGAAACTACTGGCCTTACCGCTAGTGCGGGAATATCTGTCAATAAATTTATCGCTAAAGTCGCTAGCGATTACAACAAGCCGAACGGTCAGAAAACGATTGTGCCTGAAGAGGTGTTGGAGTTTTTAGAACAACTTGAGATTCGTAAGTTTCATGGAATAGGCAAAGTGACGGCAGAGAAGATGTACCAGCATGGTATTTTCAATGGGGCGGATCTCAAACGGAAACCGATAGAATATCTGGCTGAGCATTTTGGTAAAAGTGGGGTGTACTATTACAATATCGTTCGTGGTGTTCATGAAAGTGCGGTAAAACCAGATCGTATCAGGAAATCACTAGGTGCAGAGCGTACTTTTTCAGATAATATTTCTAGCGAAATCTTCATGATGGAACGGCTTGATCAAATCGCTGAGGAAATTGAACGACGGCTCGCCAAAAATAAAGTAGCTGGCAAAACCATAACCTTAAAAATCAAGTATAGTGATTTCAAAATGCAAACCCGCAGTAAGACTGTCGATCATTATATTTTTAAGAAACAACAGATTCTAGAAATTGCAACTGAGCTTGTGCGTCAGGAAAGCTTCCGCGAAAGCGTGCGTCTTCTAGGACTATCCCTAAGCAACCTCAATACAGAAGATAAAGAAGAGGAAGAACCAGTGGAAGTGCAGCTGGAGTTTAAGTTTTAAATAAAGTTCCAACCTAAATAATGATCAATCCCATAAATCAGTATCGAGCGACAGTCGAGATATGATTTTCGGTGAAACTAAATAATTTCAATGGGACTCTTTTTCGCTTGCTATTTGAAAAGGATGCATCAACTGATCCAAGGAAAAAAGCTGGAAGACAGCGAAGTCTTTCCAGCTTTCAAAATTATGTTTAATTAACAGTAGGGAGATCTAAAAAGAGGCTATTAAAAAAACCGATATTTTAACTCCTAGGTAGCTCTCGACTCCGGTCGAGCTAGCATTTTTACTAACTACTAACTACTAACTACTAACTACTAACTACTAACTACTAACTACTAACTACTAACTACTCAATCTCACTTACACGCAGTGTGTTCACCATTCCTTTATCAGTCACAGGCATGGCGGCAAGGTTGATCAGGAAATCTCCTTTTTCAACAAATTTATTTTTCAATGCAAAAGCGTTAACATCCTCAATCGTCTCATCTGTACTTACAAAACGGTCATAGCTGAAGGCTTGAACGCCCCATAACAAGCTCAACTGAGTCAAAATACGACTGTTGCTAGTAAAAGTCAAAATATGAGCTGCAGGTCTCCAGGCACTGATCTGGAATGCGGTATATCCACTATTTGTCATCGTGGTTATTGCTTTGGCACTGATCTCGTTGGCCATTTTAGCAGCGTGATAACACACCGATTTAGTTATATATCTTTTAGTCTTGATGTGAGGTGCCTCATGCGGTACCTTAATCAGATCGCTATCTTCTACACTGCGGCAAATGCTCGCCATTTTCTCAATCACCTGCACAGGGTATTGTCCTACGGAAGTTTCTCCAGAAAGCATTACAGCATCTGCACCATCCATAACGCTATTTGCCACGTCATTCACCTCCGCACGAGTAGGTGTTAGGCTAGTAATCATGGTCTCCATCATTTGAGTCGCGATGATTACTGGAATCCGAGCTTTTTTAGCCTTCAATACCAGTTGCTTTTGAATCAATGGTACTTCATGTGCGGGAATTTCTACACCTAGATCACCACGGGCTACCATTAGTCCATCACAATAAGCAACAATCTTGTCTATATTTTGAACCGCTTCTGGCTTCTCAATTTTAGCAATGATTGGAATTTTATGTTTAGAATGCTCGCTGATCAAATCTTGCAATTCAATCAAATCACGGCTGTGACGCACGAAAGAAAGTGCCATCCAGTCTACTTGTAATTCACAAGCAAATTTTGCATCCACGATATCCTTTTCAGTCAAAGCTGGCAGAGAAACATTGGTTTGTGGAAGGTTGACTCCTTTTTTGGAACGTAGTGGACCACCTTGTATGACTTTAGTCAACACATTGCTTTCGCGATCTGTTTCTACAACTTCAAAAATCAGTTTTCCATCATCAAGTAAGATGCGTTCTCCAGCCTGAACATCTTTAGGAAAGCGATCATAGTTCATATACACACGCTCTGCAGTGCCTTTAAATGGTTTTCCTGTGGAAAATGTAATGCGGTCTCCTGGATTTACCACGACTTCCTCACTCATGACACCTACTCTCAATTTAGGACCTTGAAGATCTCCTAAGATTCCTGTAGCAAATCCATGCTCTTCATTCAGATCACGTATCATTTGCACGCGTTCTCTTACGCCATCATGATCCGCATGTGAAAAATTAATGCGGAAGACATTCACTCCAGCGATGATCATGTCGTATAAAACTTCTTTAGTAGCTGTTGCAGGTCCTAGGGTTGCAACAATTTTGGTCTTTTTAGGAAGGCTTTTCATTATTCAAATATTAAATAATCCGTGTTTTTGATGATCATGGTGTCGATCTCATAAACGGAAATGACTTGAGGAATCTCAATAAGTTTATTGAGCAGCTTTTTTGTAGGATAGTGCTCGGCATCCTTTTCAATCTTTATCAAATAATCCACCTTGCGGTATTCTTTTACTAGAGTGGATTTAACTGTAGTAGAAGCATCGCCTTCAAAAAGGCTACCCACACTGGCAGTGGCTTTTAATTCCGCACGGCAATGGTTAGCCACTAGGAATATTTTTGCATTTTGTTCTTTGTCCTCGTAATGATAGACAGGGAATTGTGCGACATAATTTATTAGTCTCACATCTTGATCACGTTGATCGCGTTTAAAACAGACCTTCAAATACTTATTGATCAAGAATGCCATGCGGTACGGTTCAACGGTAGAATGGATTCCTATGAGCACAAAAGGCTCTTCTTCCATATCCCAATCTAGAAACTTGTGCACAGCCATAGAGGTACCAACAAAGGTAAAAGACAATCTACAATATTTTTATTTTGCGGTTGGATTATCCTATCAATTATTGCTGTTTAGGCACTTACGAAAACGTTTGCGTTGATAACTTAGGCGCATTTTGAGAGGTGTTTCGCTTTCGCGAAAGCGAAATTGACCAGGATATAAACTCTAAAGTACTGATTTAAGAGCCTGTAGACATTTTGTCTTGAAGCGCAAAGAAGGCTCTTTTGCTCGCTTTCTCCTCTGCTTTTTTCTTTGAAGTAGCACGAGCTTTAGCAACAACACGCTTGTCGATAGACAATTTGACTGCAAAGTGCCTGACTTCATTAAAGCCTGTATCCTCGTAGACGTTGAAGTCAAAGAACTTTTTATTCTTTTGACACCATTCGATCAGCAAGCTTTTATAGGAGATCACCTTGCCTTCTAATTTTTCTATGTCCACATAAGGTTCTACCACTTTCTTACAAATGAATTTTCTGCAATCGGTATATCCTTTGTCTAGATATATCGCGCCTATGAGCGCTTCAAATAAATTTCCATGAATATTATTGCCAAAATGACGATGCGGAACTTGCGTTTGGGCAAATGAAATCAATCCAAAATCTTGTCCTAGCTCATTTAAATGCTCGCGGCTTACGATCTTAGATCGCATTTTAGTCAAATACCCCTCGTCACCGCTAGGAACCTCATTATAGATGTATTCTGCAATTACCGCTCCTAGAATGGCGTCTCCTAGAAACTCTAAGCGTTCATAGCTCATCACATTGCCATCCTCGCCTTGCAACCCCATAGATTTATGGGTAAAGGCGGTTTGATACAACAACATGTTTTTAGGGGAAAAACCAGTAATTCTTTTGATGCCTTGCTCTAGGGACTCGGTTTCTTTATTTGATAATTTTCGAGTTTGGAAAAGGCTTCTGATTCTATTCATTTGATAGATCCAGAGATTAGATTTTTCTAAAAGCGATGCAGCAATTATGACCTCCAAAGCCGAAGGTGTTGCTCAGCGCTACTTTGACCTCTCTTTTCTCTGCCTCATTCAGTACTAGGTGCAGGGATGGATCAATACTTTCATCTACTGTAGTATGGTTGATGGTAGGAGGAATGATTCCATGATTGATAGCAAGTACACTTGCAATGGACTCAATGGCACCAGCGGCTCCCAAGAGGTGACCTGTCATGGATTTTGTGGAATTGATACTAATCTTAGGGGCATGATCACCGAAAACGGCTTTAATAGCCTTCAATTCAGCTACATCACCTAATGGAGTGGAAGTACCGTGAGTGTTGATGTGATCTACATCTTCAGGATTAATTCCAGCATTTTCTAATGTGTTTTTCATTACTGCAATCACACCTCTTCCTTCAGGATCTGGTGCGGTAATGTGGTAAGCATCGCTAGAGAATCCACCACCGATGACTTCGGCATAAATTTTTGCTCCGCGAGCTTTTGCATATTCATAACTTTCCAGTACCAGTGCTCCTGCACCTTCACCTAATACAAAACCATCTCTGGTCGCATCAAATGGCCTACTGGCAGTTAGAGGACTTTCGTTGCGTGTAGACAAAGCGTGCATGGCATTAAAGCCACCCATTCCAGCTTGTGTTACTGCAGCTTCAGAGCCACCAGTAACAATCACGTCACAATGTCCTAATCTAATGTAATTAACAGCGTCTAGCATCGCATTTGCACTAGAGGCACAAGCAGAAACCGTTGTGTAGTTAGGTCCCATAAAACCATACTTGATGGAAATATGAGCCGGAGCGATATCTGCAATCATTTTCGGGATAAAGAAAGGGTTGAAGCGCGGTATACCGTTGCCATTAGCAAAGGCTTTCACTTCTTCTTGGAATGTTTCCAGACCGCCTATCCCAGCACCCCAGATAACACCGACTCTATTCTTATCAATAGAGTCGGTATCTAATCCAGAGTCAGCGATAGCCTCATCACCAGCAACCACAGCGTACTGTGCAAACCGGTCCATGCGCCTCGCTTCCTTACGGTCTATGAAATCTTCGACTTTAAAGTCTTTGAGTTCACAAGCGAATTTAGTCTTGAAATGTTCCGTATCAAAGTAGGTGATATCGGCACAGCCGCTTTTCCCTGCTTTCAATGCTTCCCAATAATCCCCTAGGTTATTCCCTATAGGGGTTAAGGCGCCCATTCCAGTAATGACAACTCGCTTTAATTCCATGTACTCTTAATTAAGCTTTTGCTTCTTCTATATAGGAAACAGCTTGACCTACAGTAGCGATGTTTTCTGCTTGATCGTCTGGGATCTGGATATCAAATTCTTTTTCAAATTCCATGATCAGCTCAACGGTGTCAAGTGAGTCAGCGCCTAAGTCGTTAGTGAAGCTAGCCTCAGTTACTACTTCGTTTTCGTCTACTCCTAGTTTGTCAACGATAATCGCTTTAACTCTTGATGCAATGTCAGACATAATAATCTAGTTTTAATTTTAAATGAATGGCAAAAATAACAAACTTTGCGACAAAACCACGGTTCTTGCATTTAAGTGGACATAGAAGTGTCAAATTTTCTAGAACCTTACAACCACCTTACTATATTTATCCCATGAAGAAAATTGTAATCTTTGCAAGTGGATCGGGTACTAATGCCCAGGCCATATTAGATCATTTCAAAGATTCTGACCAGGTTCAAGTTTCTCTGATTTTGTCAAACAACCCGCATGCAGGCGTGCTGGATCGAGCTAAAAAAGCTCAAGTGGAAGGCTTAAGTTTTAATAAGTTCGCTTTCGCGAAAGCGGGCTCGATCCACAAACTATTGCAAGAATTGCAGCCTGACTTAATTGTTCTTGCTGGTTTTTTATGGAAAATACCTGAGTTTTTAGTGCAAGAGTTCCCTGATAAAATAATTAATATCCATCCAGCGCTGCTACCTAAATATGGCGGTAAAGGCATGTATGGAGCTCATGTACATGAAGCCGTTGTGGCTAATAAAGAAACTGAAAGTGGGATTACCATTCATTATGTAAATGAACATTATGATGAAGGTGCTATTATCAAACAAGCTTCATGCGAGGTAAAAAGCACGGATACCGCTGAAGATGTGGCACATAAAATTCACCAACTCGAACATCAAAACCTCCCCATCACCATAGAAGAATTGCTTAAGTAATGGATCAAGTACATATTTATACAGACGGCAGCTCACGAGGGAATCCAGGTCCAGGTGGTTATGGGATTGTTATGGAACAACCCAGTCGCAATTTCAAAAAGGAATTTGCACAAGGATACCGCAAGACCACAAACAACCGGATGGAGTTGCTGGCCGTGATTGTAGCCCTTGAAAAAATAAAGAAGCCCGAAATACCTATTACCGTTTTCACAGACAGTAAATATGTAAGCGATGCGGTCAATAAAAAGTGGATCGATGGCTGGATACGCCGCAAATGGAAAAACGTCAAAAACGTTGATCTATGGAAGCGCTTCATTAAAGCCTACAATCAAGCACCAGCCAAATTTGTCTGGATCAAAGGGCATAATGATCATCCTCAAAACGAACGTTGCGATCAGCTGGCGGTTTATGCCGCAACTCACCCTGAGCAACATTTGGTGGATGAAGGTTATGAGGCGGGAGAGAAAGGGTTGTTTTAAAATTTATACCTGATGAAACAAAAGCTTTACGATATCCTACACAGTGGGCCTGTGTCTAAATTTATATATTGGCTCATAATAGTCAATGTTTTATCTATCATATTAGAATCTTATGCTGATTTTAAGGCAGCATATGGTTGGTACCTATATGTTTTTGAGGTGTTTTCAGTCGTTATTTTTACGATAGAATATGTGATACGTTTATATACAGCACCACTTGAATTTAAAGTAAACAGTAAAATAAAATCACGCTGGAAATTTGCCTCTTCTGGTTATGGGATCATTGATTTGATCGCTATTTTACCATTTTATCTACCTTTCTTATTTGCTGTAGATTTGAGAATTCTGAGAGTATTACGCTTGATTAGATTGCTTCGAATATTCAAATTAGGAAGGCACTCTAAAGCACTGCGCAGTATCCTAGATGTGCTTAAAGAAACCAGGTCAGAACTTTCAATTAGCTTTTTTGTAGCATTTATTCTTTTGTTATTGTCTTCTACTTTAATGTATTACATAGAGCATGAGGTTCAACCAGAAAGTTTTGCGAGTATAGGTCACTCGTTTTGGTGGGCAATTGCAACACTGACAACGGTGGGTTATGGTGATGTATATCCTGTTACTGCAGCAGGCAAGATACTTGGAGGAATTACAGCGATTATTGGTATTGGTTTTCTAGCATTGCCGACAGGTATCATAAGCTCAGCCTTTATTGAAAAAGTAAAGGAGACTAAAGAAAACAAGTCTTGTGCTTGTCCCAATTGTGGTCATGAAATAAAAGAGAATAATTAATGCAAGAAATCGAGCGCAAATTTTTAGTCAAACACACTGACTTTCTTCAAAATCTAGTAGGGAACAAAATTGTCCAAGGTTATTTGAGCAGCGATCCTGAACGCAATGTTCGCATCCGCATCAAAGGCGACCAAGCTTTTCTAACGATTAAAGGAATTTCAAACACATCAGGCACTAGCCGGTTCGAATGGGAAAAAGTTATAGATATTAAGGAAGCGGAAGAGTTATTAAAACTCTGCCTTCCTGGTGTCATCGATAAAACTAGATATGAAATCCAGCTTGGGAATCATGTTTACGAAGTGGATGTTTTTGAAGGAGAAAACAAAGGTCTCATCATTGCTGAAATAGAGCTTAGCGATGAAAACGAAAAATTTGAAAAGCCAGAATGGTTAGGAGAAGAGGTCACAGGAGATGTGCGGTATTATAATTCTTTTCTTGTTGCGCAACCTTTTGCGGTTTGGAGCATCTAGTAGGAAACCTATCCAACATTAATTATGAAGACCATACTCTGCTTGCTGCTTTTGACTCTAGCAGTCTTTCAATTTTCAAGTGCCCAACAAGATTCTAAAAACCAATTTACTTACGGTGCTCAGGCAGGAATTAACCTTGCAAATTTTACGGAAGATCAAGATTTTGAAAACCGAATTGGATTGAATGCGGGAATTTTTGTCTCCTATGATTTTCTTGATTCTCCATTGAGCTTTACTTCTGGACTACTTTATTCTCAACTAGGCGCTAAACGTGATGTTTCATTTATTAGTATTTTCGATGGTCCAGATTTAGACTACAAGGCTTCCTTGAAGCTAGACTACCTGAAAATCCCTTTGTTTATAGAGTACGAGGTAATACCTAATGCGTCTTTGTTTATAGGTCCTCAGATAGGATTTTTAGTGGGCAATAAGGAGCAATACGAGTTTGTAGAGGATGGACTTTATTCTGGAAATAGAGATTTTGATTTTGAATCAGAGAACGTTCAAGAACTATCGCTATCTGCTACACTGGGAGTAAAAGTCTTTTTGTATAAGAACATATTTGTTCAAGGTCAATACGAGTTTGGGGTTTATGATATATTTAAAGACGAACAGTTTGCACAAGATACCGGACGAACATTTTCCTATGAAGAATTTAGACATTCTGTATTTACTGCAAGCTTAGGATATCAATTTTAACCAATTCGTATTGCATTCTTAATTCTTTCATCAAACACATTTGGTTTTTAGATACATTCTGTCAGTCTATTATAGCCCATATAATTTTCAAGAATCAAGATGCTCATTGATTACATGAGATACATATGTCGCGATCGTAAATACCTCATAATAATGACTTATACATCGGCTAAACAATTTAGACAAATCACAAAAAAACCACTGAAGATTTTCTCCACTGGTTTCATATTTAATAGAATAGCCTATTTACTTAACAGGTTTAGTTTCCCTGAGTCACTGTACTAGTATTACTGTTTCCTCTTTGCAATACATTAGAGATATTCATAGATCCGCTTTGAGAAACTGTGCTCATATTAAGGTTTCCTATTTGATTAGCGATACTGCGGTTTGAAGTTCCATCCTGAGTCATAAAAGATTTGTTTTGATTACCCGTTTGGTCACTGTCTGCAAAGTTTTGATTTCCATTTTGACTGATGTTAGAAATGTTTTCATTCCCTATCTGAAAGATGAACGCATCATTTAAGTCGTTTATCTGAGCAATCAAGCCCATATTTAAATTTCCTTCTGAAGCGATTTGAGCATCGTTATCTGCTCCAGTCTGTTGGGTTTCTCCAGAATTAAGGTTCCCATCTTGACTAACACGAGCTCTATTGATATTTCCAATTTGTTCAGTTGCACCAATATTGCCATTGCCTAATTGTTTTACTTCTGAACGGTTGGAATCTCCTGTTTGAACTATGTCAGACGTGTTTTCATTTCCCCTTTGGGTTTCAATAGAATTGTTAAGTGCCCCTTTTTGATCTGATGACGCCTCATTTGAATTTCCAGTTTGCTCTTGACTAGCTTCGTTTAAAAAACTCGTTCCAGCAAAAGTACCGTCTTGTTCAATTGCCGCATTATTGTCATCACCTGTTTGTAATTGTAAGGCAGTATTAGTATCACCTTGCTGTCTTACTCCTCCAAAATTCCCGTCGCCAATTTGATCTTGGGTGGAGCTAGAATTTTTAGTAGTTATTAATTGGCGAGCTTGTGCATCATTATTATCCCCAGTCTGTGTTTGGTTTATTGTATTATCAAAAGTACCAATTCCACCTCCAGAACCTTGAAGTCCTAACGCATCATTATTGTCACCAGTTTGAGTTTGATTAATAGTATTTCTTGAAGCACCAGCATCTTGTTGTGCTCTTGAAAAGTTATCATCTCCTAACTGGTTTTGATTGATTAAATTATTTCCTCCGCCTCCAAAAGCTGCGCCCAACTGATCAGCATCTACTTCATTTCTATTACCATCTTGATCTTGATTTATTTCATTATTCAAACTTTTGGTAACTTGGAAAAAGGTGCCGAAGAGTCTTCTAGCCGTGCCTTGGTTCGCATTGGCTATATTATTTGCCCCTACTTGATCTATTCTTACAATATTGCTATTGCCTATTTGAACGACATTGGCATCATTGATACTTCCTCTTTGGGTTGCGATGGCTGTGTTATTATTTGAAGCGGCCGCCGAAACATTTTGAACTCCTTGTTCTAATCTTGCCTTATTGGAATTACCTGTTTGGATTACATCCGCATTGTTATTGTTTCCGGACTGCATGACTCCCGAGTCATTACTTTGTCCATACATAACTGCTCCCGCCATTAAAGCCGTTGCACATAAAATTAACTTCTTCATATTTATAAAATTTAGAATTAAAAAACGTGTTTGAGCCATCCACATCACTAAAATGAGTGCGAATGAATTACTTGCGATTTTTAATATACCGCTGAGATTATCTTCAATAATTAATCGCAGCAGATGGCCACTTATGGAAGACATAAATTGAGAAAGTCAACTTAAATATAAATATATTACAAGTTGATTATGAGTACAATGGCACAAACTCGTTGACGCGTTGGAATAATGGATAAGTTTCACCACAGCATTTGTAATAATTAACAAATAAGATGATAATTGTGACGCATTCAGAAGGAATCGGCTAAAACTTTAACCTGCTTAGGTCAATTTAAAAAAAAAGAAGCACTGCTTTAGGTAAGGTATAATAAATAGATTAAAAACGAAAAAATAAAGATGATCGCGAGGTGGTAATCGGTGCATCAATAAAGAGTTCCAAGCTAATTAGTTCATCCAAAAAGTGGGATTAGGAAGGTTTTTAAACTGCTTTTCTCAAAAAGGTTAATATATTTCCGACACTACCTTTTTGCCTACGGTGTACCCAATCTCAAATTCTGGCTTATCAAGATTGAATTTTTGAGCCGTCTTTTCATAATATGATTTTCGATCTTCATGTGGTTCACTAATCGCATGAAAAATAGGCGCTTCAATTTCGCCTTCTATCACTTTTAAAATAAGTTGGATTAAATACTCTCGATCGGTCAGATTTATGGGTGCATCAGGATTTGAAACTCCATCGCGTCCTGCCAGCATTTGGATGGGATGACGGTCGCCGCCTATTAAGCCGCCTGGTCTGATAATGGTTGTCGATCCAGGATATTGGATGATTTTCTCTTCTGCAGCTATCAGTTTTTGCCCTTTCAAGTCTGTAGCATTGGCAGCATCGGATTCTGTATACGTTGGGATTTCCTTTCGGTCTTCAAAAACTGCCGTGCTCGATATATAGATGAGTTGCTCAATGTTATGCTTTTGTATCGTGTGCAGCAGTAATTCCATCCGTCCCGGATAATCACTTTCCGGATTTTTACGTAATCCTGGAGGGATGTTGATGATGAGAACATCCAAATCTTTTAAAAACTCATCCACGCCACCGTGGATAAAAGTTTCCTTGAGTTCGACCAGGTAGGGATCAATTCCAGCATCTCTTAGTTCCTGCAGCTTCATGATCTGGGTAGTGGTTCCCTTCACAACGTGACCTTTCTTTAAAAGCGACAGCGCTAGCGGCGTACCTAGCCAGCCACAACCCATAATACCTACCGTGTTATTCATCTCTATTTTTAGAGTTAGTCGTAATATGCTTTTTCACCACTACAGCGTCGTTCAATACAAAAGGCATGGGCATGGTATTCTCAGGTCTTGGAGCCACTTGAAAATCGGGTTGATCTAGTAAATCAAAACTTGCAGCGTACACGTCAAATTCAGGAGACCGCGATGCGTCAAAAGTCAATTCCATCACAAGCGGTGATCGATTTGAAACATAATAAGAAGCAATCCGGTTGCCATAGCGCTTTGCAAATGGAATTCCTTGCTCATTTACGGGAACCTGTTTGCCATTGAGCACGGCGTTTGTAAATTGAAATTCATTCTTACTAAATACCTCCCAGCGTTCCACATTGCGGTCACTGCGCAGTAATAGCTTGATGGTACGTTTTCCTTCAACGGTGGTGTCTACCGTTATTTGATGTTCCAGCGCCGGGAGCTTCATGAGCGACGCTTCTTTTACATAGGTGAATCGCCCTCCATACTTAGAATCTATAACGTTAGTTGTATCGTCTGGACCTGTGGGATCGCTGCCCAGTTTCTCTTTCGTCCAATCGCTCAAATTTCTATCATAGGTGGCCCATTGTGCGGTTTGTTCATCTACATCTTGAAAATAGACCAAGCTTGTTTTTTGTGGTTGGGTGGTGGTGAATTCCGCTTTCGCGAAAGCGGCACAAACAAATATTACCGTCGCTACAAGAGAGATCACGGCCAAAACATCTTTCCTGCGGTAATGTCCTAGAACAGGCAATAGCAAACTGAAAAGGAATGAACTGAGAATGGCTGCAACAAATAGGATTCCCATTCCCAACGCAACGGGAAATGCCACCACAAATGGTGCGAAAATAAAAATAGCAGGAACTGAAAATACCAACATGACGATGTAGCTGACTCGTTTTCTAAACAAGTGCAACCATAACATGATTAATCCTGCAAACAGTGGTACGGTAAAATAGCCAGCGCCAGGTAAATAAGCCGCAGGTATTAATCCAGAGTCTCCCACTGGAAACGCGACCAACAAGCAGATGATCCATAACAAGACCAGTGGCGCAACCATATGGCTTGCCACCCTGTCTTTTTTAAACACTAAGTGATATAAATAAAAGGAAACAGCGATCCCAAAAAAGGCTGCCGCTGCAACCCACAAATATCCCGTAGCAGGAAAAACTGAAGGTTGCTCAATGTAAAAATCAGTTGTTTTTAGAACTTCCCAAGTGTATTTAGGAATTAAAAAACCTAGAATCAGACTTCCAAATAAAGGAACAAAACCTAAGAACAATTGCGCTATCGACACTCTTTTTTTACGTACTCCGTAAAAAATTAAACCTATAAATAGTATCCCGCTGATGATGATTAGAAAAGGCATCCAGGTGAACGGGAAATTCACCAACCCTAAAATGGGCATGGGAAAGTAAATGTCGTCCATGCCTGCTTCTACTTTTAAACCGTCACTCAAATCAGCTGTAGCGAGATAGGAAAGTAATGGCATCAAATAACTGCCTTGATGAGCAAGGGTATTGCGGTCTAGATTTTCATAATTGTCCAGTTGTGTGTGGTAATCAATGTGATCGCCTATAAAAGCAAAATTGAGCCCGTTGATATTTCCTTTTTCTCTAAAAACGGTCAAATCTGTATCGTTGGGTAATTTTTTATAGATGCTGTAAGCTAGGGAGTGGGCTACGGGATAGTCAACACCCGCTTCCTTAAAAACTTTGATGATTTTGCGATTTCCGCCATTGGTTTCTAATAACATATAGCTAGGACCGCCGCTACCACGTGCCTCAAAGTTCAACGCGATCCGTACATCTTTTGCCCAGCGGTGCTCGCTTACAAAAAGATCCGCACCATTTAGCCCTAATTCTTCGCCATCAGTGATGAGAATAATGACATCGTTTTCAGGTTGATCGTCTTTTAAATAAGCTCGGATGCCTTCCAGGATTGTGGCTACACCAGACGCCGCATCACTGGCACCTAATGCGGAGTGTGGATCACTGTCGTAATGGCTCATCAATACCAGTGCATCGTCTGTTCCTGCAGTTCCTTCCACACGCGCCATAATATTTACAGGGCGGGACAGGTTGCCGTATTCGTCGACGGTGAAACCTGTTTGGACTTCAGTTTTGAGACCTATTTTCTCCAGCTCCCGTTTGATGTAATTTCTATTTTGCTCGTGTGCTTCACTCCCTAGGTAATGCGGTGCGGTCGAGAGAGCTTTGACATGGGCTAATGCTCTGGCGGTGGACCATTGATTTTCAGGAACATTTTTATCGACGGTGCCACTAGGCGTTTGAGAAGAGAAAGCATACCACACTAGCGCCATAAGCAGTAAAAATGATAAAGCTGAGGTTACGTGTGATTTAGGTCTCATAAAGTTGGTTTTAAGTGTCGCGTTTTACAATCAAGAACTTGTCGTCTTCCATACTTAGGTAGCCTTGATCATAAACAAAATAATAGATCGCACCTTTTTTAGTGGTGTAAATGCTGGTGAAAAGAGTGAAATCAAATCCCTTTGATAGCAATTTATTTCTTGTGGTGGTAAATTTTCCTGTAGGATTGAGGCTGTCGAGAATGCGCCAGTTTTTACGCAGTCTGTTGTTGATATTACGCATGAGCGCACTGCTGTCACGGTTCAAGTTATTGTTTGCCACGTTACGGCAATAGTCGCTACAAAACCGCTTGTCGGCACGGCCGCGTACCTCGTCGCCACATTCTGGACATTTTTTAACGGCCATGATCATTGGTTTTGATAAATGTACTAAATGTTTGTAAATGGCTGTTAGGAAAAACTCAAATGCCCTAAGCTTATAGCTAACTTTCAACAGGATAGGTGTAATTAAAGTGAGGGGGAGTTCGCTTTCGCGAAAGCGATATATAGCCAGAACTAATACTGCTATAAAGTTTAGGGTAATGAATGAGAAATAGAGCCGACTACAAAACCATTATTTTTGCACAAAATTCAGCACATGAAAAAAGGAGTTCTTTTAGTCAATCTGGGGTCGCCAGACACGCCGCAGCCTAAGGATGTGAAACGATACCTGGATGAATTCCTAATGGACGAGCGCGTCATTGACCTACCGTACATTTTAAGGGCAATCCTGGTAAAAGGAATTGTGCTTAATACCAGACCTAAGAAAAGTGCCGAAGCCTACAGTAAAATCTGGTGGGAAGAAGGCAGCCCGTTGATTGTGCTTTCTGAGCGACTGCAAGAAAAAATCGATCAGTACACCAGTGTTCCTATTTCTCTAGCCATGCGTTACGGCAGCATGACCATTGAAAACGGAATGAAGGAACTAAGCGATCAAGGCGTTACAGAAGTATTGCTTGTGCCATTGTACCCTCAATTTGCCATGGCAACCACGGAAACAATTGTGGTGAAAGCAGATGAACTGCGTAAAGAAAAGTTCCCTCACATGAGCTTTACCCAAATGCCACCGTTTTACAACCATCCAGACTATATACGAGTATTGTCAAACTCGATCAAAGAATCTCTTGAGGGGAAAGACTATGAACATCTATTGTTCTCCTATCACGGTGTCCCTAAAAGACACATACGTAAAAGTGATATCACTAATGGGCACTGTAAAATGGACGGGAAGTGTTGTGAGACACCATCACCAGCGCATCAATTTTGTTACAGCCACCAGTGCAAGGAAGTGACAAGATTAGTGGGTGAATACCTTGAATTAGAAGAGGGAACCTATTCCACCTCGTTCCAATCGAGATTAGGATTTGATCCATGGTTGACGCCTTATACAGATCGTACCATAGAACGCATGGGTCTAGGAGGCACTAAAAAAATGGCGATTGCAACGCCTGCTTTTGTAAGCGATTGTCTAGAAACTCTAGAAGAAATTGCAATGGAAGGTGAGGAAATTTTCCACGAAGTAGGTGGGAAAGAATTTCATGTGATCCCTTGTTTAAATACACGAGAGGATTGGGTAAAAGTAATGAGCCGATGGATTGATGAATGGGCGATGAGTGAAGTGGCTGCGGTCTAGTCAATTTGACTTGAGCGACTAGAAACACATGCTTCACAACAAGCTTTTTCTGTCTTGAAAACATTTTAACAACCACTATTGGCTCGTCCTGTAATTTCTTCTAAAAAAAGTGCCCTTTTAGGAACTAAATCCATTCCTAGCTTGTTGATCCAGCAAGCGGTGCCTGCATCCATCGGGATATTGGTCATGTCGCTCAATATTCTGGTGGACACCATATTTGTTGGAAACTGGATAGGCCCAGTCGCCATCGCCGCAATAAATGTCGTTTTGCCTGTTTCTTTTTTTATTGCTGCACTAGGTATGGCGATAGGAATAGGCGGTGCAAGTATTATTTCAAGAGCGCTAGGTAAGGGCGATACAGAAAAGGCTAAGCGCACCTTTGGGAATCAGCTTTCTATCACTTTATTGATTACGGTCCTGATGGTCGTTTTTGGCCTGATCTACATCAACAGCTTAGTGCCTGCGTTTGGAGGTAGGGAAGCTATTTTTGAACCCGCTAAAATCTATTACCGTATCGTTTTGTATGGTGTTCCTGTGCTTGCGCTTTGCATGATGGGAAACAATGTGATACGTGCTGAAGGTGCTCCTAAACATGCCATGATTGCCATGCTCATACCTTCGGTTGGAAATTTAGTTTTGGATTATGTCCTTATTAATCAACTAAATATGGGTATGGAAGGTGCTGCCTGGGCAACCACCATAAGTTACGGATTGTGCTTTGCATACGTCGCCTGGTTTTTTCTTTCAGGACGCAGTGAATTGATGCCCTCGTTATCCCAGCTGTTGCCAGATTGGAAAATCTTAGGAGAGATCGGCAGCTTAGGTTTTGTGACGCTAGGACGTCAAGCAACTACAAGTGTTCTTTATCTAATATTGAACAATATTCTACTAGATCTAGGTGGTGAGGATAGTGTCACAGTTTTTGGAATCATTGGCCGATTGATGATGTTTGCTATTTTCCCAGTATTGGGAATTACTCAAGGATTCTTGCCTATTGCAGGCTATAACTATGGCGCGCAACAGTTTAAAAGAGTAAGAGAAGTCATTTTTACATCCATCAAATTTGCTTGCATCATGGGTGCGGTCATCTTTGTTTTGTTGTTTGTTTTTGCAGCAGACATCTCTGCCATTTTTATAGAGAGCCAGTCCATAATAGATCAAACAGCTGCAGCGGTACCTATTGTTTTTCTTGCTGTGCCGATTATAGCGATCCAGTTAATAGGAGCGGCTTATTATCAGGCAATTGGTAAAGCATTGCCAGCCTTACTACTGACCACTTTGCGCACTGGAATTATTCTTATACCGTTGATATGGATTTTGAGCGATACGTATGGACTGCAAGGCGTATGGATCAGTTTCCCGATTGCTGATGTTTCAAGTACACTGATTACTGCATTTTTTCTTTGGAGAGCCATGAAAAAACTAAAAGATGCTCCTGGACACCAGGATGCTCTAGAGCCACACGAAGCTTAGGTTGAGTTCGCTTTCGCGAAAGCGTAACAACCACTTCGCAAATGATAACAAGCTAAATTATCGCTTTATCTTTGCTTGAAAATTGGAAGATATGTATTCAAAAGAATTTGAAGTACGCTGGAGTGATCTGGATGCCAATAGGCACATGGCAAACAGTGCTTATCAAAATTTCATGAGCCATGCGCGCATGGCTTATCTTATGGAAAATGGATTCGGTCATCAGGAAATGGAGTTATACAAGACAGGTCCGGTCATTTTTACAGAGAACATCTACTATTTTAAAGAAATACATCAAGGCCCTCCTATCACGGTTTCTTGTGAGTGGACAGGTATGAGTGAGGATGGGAGTTTTTTTAGTTTCCGCCATAATTTTTATGATCATAGAGGCAATAATGTTGCTCGTGGAATCATGATGGGAGCGTGGATGAATCTTCAAGAGCGACGTATTACTAGTCTTCATAAGGACTTACTAAAAAAAATATCCAATTTCCAGAAATCGGCAGATTTTAAAATCATTCAAAAAGAGGAAACCCGAGCACACGGACAAAAGCCCGTCAACCTCAATTCTTAAGTCAAGTCGTTATCTTATTTGAGCAAACCGCGTCTGTTTATGGCGATTACTTAATCTGAAGCTATTTTTGGTAATTGTATGTACCTGATCAGGAGATCACATCTATAGTTGAAGGAGAACCACTCTAAGGCTTGAAAGAAGCCACGATGGCTTTTCTAAAAGCATCGATAGTAGTGTAAAGAAAAAGGGTGTATTTCTCAAACAGAAATAACTCCTATTCGGTTATGTCAGTCAGTTGGCTTTCTTTTAAACTTTTATCTAATTAGCTTATTGTGTTACGGTGTGGCCTACTCTAGAGTTGATGGTAGATACAAATTCAGTGCTGGAACCCAAATTTGTATCTACCAAATCCGGAAGCTTTTTTTGTTTAGAGGATACTATGAATTGGATATATATGTTAAACAATAAAGTTTAAAACACTTTAGTATTTAACTAATGTTAACTAGATTTGTGTTCCCCTAAAAGCAAAATTAGTAATGCCATTATATTCTATTAAAGAATCGGACTACTCACAATACATCTTACATAAAATTCATAGACCCTACGCTGACTTTTACCTATTCGATAACTTTGTAGTGTCTGAAGTTCATGAAGGAGCCATATTTGGCGGGATGGAAGCCTTAGATATTTTTAGTCTACTAATGGAGTTTTACGACGGCGTCAAACGGTCTATGGAATTTGTTTACCTTTCCAACAGAGTGAACTCTTATTCCACACGTCCAGTCGACTGGTTGGATTTCAAATTTATGGACCAGTACTTAAAAGGTTATGGTATCATAGATGATCGCGTTAGAGCAGAGCAAAATGCTTTTTTAGAAAAACAATTTGTTCCATGCAAGTTCCAATTTTTCAATAATCTTGAAACGGCGGTTCAATGGGCTGTTGAATTGCAAGGAAAGCACCGTCTTAATTAGTTGAAGGTTTAAAATCTTCACGGATTTTTTTCTTTTTCCCAGCCAGATATACTCCAAAGAATATCAATGCACCAGCACCTGCTTTAGTCCAGGTCATTTGATCTGTTCCTAACCCTACGGCAATAAGAGCAGCGAGTAATGGCTGTAGATACACAAATACAGCAACCACACTAGGTTTCAAAGTACGTATCGCAATAATATTGAGCATATAAGTACCAAAAGTGGCGAACAAGATCACGTAAGCAATGTTCAACAACACAAAGTTGGAAGCTTCACCAACCTCAAATGCTAAACCTTGTTGAATTCCAAAGGGAGTAATAAAAAGTACTCCAAATAGATATAACCATTTCATCAACGTGAAAACATGGTATTTTTTGGTAAGCCTATTCGCTAGCAGAATGTAAAAGGAATAAGATATCGAGTTGAGGAATATTAATATATTTCCAGTGGTGGGGTCAGCGCCTATTTGGTTGGGTGCTGAGGATAGAAATATCAATAAGGCAGCACCAGCAAACCCTGTGGCGATACCTACAATCTTCATGGGAAATAAACGCTCTTTTAAAAATATAGCACTCAATACCACCACTATTATAGGAGTGGTCACCATTAAAACAGATGCGCTAATAGGTGTGGTCAGGGATAAACCCCACATAAATGTGAGCATGTTGAATCCTACACCACAAAAAGCAGCTAGAGCAATCAAGGGCAGTTCCTTCAAGGGTACCTTTTCTTTAGGGCCAGCAAAAAGTGAAATCGTCCAAAAAATAGCACAAGTGAAAATCACGCGGTACCAGGTAAGACCAAATGGGCCAACGTGCTCTGGAGTCACTTCCTTAGCAGATGAAAAGTTGATAGCGTAAAATAGAGCCACAAACGTAGCGCATAATATAGCTACCTGTCGCTTAGTCATTTTTGACAGCTTTTACAGCGGCAGCAACAACTTTTTTAGAATTACCGATGTAGGCAACACTATTGTAAATAAGAATGGGTCTTTTGATAAAAGTATAGTGATCCAAGAGCAACTCTTTGTAATCAGACTCGGTGAGCTCTTTTTCATGGAGATTTCTACCTCTGTATAATTGCGCACGGCGATTGAATAAGGATTCGTAAGAACAGCTTTGGTCTTTGAGAAATTCTATCTGCTCTTCTGTAACAGGATTTTCCTTAGTATTTTGAAGGCTGACAGAATCGGATAATTCCAATTCTTTCATGATACGTTGACATGTATTGCAACTGTCTAAATAGATGAATCGATTTTCCATGCAACAAATCTACAACAGCCGCTGCTTTAATAATACCTTTATAAAAATGAAAATAATGGACATAAGATTAGCACATAACAAGTGTACCAGAGCGCATTTTGTTGCCATACTAGAAGAGTTAAGTACTACAGATCTCAATAAAATTCCAGTTGGTTTTTCTAATAATATCATTTGGAATATCGTCCATTGCATGGTAACACAGCAAGGGCTGACCTATGGTCTAGCAGGCCTGGAACAACATATGTCTAAGGGAACTATCCTCTTCTATAAGCATGGTACTAGACCAGAAAAAGATGTGAGTTCCGGAGAGATTGAAGAATTCAAAAACCAATTGATCCCACAGCTAGATCAAATGACCTCAGATTATCAAAACGACAAATTTGATAACTTCAAAGAATACACTACCAGTACTGGTTACTTACTTAGAAATATTGATGATGCTATGAATCTGGTAAATATTCACGACGGGATACACCTGGGTTACGTACTGGCATTAAGGAAAGCATTGAAAGATGCATAAAAAAAGGAACCCCTAGAAGTTGTAACCCTAACGTCACATTAAAACCCAAAAAATGAAATTCAACACTAAAGTCATCCACGGTGGTCAAGAAAACATAGATCCTGCTTACAACTCTGTGATGCCACCTATTTATCAAACCAGCACTTTTAAACAAACTGCTCCAGGTCAACATCCTGAATTTGAATATGCCCGTAGTGGGAACCCAACGCGATCTGCGCTAGAAAAATCTCTCGCGAGTTTAGAGAACGGAACGTACGGGATAGCTTTTGGGTCTGGGTTAGCGGCTATTGATGCTGTACTCAAATTATTGAAACCTGGTGATGAGGTGATTTCTACTAGCGATTTATATGGTGGATCCTATCGTTTGTTTACTTCTATTTTTAAAAAATTTGGAATCAAGTTTCATTTTGTAGGCATGAGTAATCCGCAGGCTGTAGAATCATACATCAACGATAACACAAAATTAGTCTGGACAGAAACGCCTACTAATCCTATGATGAACCTTATCGACATCCAGGCTATTTCTAAAATTACGAATAAGTACAATTTATTACTGGCTGTTGACAACACGTTCGCTACTCCATATTTGCAACAACCTTTAGATCTAGGTGCTGATATAGTGATGCACAGCGCCACTAAATATCTAGGAGGACACAGTGATGTGATCATGGGTTCTTTGGTGGTGAACGACAAAGATCTTGCAGACCAACTTTACTTTATTCAAAATGCCAGCGGCGCCGTTCCAGGACCTCAAGATTGTTTTCTGGTGCTGCGTGGGATTAAAACCCTACATGTACGTATGCAGCGGCATTGTGAGAACGGAGCAGCGGTCGCTCACTGTTTAAAAACAAATGCCGAAGTGGACAAGGTGTATTGGCCTGGTTTTGAAGATCACCCAAATCATGAGGTTGCTCAAAAACAAATGAAGGACTATGGCGGTATGGTTTCTTTTACTACTCAAAAAGGCACTTTAGAAAGCGCGTTAGAATTTGTGAGCAAATTGAAAGTCTTCACGCTTGCCGAAAGTCTTGGCGGTGTGGAATCCCTAGCCGGCCATCCTGCTACTATGACTCACGCCAGTATTCCTAAAGAAGATCGAGAAAAAACGGGAGTGGTAGATTCCTTGATCCGGTTATCAGTTGGTATCGAGGATATAGACGATTTGATTGCCGACTTAGAACAAGCTTTGTCTTAAATCTTTAAATCAGTTATGCGTTAATATACTTTGGAGAAATTCGCTTTCGCGAAAGCGAACTATAAATAATAGATGTAACCCACATTGAACCACCAGATCCAATCATTTGCACGATTGTTGACATTATCAGGACTCAATCCATCGACATAATTGTCATCATAGTAATGCCATGCGGAGGAGATGAGTAAATCACTAAGAGGTGTCAATTTATACCGAACACCTAGATCAGCGACATAGGCAATCGTACTGCCTCTAGAGGTATCAATCCTATCTATGAAAGTAGGGAAGGTTGTAATGGAGTTACCTAGTGGTCCAAGTGAGCTTTCTGCCTCAGGTTTGTAATTTACATAATGTGCACCCAGTCCTATATATGGGGCCCATTTTTCACCACCGTTTTGAAAGTCACGTATGCTTAATGGATAATATTCTAAGTGAGCACCTAGTTCTAACACTTTGGCTTTTCCTTCCATGGATCGCAACTGTAAACCGCCTATGCTATTTCGCTCTGCAAGCTCGCTCAAGTGGTTTAAAGTAGTCACGCTATAATTGAGTTGGGATCGTATTTTAAAATGGTCGTTCCAGTAGGTGTCGCGGCTGTAACAATTACAATCGGCTCTATAGGCAAAGTTGATGTAGTGAATGATTCCTATTCCCATACCAACGTTTCCCTTGTTGGTATCAAAATCATAACGTTCTCCGTAATCACTTTGAAAAGCGACTGGTCCAGCAATGACACCTACTTCATGAGAAAAACCAAATTGAGCTTGGGATTGCAACGCGCAGGCGATTAAAAAATAAACCAGTACAACTAGTCGGGATCTAGTTCTCATTCAATAGTCTTAAGTAGTAACGCCAAATATAACAAAATAGGGTTCAGATCAAGTCAGTAACGCTGGAATCACTATTTTAGTTTAGACAAAAAGCAGGTTCTCCCATCTAGTTAATAATTCATGGGGCGTCATAAGCTAAAATAATTGCAAATAATAACGTGGTATAAGCGATAATTTTATATTTGCACGATTAACGAAAACGTTTTTTAAAACGCTTATTTTATAAATAATGGAAAAAAACATCCAAGATTTTATTGATTTAGTAGAAAAAAGGAATCCTAACGAGCCTGAATTCATTCAGGCTGTTACTGAGGTGGCAGAAGCTGTCCTTCCTTTTATTGAAGATAACCCAAAATATGGTGCAGACAAGTTGTTGGAGCGCATGGCAGAGCCAGAACGTGTTACCATGTTTAGAGTGCCGTGGACGGACGACAATAATGAAGTTCATGTAAATCGTGGATACCGCATCCAGATGAACAGCGCCATAGGTCCCTATAAAGGCGGCTTAAGATTTCACCCAACCGTGAACTTGTCCATTCTCAAGTTTCTTGCTTTTGAGCAAACCTTCAAAAATAGCTTGACCACATTGCCTATGGGCGGTGGAAAAGGTGGTTCTGACTTTGACCCTAAAGGAAAGTCTGACCGTGAGGTAATGCGTTTTTGCCAGTCTTTCATGACTGAGTTGCAAAGGGTGATAGGTGCAGATACTGATGTTCCTGCTGGAGATATAGGTGTAGGTGGTCGTGAGATCGGATACCTTTTTGGACAGTATAAAAAGATCCGTAATGAGTTTACAGGTATTTTAACTGGTAAAGGAAGATCTTATGGAGGTTCCTTAATACGTCCAGAGGCAACAGGTTACGGTAACGTATACTTTGCTGAAAATATGTTAAAGACCCGTAATGAAAAGATTGAAGGCAAGACCGTGGTCATCTCTGGATCTGGAAACGTGGCGCAATATGCCGCTGAAAAGATCATCCAGCTAGGTGGAAAGGTGCTCACTATGTCCGACTCTGATGGGTTTATCTATGATAAAGAAGGTATTCATGCAGACAAGTTGGCCCATATCATGTACATCAAGAATGAAAAACGTGGCCGTATAAAGGAGTATTTGGAGAAATACCCAGAGGCAACATTCCATGCAGACGAGCGTCCATGGGGTATCAAATGTGATATTGCATTACCATGTGCCACTCAAAATGAGTTGAACGGCGATGAAGCTAAGACCTTAGTGGACAACGGCTGTATGTGTGTAGGTGAAGGTGCTAACATGCCTTGTACACCAGAAGCTATTGAGTACTTCCTTGAAAAGAAAATCTTGTTCAGCCCAGGGAAAGCAAGTAATGCCGGTGGTGTTGCTACCTCTGGATTGGAAATGTCTCAAAATTCCTTGCGTTACAGTTGGACTGCTGATGAGGTAGATAACAGGCTACATTCCATTATGAATGACATCCACGAGGCATGTGTGCAGTATGGAACGGACAAGGATGGCTTCACAGACTATGTGAAAGGCGCTAACATTGCAGGTTTCGTAAAGGTGGCAGATGCTATGCTTGCTCAAGGGATTGTATAAATTATAATTCTTTCCGCTTTCTTTATTTCGCTTTCGCGAAAGCGAACTAAACCATAAACCCCTGAACAACTCAGGGGTTTTTTATTGGCATATAAATAAGTCTATTTTTGTGCGCAATCAGATTTTCAGGAAAACAGCGTTATCCTACTATGAACTACAGATTTCTAATTTTATTATTAATAGTTGCAGTAGGGCAAGCTCAAGATTTTACAGAGCAATGGACTGGGCTGTTCTCTTTCAATCAAATCTTAGATATTGAACAAACGGACGGCAAAGTATATGCTGCTAGTGAAAATGCCATCTTTGTTTATGATATACCCACACGCAGTTTTACTACCATCACGACGGTAAATGGTTTGAGCGGCGACCTGATTTCGCAGATTTTTTATAGAGAAACTGAAGATCAGTTGGTCATAGGCTATCAAAATGGCTTACTGCAAATTGTTCAAGACGATGTCGTGTTAGATGTGGTTGCTATAAGGGATAAACAAGTCATCACTCCAGACCGTAAACGTATCAATGAGTTCAAACAAAATGATGGTTTGCTATATATCGCTACAGATTTTGGTATTGCATTGTACGATCTTGATCGACTGGAGTTTAATGACACCTATTTTATAGGCGATAATGGGGCTCAATTGCGGGTCAATTCGATCGAGATGTTTGAAGGATTCCTATATGCTGCAACTGAGGATGATGGAATAAGACGTGCAGATATTAGTGACCCCTTTTTAATTGACTTTGAAAACTGGAGCCGAATCAACGCAGGAGTTTTTGATGAGGTCGCAGCCTTAGATAATGAAGTGTTTGCCATTGACAACGCAGGTGGACTCTATAGTTTAGCAGGCAATTCCTTTCAGCCTACAGGCTATCGTTTCCCGTCCGGCAGTCTAGATGCAACTTCTTTAGATAATGAATTAACGGTTGCAGGTCAAAACTATGTCCAGATTCTAGACGCTGGCCAAAATATCAGGACTAGTATTACAGATGTCAACGGTATCAGTTATCGATTTACAAGCGCTAATGTAAGCGGCAATGAGATCTATATAGGAACATTTGAAAACGGAATGATACGCTTAGATACGCAGGACTCCAGTATTGCTGAAATTATTGTTGCTGACGGCCCAACGAGAAACCGGGCGTTTTCACTATCCACTTCGCCTAATGAATTGTGGGTAGGCTATGGAGATTACAACTTATTCTATGATCCATTCCCTTTAGAGCAATTTGGTGTTAGCCATCTGGAGGAAGATGTTTGGATTAATTATTCTACGTCAGAGGTAAATAACATCAGCAGTATTTCGAGCATCACCATTAATCCTGAGAACCCAGATGAGGTCTATCTTAATTCCATGCACAATGGGATTTTACAGTTTGTAGACGGTACAGCGACAACTCAATATGGTATCAACAACAGCACATTGAACAGCATATTGCCGCCCAGTGCTGAGTTCGTACGAGTACCTTCCAGTACTTTTGACGACGCTGGTAATTTTTGGGCAATTGCATCTCAAGTAAGCGATGTAATCAATAAACGTAATCCTAGCGGTTCTTGGGAAGCAATTGATGTTTCTGAAGGTTATTCGGAACTGGCGGGTTCTAATAAAGAGAGCACTACAAAACTAGTAGTTACTAGAGCGGGAAATGTCATTTTTGGAACTACTGGGCAGGGCGTCATAGCCTACAATCCTAATAACAATAGCTATGGCAGACTGATTGACGAGATCCAGAGAGGTAATTTGATCAATAATTATGTGAGCGAGTTAACAGTCGATCAAAATGGACAGTTGTGGATAGGTAGTAATCTAGGTTTGCGAGTTTTATTTAATGCAAACAGCATTCTTTCAGAAAATCCACCAGATGCACGAGCCATTATCATTGAAGATGTCAATGGTATTCCAAGAGAATTGCTAGCAGATGAAGCCATTCTAGATATAGAAGTGGATGGAAACAATCGTAAATGGATTGCCACCGCCAGCTCTGGGGCGTTCTTATTTTCTCCCTCTGGTCAAGAAACCATTTTTCAATTCACTAAGAATAACTCGCCGCTACCATCAAATACAGTTAATGACATTGCTATTGATGAGGCAACAGGTAAAGTATATTTCGGGACGGACAACGGCATTGTTGCCTTTCAGGGCGATCGTACCAGCCAGCCGTCAGAGAATTTAGAGAATGTGTATGCATTTCCTAATCCAGTGAAACCAGGATTTGATGGAAATGTCACCATAGACGGATTGACAGATCGCGCTCGTATCAAGATTACTGATATTGAAGGAAACTTGGTTTTTGAGATAGTCTCTCAGGGAGGAAGTGTGCAATGGGATACCCGTAGCTTTAACGGTAATCAAGTGTCATCAGGAGTTTACATGTTGTTCATTTCTACTGACGATAATATTGAAACTAAGGTTTCAAAAATCATGGTGATACGATAGATGTTGATCCGCACTCCAGCCATAGTTCTTTCAACGCTCAAATATGGCGAGTCCGACTTGATCGCAAGGATCTATACTAGAGATTTGGGCACTCAAAGCTATATGCTCAAGGGAATCCGCAAGTCTAGAAAAGGGAAGTTGCGGGTGTCTTTATTTCAACCGCTGACTCAATTAGAGATCGAGACGCAGCATAAAGGCAAAGGAACCCTAGAGTACATTAAGGAAGCGAACCTTTCTTACGTATATGTTTCCATTCCAGCAGACATTGCAAAAAGCAGCGTTGCGCTATTCTTTGGAGAAGTGTTGTCACAACTTTTGACAGAACAACAACCTGATGAACAATTGTATAATTACCTGAGTAACGTCTTTTCTTATCTAGACCAAACGGATCATGTGGCTAACTTTACCATCAAGACCTTGCTGGACATCAGCGGGCTGATGGGTTTTGGGATGGATCAAACATCTATGGATTACCCTTACTTCAATATGTTGGACGGTACCTTTGACAACAATGGTATGTTACCACATCATTTATCTGAAGCTGAAAGTTCTTTATTTAAAGAGTTTGTTGGTACAAATTTTGATGCTATCCCAACTATCAAAATTAACAGAGAGCAGCGCGGTACTTTACTTCATTTGGTGTTGGATTATTTTAAGATTCACCTTCATACATTTAAAAAACCAGCTTCTCTAGACATCCTCAAACAGTTATTCGATTCGTGAAAATTTACCTTCTACTACTTGCTGGATTATTCATGACCAGCACTCTTTTTGCGCAAAAAATACAAGTTGTTGATCAATTAACGGGTGAGCCAGTAGGCGCTGTAGCTATCTATAATAAGAAGAAACAAAAATCTACCTATACAGACATTAATGGATATGCTGATATAAGTGCATTTGATTTTTATGAGCTTATCTATTTTCAAGACGTTGCCTATGTAACTTATAGAGCTACAAAAGAAGAAATAGAAGAATCAAATTTTAAAGTACAGTTACCGCCTAAATCTGAAGAGATGAACCCTGTGGTTGTTTCGGTTTCTAAATTTGAACAGCGCAAACAGGATATCCCGCAATCCATCATCAGCACCAGTAAAGAGGAAATCGTTTTCCAAAACCCTCAAACCAGTGCTGATTTATTACAGCAAACTGGCCAGGTTTACATTCAAAAATCCCAACAAGGTGGCGGTAGCCCTTTGATAAGAGGGTTTTCGACCAATCGGTTGTTGATCACTGTAGATGGCGTCCGTATGAACACGGCCATTTTTCGTGGTGGCAATCTGCAAAATGTAATATCCATTGACCCGTTGAGCGTTGAGCGTACTGAGGTTATTCTAGGACCAGGCAGTGTGGTGTATGGAAGTGATGCCATAGGCGGTGTGATGAACTTCTTCACTCAAACGCCTAAATTTACATCTACAAAAACGACAGAATTAAGTGGTAATAGTTTGCTACGGTATGCTACCGCAAATGATGAAAAAACGGCCCACCTCGATTTCAATTACAGTACAGATAAATTTGCAAGTGCTACCAGCATTAGCATAAATAACTTCGGTGATTTGAAAATGGGTTCGCATGGCCCTGATGATTATTTGAGAAATCGCTATACCATCAGGCGTGATAATCAGGACATAGTCATCGATAATCCAGATCCAGAGGTGCAAGTACCTACGGGCTTCGATCAACTTAATTTGTTGCAAAAATTTAGCTACCGACCCAGTCTTTCATGGAGGTTTGATTTAGGGCTTATTTACACCGCGACATCAGATTTTAGCAGGTATGATGCGTTAACTCGCTTTCGCGAAAGCGGAAACCCCAGAAATTCTGAGTGGTATTATGGACCACAAAAGTGGTTGATGGTGAATGCAAAAGCCCAGCATCGAGGCGACGGGAAATGGTACGATAAAATGATAATTACCCAAGCGTACCAAAAGTTTGATGAAGGTCGCAATACTAGAAATTT
This sequence comes from Nonlabens marinus S1-08, assembly GCF_000831385.1. Taxonomy (NCBI): domain Bacteria; kingdom Pseudomonadati; phylum Bacteroidota; class Flavobacteriia; order Flavobacteriales; family Flavobacteriaceae; genus Nonlabens; species Nonlabens marinus. The sequence goes on along the minus strand of NZ_AP014548.1, from coordinate 601,396 downwards.
CAGATCTACAGACTTGTTTGAAAACGATGAACGAGTGGATGCTTTAAGTACGGCCATAGATTTTGAACGTCGCGATCGGGAAAATAACGCCCTTTTTTACGGACTGGAGTACTTGCACAATAAGGTAACTTCTGATGGCAGCGTACGCAACATTGAAACTGGAGAGGAGCGAGAGGCACCTACCCGATACCCAGACGGTTCCACCTGGCAATCCATGGCTGCTTATGCCAGTTACCAATGGAAAATTAAAAGTAACCTTACCCTGCAAACAGGAGCGCGATATAATTACATCTGGATTGATGCAGATTTTGATGATCAATTTTTCGAGTTCCCGTTTGAAGAAGCTACCGTACGAACAGGCGCTTTAACCGGAGCAATTGGAGCTACCTATTTACCAGATCCTAGCTGGGAATTGCGAGCGAATTTAAGTACTGCATTCCGCGCTCCTAATATCGATGACATAGGGAAAATATTCGATCCTAGCCCAGGAACAGTGGTCGTGCCTAATCCAGACTTAGAGTCTGAATACTCTTATAATACAGAGGTAGGAGTAAAAAAACGTGTGACTGAACGACTGACGATCGATGGTGCCGGGTATTTTACCATTTTAAAAGATGCGTTAGTCGCTAGAGATTTTCAACTAAATGGTCAAGATGAAGTTTTATACCAGGGAGAGTTGAGTCAAGTACAAGCCATACAAAATTCAGAACGTTCTGAAATTTACGGGTTTGAATTAGGAGTGGACTATCAGTGGTCTGATCAATGGCGTTTGTACGGGCATTATACCTGGCTAGATGGGGTGCAGGAAGAAGAAGACGGGAGCGAGGTGGCAGTGCGTCATGTTGCACCTGCCTTCGGCGATGCACATCTTGTTTATGATCAGAATAAATGGAAAGTAGATGCCTATACAATTTTCAATGGCCAGTTTGATTTTGATGAGCTAGCTCCAGAGCAGCAGGATCGGGATTACTTGTATGCATCAGACGCTAACGGGAACCCATATTCTCCTTCCTGGTATACTCTCAATTTGCGAACGCAGTATCAATTTACCAATAGTTTAAGTGCTATCGCTACCCTAGAAAATATAACAGATCAACGGTACCGTACCTACTCGTCTGGAATTGCAGCAGCCGGTCGCAACCTCATTATGGCTCTCAATTATACTTTTTAACCCGTTATTGAATTGAGTCTCAAGGTACAATTACACGATCAAACCTTTCACTTGCACCCATCTGGTGCGTGTTACTGGGAACAGCAAGACGTGATTCTACTGGCTGATGTTCACTTAGGGAAAAGCGCCCATTTTAGAAAGCACGGCATGGCCGTCCCATCCCAGGCTGACGATAATGAATACGACAAGCTTAACGCAGTAATTGCCCAGTTTCAACCGTCGCGCATTTGGTTTTTAGGAGATCTGTTTCATTCCCATCAAAATGCCGAATGGCACTTTTTTGAGCAGTGGGTACGAATGCAATCTATTGAGATAGTACTAGTGATGGGAAATCACGACATCATTTCTAGAAATCATTTTGAAGCGCTGGGAGTAACCACTGTTGACCAAATCCAAATAGGCACGATTTTGTTAACTCACCACCCTATAGAGAAGCAGGGAGTTTTTAATGTTGCAGGACATATACATCCTGCGGTGAAGCTAACTGGAGTAGGTCGTCAGCGTATGAAAGTGCCTTGTTATTTTTGTACAGAATTCGGGATGATTCTTCCTGCCTATGGTGATTTTACTGGAACCTACGCCCTCAAGCCTAAGAGGGGAAACCGCGTATTTGTGTGCGTGGAAGATGAGGTGTTCGAGTTGTCCTAAAAGTGCGTTATATTTAGTTCGCTAAACCTACCACATGTACAAAAAACTCATCAGTGCTCTCAACTTGCTTATTATTATTGTTTTAATTGCTTGGAATGGCTATGCAAATACCGGTAATTTTAAGGGTAAAACAGTAGGCGACTTGAGTGCAGAGTACAACAATTTGTTTACTCCAGCGAGTTATGCATTCTCTATATGGGGGTTGATATTTCTGATGCTTTTAGCTTTTGGAATTTATGGAGTTTATATCGCTTTCGCGAAAGCGAAATCCCTTCAACCTCGTGGTTATCGAACCAACTTTATCATAACTACTTTTCCTTATTTCTTACTGGCTAATATTTTTTGCACCATTTGGGTTGCCTTATGGTTGGAAGAAATGATAGGGGCTTCGGTGCTTTGTATGATAGGTATTTTAGTAAGTTTATTGATTTGTGTCAAGCAACTTGATATGGAAATATGGGACGCCCCACTTCCTATAATTGCTTTTGTATGGTGGCCCTTATGCCTTTATACAGGTTGGATAAGTGTGGCTATAATCGCAAACGTTGCCAGCTACCTTAATGGCATGTTTGATATCCCAGAAAACCAACAAATATTAGCCACTTTAGCTTTAATTGTCGTAGCCACTGTAATCAACTTAATGATGGTGTGGTATCGAAACATGCGTGAATATGCGAGTGTCGCCATATGGGCGCTGGTTGCTATTTATGTGAGACATTCAGGAACCATGAATGATATTTCTTATTTAGCACTAGGCTGTGCTGCAGTCATTTTTGTCAATGTCTGCATACATGGATATCAAAACAGAGCTACCAATCCGATGCTCAAATTTAAACAATGGCGTGCTTCTAAAGCTTAAAAGCTTTTGATATCGTTTGCCCAGCTGGGGTATGTAAATATCGTCTGTTGCAGGTACTGGAATGTAATATCGTGATTCATCGCAACTGAAAATATATTGATGGTTTCACCCGCTTCATGAGATATGATATGCGCTCCTAACACCATTCTTGTCTCCTCGTCTACTATAACTTTATAGGCATAGCATCCAGCCTTGATGCGTCTGGTGTTGAACCATCCACTGGCATTTTGGAAAAATACCTTAAACTTTTTACCTGTAGCCTTAGCTTGTTTTTCAGTTAGTCCTATTCCTGCGACTTGGGGTATGGTAAACGCAACGCTTGGTATATCTACAGGAATAAAAGCATGCTTTCCTTCGGTTATATTTTTAGCAGCAATATTAGCTTCAAGTCCGCTTAATGGGGTTAGGGGTACATTCTTACTAGATACATCACCACAAGCATAGAACCTTTCATTGCTTGTGCTTTGAAAGTATTCGTTCACAACAATACCCGAACGATCTGTTACTACTCCTGCATTTTCTAGTTGAAGCTGCTTTATGGAGGGGACTCTACCTGCCGTATTAAAAATAAGATCTGAGGTAACCTGATGTAAAATACCGTCTTTACTGTACTTCACTATAAATCGATCACCATCTTTTTCAACTGCTGCTGCTTGAGAGTTTAATAGGATATCGATGCCTAATTCTTCACTGCATTCTTTCAGGAAATCAACTGTATATTTTTCAAAAGGAGGAAGCAGCTGTTCACCTTGCTCTACAACAGTAACTTTAACTCCTGCCCGCGCTAGCATGTGACTGAATTCCATTCCTACATAACCACCGCCTATAAAGAGAACTTTTTCTGGTAGATCTTTTAAATTGAAAAAATCATCACTGGTCAATAAATGCTCTGCTCCTGGAATTTTTAACTCCAGCGGCTTCATTCCTGTAGCTATGACAAATTTATCTGCAGTAAGGGAAGTATCGCCATAGCGGAAAGTTTTCTCGTCGACAAAATAGCCTTCTCCATGGTGGCGATCTACTCCCAGCTCTTTTAAAAATTCCTCAGTATTATCGGGAATGTCTTGAGCATAACGTCTGGCATAATTGTAAACATCTATCCAATTGATGGCAATATCTCCTGTGATACCATCACCTTTCATATTTCTAGCTGCTTCCAGCGCTTCACTGCTTGCTAACATCAGTTTTTTAGGGTCGCAACCGCGCTGCGAGCAAGTTCCCCCATATTCCCGGTTGTCAATGATTCCTACAGTTAGACCAGCATCGGCGCAGCGATTAGCTACTAACTTACCAGCGGTTCCAGTCCCTAAAATAAATACGTCATAATGCTTCATGTCTAAATGTACACCGCAGGATGTTATAGGCTGTGAAAGAATTCTCAATATTTGGGAAGAGGTGCGATAGCAAGCTATCTTTGCAGCCAATTCTTATACCTTTTGGGATATCCAGAAATCATTGAAGCTTACGCAAAGGCAGTCAACACGGTTCGCCTTAAGGAGCATGTGGAATTACCTCAAGGATCTTTAAGGGTTCAAGGTTTAGTAGGAAGCTCGCTTTCCTTCATATTAAAAAACCTTTTCAATGATTCAGAAAAGCCATTTCTTCTCATTCTAAATGATAAAGAAGAGGCGGCTTACTACCTGAATGATCTGGAGAAAATGGTGGGGGAGAAAGATGTTTTGTTTTACCCAGGTAGCTATAGAAGGCCTTATCAGATTGAAAATACAGATAACGCTAATGTCCTGCTACGTGCTGAGGTGTTGAATCGTATCAATTCGCGCAAGAAGCCAGCGATCATAGTTACTTATCCAGAAGCCCTATTTGAGAAAGTGGTTACTCGTAAAGAGCTGGAGAAAAACACATTGAAAATAGCTGTAGGAGACCAGATCTCCATCGACTTTGCTAATGAAGTATTGTTTGAATACGCTTTTAAACGGGTTGATTTTGTAACAGAGCCAGGAGAGTTTTCTTTGCGCGGCGGTATTTTAGATGTGTTCTCATTTTCAAATGATGAGCCTTACCGGATAGAGTTTTTTGGTAACGAGATTGATTCTATTAGAGTTTTTGATGTAGAATCGCAACTCTCGCAAGACAAGATCAAAAAAATAAGCATCATTCCAAATGTAGAGAACAAGCATTCCGATGAGCGGCGGGAGAGCTTCTTCAAATATCTATCTTCAAAAACAGTGGTTTTTGCGCAAAACCTGGACATGCTGTATGGTAAGATGGATTCGCTTTTCGCGAAAGCGGAAATAGCCTACAAGAATCTGCAAGGTGAGATCAAGCAACTGGAACCTCAAGATATTTTTTGCACGTCTGATTTATTAAAAAGTCAGCTACCAGATTTTAATACGGTAGAGTTTTCAGGAAGTAATGCTGATGTGGTGTACCGCACCGCACCGCAGCCTTCTTTTAATAAGCAGTTTGAATTACTCATTGATAACCTTAAACAAAACGAGGATGATGGATATAAAACCATCCTATTTTGTAGTTCAGCACAACAGGCTAAACGTTTTAAGGACATTTTTGATGATATGGGCGCTAATGTTTCTTATGAAACGGTGATCATGACTTTATATCAAGGATTTATTGATCACGACTTGCGTATCGCTTGCTATACAGATCATGAGATATTTGACCGCTACCACAAGTTCCATTTGAAAAATGGCTATGCTAAAAAGCAAGCGATTACTTTAAAGGAACTCAACACTCTCGAGATTGGTGATTATGTAACTCATATTGATCACGGTATCGGGAAATTTGGCGGGCTACAAAAGATTGATGTCAATGGCAAGATGCAGGAGGCCATCAAACTTTTTTATGGGGAGCGAGATATTTTGTACGTATCGATTCACTCGTTACACAAAATCACCAGATACGCCGCTAAGGATGGAAAAGTTCCTAAGATATATAAGTTAGGAAGTCCTGCCTGGAAAAAATTAAAAGCGAAGACCAAAACTAGAGTTAAGCAAATCGCTTTTGACCTGATCAAGCTATACGCAAAACGCAGGGCAAATAAAGGCTATCAATATGAACCTGACGGTTACCTTCAAAACGAATTAGAGGCGAGCTTTATTTATGAAGACACGCCAGATCAAAGTACCGCGACCCAAGATGTCAAAAATGACATGGAAAGCGAGCGCCCTATGGATCGATTGGTGTGTGGTGATGTAGGTTTTGGAAAGACAGAAGTTGCCATTCGAGCAGCCTTTAAGGCCGCGGTCAATGGTAAACAGGTCGCTGTTCTAGTACCTACGACCATTCTAGCATTCCAACATGCAAAAACATTTAGGGAACGTCTTGCAGATATGCCGGTGAGGGTCGACTATTTGAATCGATTCCGCACCGCTAAAGAGCGTAAAGAAGTTTTAGAAGGTCTAGCAAATGGGTCTATTGACATCGTCATCGGTACGCATCAACTGGTGAGCAAATCTGTTAAGTTTAAGGATATTGGGTTGCTCATTATTGATGAGGAGCAAAAATTTGGTGTGGCTGTCAAGGACAAGTTAAAGACACTCAAAGAAAATATAGATACGCTTACCCTCACAGCGACACCTATACCCAGAACTTTACAGTTCTCATTGATGGCGGCTCGTGATTTAAGTGTTATCAAGACACCACCACCCAACAGGCACCCCATAGAAACTCACGTGGTTCGTTTTTCAGAAGAAACCATCAGGGATGCAGTGAGTTATGAGATTTCACGTGGTGGCCAGGTATTCTTTGTGCACAATCGCATTGAAAATATCAAGGAAGTCGCAGGTATGATTCAGCGATCAGTGCCAGATGCCAAAATAGGTATAGGTCATGGTCAAATGGACGGGAAGAAACTAGAATCCATCATGCTCGCTTTTATGAACGGCGAGTTTGATGTATTGATTAGTACTACGATTATTGAAAGTGGATTGGATGTTCCTAATGCAAATACCATTTTCATCAATAATGCAAATAACTTTGGACTGTCTGATTTGCACCAGATGCGCGGTCGTGTGGGTCGAAGCAACAAGAAAGCCTTTTGCTATTTCATCACGCCGCCATACGATATGATGACGGACGATGCCCGCAAGCGCATTCAAGCGGTAGAAAGTTTCTCAGAGTTGGGTAGCGGTTTCAACATCGCGATGAAGGATTTAGAGATACGTGGTGCAGGAGATATTCTGGGTGGAGAGCAGAGTGGTTTTATCAACGAGATCGGCTTTGATACCTACCAAAAGATTTTAAGTGAGGCGATAGAAGAGTTAAAGGAAAACGAATTTAAAGATTTGTACCCTACCACTGATCAGCCCAACAAGAAGCACGTGAGCGATGTAACCATAGATACAGACTTTGAACTGTTATTCCCAGATGATTATATTAACAGCGTTACAGAGCGACTCGCATTGTATTCAAAGCTGAATGATGTTGAGAATGAAACGGGACTAGAGGTGTTCCGTAAGGAGCTATTGGACCGTTTTGGTGAGCTACCAGATCCTGCGGAAGATCTCTTGACTAGTATCAAGGTCAAGTGGATTGCTAGCCGTATGGGACTAGAAAAGATTATTATGAAGCAAGGCCAATTTGTTGGTTACTTCATTGCAGATCAAGAACACAGATTCTACAAGAGTGATACGTTTGGTCAATTGATTCAATCCATGAGTCATCGCGACAGTAAGATGCAAATGAAACAAAAACAAACCAGAAGTGGAATGCGCTTGTTACTCAAAATGGATCATATCAAATCTATTGATAAAGCATTTGAGCATTTGAATTCCGTGATGCCATTGCAGCAAGCTACTACGGCAACAACTTAAACTCTTTTTATATTTAAGATAGATTGGTTTTTCGCTTTCGCGAAAGCGAACTCATTTCCATTCTCCTACATCCATTGAGACCAAGGCAGGCGGCTGAGAACGACAATAAAAGCAAGTGAATAAAAGATCGCTAACATCTTGAATTTGCCATTGCTAACGATTTTCTTTTTGTGTTTAGAATATCCTATCGTCAAAAGGGCTACTGCGATGATCATCATGAGTGGGTGCTCTAGTGCTAAAAGGCGTAGTGCTGGAGTCGCCATGACCTCAGAGGTATTTGAAAAAAGTGCGCTGGAGTAAGGTGATAATGCCCACAGAACTAGTCCTATCAACAACTGGATGTGTGTAACGATCAACCCTATAAGTGCAAAACTAAAGTCTCTATTTCCAAATTCTCTCTTACCGAATAAGCCAATAAGCGCATTGACGGTTGCGATGACTAGAACTAATAAGAGAAGGTATGCCCAGCCAGAGTGAGCTGCTTTAAGAATGTTGTACATGGTCGTTTTGCTTTCAACAAAAATACTCCAAAAACAAAGAACCCGACTCGTTTGAGTCGGGTTCTGAATCTTAATGTAAGAAAGGTTCTAGTTGAAAATATATCTAAGACCTATCTGACCTTGCCATCTTGAAGATCTTGTACCACCATCATCGATAACTTCTACGTCATCATTAGTGAAGGTAGGATCAAACGTAAATTCTGGGTTTGGACCACCTCTCTCTGTAGTAACTAAACCAACTTCACCAAATCCAGGAACGAATGTACGTTCACCCCAGTCTTTGTTCAGCAAGTTAGCCACGTTGAATAAGTCAACAGAAAGTTGTAACGTGTTTTTATTCTGCTTATCTGCTCCTGTGTAGATAGAGAAGTTTTGCAATATTTTCAAGTCGATACTGTGGTTCCAGGATGCACGACTTGCATTAGCCTCAGCATACTGACCACGACGCGTTCTTAGGTACTCATCGTTTTCAATGAATTGGTCAAGAGCTGCATACTGCTCTGCTGGAGAAAAGGTTACACCATTTCTAGTCAAAGGAACAAGGTTAATCTCACTTGCGTTAGCAGGAACATAAAGCAAAGCATTATCACGTGAATCATCACCTAATAAGTCTCTTCCTTCATTATAGATGTAAGATATACGACCACCATTTTGTCCAGTGTAGAACAATCCAAAGGTTGTAGAAATGTTTTCATTCCATGTCAAGTCATAAGTGGCGTTTGCAATGATCTGGTGACCTGTTGCAAATTGAGAGTTTTGTAACGTTGCAGTGTTTTTACCATTAACAGTCAAAACATTTCTCCACTGGCTGCTGTTTTGAGAAGAAGTTCCTTCAAATACAGCTTCACCATCACCATAAGTATAAGACACTTGACCACCAAATCCGTTTTGTACAGGCTTAGTTAAAGTAAATGTCGCATTATAGGAGTAGCCGTCATTTGTATTAGTTCCTAAATAAATGTTGCTGTAAGTGTCATCAATTCTATTTCTACCGTAGAAGAAACGATTGTCAGCACCATTTAAAGTTCCAATAGGTCCTACAGTATTTAAGTTTTGGTAAGTAACATCGTTGATAACATCATTGTACAAGAAGTCAGCTGATGCGATCAATCCCCATACGCCTAATTTTTGATCAATACCTATATTGTATTTTAAGCGTTGTGGCAATTTAAAGTCAGGAGCGAATAAATCAATCTGCCCACCTAATTCTCCACTTCCTGGAGCTGCACCATTACCAATAGGCTGGTTGCTAGGATCAGCATTAAAGAATACTTCTCTATTAGGGAAGTCTCTTTCATCTACAGAACCAACTGATACACCATTATTATTATAAGCACCACCTGGCCATACTAAAGGTATTCTAGAAGTAAAGATTCCTATACCACCACGTACCTGTGTTGTGTTATCACCCTTAACATCCCAGTTGATTCCCAAACGTGGAGCAACATGAAGTCTGCTTGCGATTGGTTTACCAACGCGTGCACCTTGCAAGTCTTTACCAGCTGCTTCAAGCAAAGCTACCGTTCTAGTGTTGAAATCATCATTTACAGTTCCATCTTCAAAATAAGGAACATCTACACGAATACCATACGTCAAACGGAAGTTTTCAGTAAGGTTCCAAGCATCTTGCGCGTAGAAGCCTAATTGAGAATAATTAAAAGCTGCTGCCGCTGCTGTAATATCATCTCCAGTAGTTCCTGCAGGGTCTAATAATGAATAACTATAGTCATACGCATCTGCAGCCACATCGTTATTAGGGTTGTTGTCAAAATAAGTGTTGAAGTCAGCAAGACTCAAGAATTGGTATTGACCGAAGTTTTGACGAACAAAAACGTTTCTTACATCAAAATATTCAAAGTTTGCACCCAGTGTAAAATTGTGAGCTCCCGATTGAATTTCAAAGTTATTGGTAACATTGAATAAAGTCTGGTCTAGGATGTTACCAGTAGAGAAAGCTTCAGAACCTAAAGTGATGCTCCCGTTATTTCCATCTTCAATCTGTACTCTTGGGAAGTTACGCCCGATAGGATCTCTATCGTCATTCACTGTAGTGTACCCAATTACTAAATTGTTAGATAAATTAGAACCATTGGTAGTTCTCCATTCAAAAGTAGAACTATTAGTTTCAGATAGAAACAAGACACCAGCATTCGCAAAGTTGATGTTGTTTGCATTACTTAGGCTAGGCGAGTTAGATTCACCACTAACGTAGTTATGCTTTAAAGTAAAAGTGTTCTTATCATCAAGGTTGTAGTCTAAACGGGCAGTAAACGTATCTGAAATTAAAGATTGTGTACCATCTTCAAAACCTCCTGGGTTATAATTGAAAGTATCGATCAAATTCTGTCGTAAGTTCTGAATATCGGTTACGCTAGAGTCTCCATTGTATGCAGCTGCATCAAAGAAACGTGGGCTTTCTTCATCTTGACGCTCATAGTTCAAAAAGAAGAACAATTTGTCCTCAATGATAGGTCCACCAATACGTGCTCCTATTCGAGAAGCTGTAAATGGATCTAATTTCTCTCTATCTTCAGCATTGAACCCACCTGGAGTTTTACCAGCTAGATTTTCATCTCTATAATATCCATAAGCAGATCCAGACCAAGTGTTAGTTCCAGAACGTGTAATTGCATTGATCGCTCCACCAGCAAAACCAGATTGACGTACGTCAAAAGGAGCTAGGTTTACAGAGAAAGATTCAATAGCGTCTAAAGAAATAGGGTTAACGCCTATCTGACCACCATTAGTTCCAGATCCAGCAAGTCCAAAAACATCATTGCTTACTGCGCCGTCAATATAGAAGGAGTTGTAACGGTTGTTCACACCAGCTAAACTTATGGATCCATTTTCTCCAACAGAAGCTTGAGGTGTTTTTCTCAACAAATCTGAGATGTCTCTAGTTACAGTAGGAAGTGCTTGAATCTCACGAGTAGAGATGTTTGTTGAAGGTCCTGTTTGACTACTGTCAAAAATACCATTACGTTGTGCCTGGATGACGATCTCATCAAGAGCATTTGTAGATTCTGCAAGTGTAGCGTTGATTTGCTCAGACTCACCTAGTTGTAAGTAGATGTCAGTAAGGGCAAGATCTTGTTTACCTACATAAGTAATAGTAATGTTATACGGTCCACCGACGCGCATGTTGTTGATACGGTAGTATCCTTCAAAGTCAGTTACAGAACCATACTTAGTTCCTGTAGGAGTGTGTACCGCTATAACGGTAGCACCCAAAAGTGGCTGGTTTTCTCCTTCTAATACTCGACCGTTAATGGATGAGGTAGTAACCCCTTGTCCCATGGCAGCCATCGAGCTTAAAATTATTCCTAGAAAGAGGAAAATTTGTAGTGATTTGTTCATTTTGAAACGATTTAATTTTTGGTTAGTGCAAAAATAAGTCGTTTAACAGTTCTCCAACATTAAGCTAACATTAATTAACTCGTAACTTTTCAACTATAAGGTGTTGATAATGTTTAGATTAAGATAATTTAGAATAAAACTGTTTAAGCAATGCGGTGGTAGAAGCGTCATGACCGTCAGATTTAAGTTGTTCAATATCATCAAGTATGCGATCTGCCAAAATTTTCCCTAGTTCGACACCCCATTGATCATAACTGTAGACATTCCATATAACACCTTCTACAAAAATCTTGTGTTCATACATCGCAACTAACTTTCCTATACTTTTAGGGGATAATTCATCGATTAAAATTGTCGTCGTCGGCTTGTTACCTGCAAATACCTTAAAGGGTTGTAGTCTTTTCTTTTCAATTTCAGTGAGATCTGTTTGATCAAGGTCTGCTTTTACCTCTTCCTCAGATTTGCCGTTCATGAGGGCTTCTGTTTGTGCAAAGAAGTTGGCCATTAATTTGTTGTGGTGATCTGGCTGTGGGTATTTCGCTTTCGCGAAAGCGATAAAATGAGCAGGAATCAACTTAGTTCCTTGATGGATCAATTGGAAGAAAGCATGTTGCGAGTTAGTGCCTGGTTCTCCCCAAACAATATTGCCGGTTTGATAATCCACAGATTCTCCAGTTCTATCCACGCTCTTACCATTACTTTCCATGATTGCTTGCTGCAAATAAGCTGGAAGTTTTTGTAAGTATTGGGTATAAGGAATCACGGCCTCACTTTCTGCCTTAAAGAAATTATTATACCAAATGGTTAATAGTGCGAGCTGTACAGGTATGTTTTCTAGTAAAGGGGTTTCTTTAAAATGAACGTCCATGCTATGGGCGCCATCTAGCAATTCTTGAAAATTTGAAGTTCCCACTCCTAACGCAACGGACATACCCACGGTACTCCACAAGGAAAATCTACCACCTACCCAATCAAACATGGGGAAAATGTTGTTTTCGTCCACACCGAATGCGGTGGCACGATCCACATTACTGCTTACGGCTATAAAATGCTGGCTTACAGCCTCCGCATTCACCTTGCCGGTAAACCAATTTCTTATGGTTGTGGCGTTGGTAAGTGTTTCTTGAGTTCCAAAAGATTTAGAAACAATAACGAATAAGGTTCTTTCTGGCTGAATCTTTTTCAAGACTTCTTCTACATGATCTCCCTCAACATTAGAAACGAAATGAACTTTCAAATTATTCTGGTATGCCTCCAGCGCCTGATAGATCATCACTGGTCCTAAATCACTCCCGCCTATGCCTATATTGACGACAGTATCAAACTTTTCACCATTTGATGCTAGTAGATCACCATTGTGTATTTGATCCACATAATCAAACATTTTCTTTTTACTCTCAAGCGCTTCTTTCACAAAGCTTTTCACTTTGTCATCTGCTTTAGCTAGAGGAGTTCTTAAAGCGGTGTGCAAAACTGCTCTACCTTCTGTAAGGTTAATTGGCTCTCCGTTAAAATAGGAGTCCATTGCTTCAGATAAATGGCACTCTTCCGCTAAGGCTACCAATGCATCTCTAGTGGCAGTTGTAAGTAAGTTCTTAGAAAGATCTACATAAAAATCATCATCGACTAATGTGAAGTTCTCTGCTCTAGAAGGGTTTCCAGCAAAAGCCTCCTTTAAATCAAAGTTTTTGAGATTCCGGTAGTGTTCTTTTAGAATGTTCCATGAATTTGTTTCGGTTGGATTTACATTTTTCATAAAACTGCTGCAGTGTCTTTGTAAGGTAGGTTGTCGATTTCAGCTTTTAAAGGCTCAATGTGTTTTTGGAATAGCGACATTTGATCTTTAGGTAATGGATCTGCACTAGGCAGGTTTTGTTTGTAGGGATCTACTTGTACTCCATTTACCCAAAATCTGTAGCATACGTGCGGTCCTGTAGCGAGTCCTGTGCTTCCCACAGTACCAATGGTTTGTCCCTGCGCAACACTTTGTCCCACTTTAACCAGTCTTTTAGTCATGTGCAGGTACTGGGTCTCATAGGTTCCATTGTGGCGTACTTTTACATAGTTTCCATTACCTCTAGTATAACCAGACTTAGTAACCACACCATTTGCAGTAGAAACGATAGGTGTTCCATAACCAGCGGCGTAGTCTGTACCTCTATGAGCTTTCCATCGTTTTTGAACTGGGTGAAAGCGGTTACCGCTGTACCTACTAGAGATACGCGTATAATTTACGGGTGCCTTTAGGAAGAAATTTCTTAAAGTCGTTCCTTTATCACTGTAATAATCTCTTTTCCCCTTGATACTATCAGTTACATAATCAAATGCGTAATACGGTTTACCGCCAGTTTCAAATACGGCCACATCAATTGCTTCAATCCCAGCATATATAGAGTCATTGATATAACGCTCTTGATAGATCATTTTAAACTTATCCCCTTCTTGTAATTTGAAAAAGTCGATGGTCCATTTATAAATATCACTTAATTCATAAATGGCGCTCATTCCTAGACCTTCTTCTTCCATTGCCTCTGAAAGAGTGGAGTGAATTACTCCAGATGCCGTTTTACGTCTTACGGTTAACGGATGTTGATTTGCTTTTGCCTCTAGCTGGCCTGTTAATTTGAGTTGCACATACTCCATGCGAGTTGCCTCATAAATAAAAGCCTCTGGAGTTCCCGCTTTATCCTTGCGTTTGATGATTTTATAGGGTTTTCCAGCCTGGATCTTTCTCAGGGGGAAAACAGAATCCATAGTGATTGCAGCTTCATAAGCACTTTGACCTTGAACCAGATGCGGCGCAATCAAGTCATTAAACGTAGCCCCTGATTGAACAGTGTCTTCAACTACATTATAGTTATTCAAATCATAGCCGTATAAATAAACAGGTGCAATTTTAATTTGTTCTAAAACAGCCAAGTCTTTTGTCTCTTCATTATCATTACAGGAAGTAAGGACTATTAGGCATGCAGTAAATGCAAGGGCTATTAATTTCTTCATTCTGTTATTTTGTATTAAATAAGTGATCCACCCATTGTTTTCCCCATTCATCATGTTCTTGATCAGTCCATAAACTTGGGAAAAATGAAATCTTTTGAAAACTAGGTGGTAAAAATTCTTTCCAGTTGGTGCCTCCAGTGGCTTTAACAGCGCCACCTTCTTTACGTAAATAGCGGTGAGCTGCTCCCATATGCATCAATAACCAATTCACATTTACGCTCAAATCCATGTTGCGTAGTTCTTCCTTCAATTCCGGGATTTGTTCTTCCGGTGGTAGGGAAAGGTATCGTTGATAAATATTAGTATGCTTCACTTGCTCTGCGATTCTTAAAAATCTAGGAGTATAACGCTTCTCAAATTGCTTTAGTGTAAGCGTTTTTTCTCCAGTTGCTTTGTCAATCCCACCACGTTTCCAGTAGATATTTTCAAAAAGTGTTGGGATGTTGTTGGTTTTTTCGCTTTCGCGAAAGCGTGCTCGCTCCTCATAATGAACAAGATTCAACATGTCTGTCGAATAAAACTCTATCATACGGAACTGCGCACTTTGAAAGCCACTAGCAGGCAGCAAAGACATGCGGAATTTAAGAAACTGCTCGCGCTCCATTCCTTTAATCATAACCTCAAAGCTGTTGATCATCACATTGAAGTACCTGTTGATGCGTCGAATTTTCTCTAAAAAGTAAGTGCCGGTCAAATGCTCTTGCTCTATGATCTGCATTTGCTCGTGAATGACCAATTTGAAATAAAGCTCTGTAATCTGATGGTAGCCTATAAAAATCATCTCGTCAGGAAAAGACGTGGATGGTACTTGAAGGCTTAATAAGGTGTCAAGACGTATGTAGTCCCAGTAAGTTATGTACTGGTCGTAGAGCAGCCCATCAAGATAAGAAAGCATGTCCTGCCCAGAGTTTTTAAACTTCTTTTCTAGCAAATGGATACGTTCCGCGATTTCAGGGGATATCTGGTCCGACATTAATGTATGTTAAGATTGCCCCAAAAATAAACAACCTGAGCGAATTGCGAGTTTAATCCGCTGCTATTTACCACAAATGGGCAAAGCTTTAGTTAATCGGCAATCTTTTTAAAAGAATGACTCAAGCCTTTAAAAGCGTCTAGGTCTGCAGTCAAAGATCCCACGGCTAGCTTTGCCTGAATTTTAAGAGGCAATTTATTCTCATCATCGCTAATCCATACGGTCAGACTTTCTTCTTCTTCAAAAACACGACCGGATTGAACATAGGGACGGAATTTGAGCGCATTGATTTTTCCAAATTTAGTACGAACCACTTCGCGCTCTAAAAATTTCATTTTGAAATCATAATTCTCGTTATCAAAAAACATAGGAACGATGAATTCATCATTTTTTTTCAGTTTGGTGGCATCCACAATATTGCGCAAATGATAAAATGCAGAGATCATATCTTGAGTCCCTGGTTTGATGCTCATTTGAGTTATTTCCTTGCGCTTCTTGTTGTTGATCGTAGCAACTTTTGTGGCATGATCAAAATCGATTTGAATATCCTTGGTATGACCACCTTCATCTATATCCCGTATAAATCTATAAGGTGCTCCAGTTTCTTTATCAATATAGCTTTCATAGCGATCATTGACTTCAAAAAACAAGTGCATCAATCCTGTGGATTTTCCTTTACCTTTTAAATGATATACTTTTTTACCGTTAAGCTTTGTATCCTTAACCTCTAGCGTCGCATAACTCGCATTAAACATCCCATAGTGTATGCGGAATTTAAACCACTCCCCATCTGCATAAGCTCGTTGTGGGGCTGTTTCATAAGCAGGAGCAAAGCCCACGCTTATAGTGAACAATGTGAGCAGTACTGGTATAATTCGTTTCATGACTGTGGTAAGGCGCCTTTTAGTTGCCTCTACGATAGGAATACAAAACCTATTCCAATTTTTTATAATGTGCCTCTCAGGGCTTGTTCTCTTTCAATAGCCTCAAACAATGCTTTAAAATTACCTACTCCGAAAGACTGAGCGCCTTTACGCTGAATAACTTCAATGAACATAGTTGGTCTGTCGACAATTGTTTTTGTAAATAACTGCAATAAGTAACCTTCTTCATCGCGATCGATCAAAATGCCATGCTTCTTCAGTACTTCTACATCTTCATCAATTTCTCCTACACGCTCTAACAAATCATCATAATACTCATCTGGAACATATAAAAATTCCACACCGCGATCCCTCATGGCGCTTACTGTTTTAACGATATCATCTGTAGCCACGGCAATGTGCTGTACTCCAGGCCCATTGTAGAAATCTAAATATTCTTCAATTTGAGATTTCTTTTTTCCTTTTGCAGGTTCGTTGATAGGGAACTTGACACGGCCATTACCATTACTCATTACCTTGCTCATCAACGCAGTATATTCTGTTGCTATATCATCATCTGCAAAGGAGATGATTTGGGCAAATCCCATCACCTCGCCATAAAACTTACACCAGGTATTCATTTCATCCCAGCCCACGTTACCTACCATATGGTCGATAAACTTTAAACCTACTGGCTCAGGGTTGTAATGAGATTCCCATTTCTTGAATCCAGGTAAGAAAATGCCGTTATAGTTTTTGCGTTCCACAAACGTATGTGCGGTTTCTCCATAGGTATAGATTCCCGAGCGGACCACTTCTCCATGCTCGTCCGTTTCTTTGGTAGGTTCCTGAAAAGGTTTAGCTCCTCTTTTTGTGGTTTCCTCAAACGCTTTAGTCGCATCTTCTACCCACAAGGCAACAACTTTAACACCATCTCCATGTTCTTCAATATGTCTATTGATTTCGCCACCTTTTTGCAAGGGAGTGGTAAGGACTAATCTTATTTTACCTTGTTGTAGAACATAAGAAACTCGGTCTTTAAGCCCAGTCTCTAATCCAGCATAGGCTAAGGACTGGAAACCGAAAGCTGTTTTGTAAAAATGCGCGGCTTGCTTTGCGTTTCCTACATAAAGCTCGACGTAGTCTGTTCCTAATAAAGGCAAAAAGTCTTCGGCCTCATTGAATAACTTCTTGAGGCTGTATTCCGTATTTTTTAGATCTTTTAATTTTTTGATTTCTGCAGGCATGGCATTGAATTTTTGAGGGTGAAATAATTGTGAAACGGATTTATTTCTACAATCACCACATGGCTCTGGTTTGAAATGCTAAAAAAGACTTTTTGATCTTCATTTTTTTAGATACTGTCAGTCACTTGTTCCACTTCAATCACTTCTTGGTTGACCTGAGTGCTGTCCACAGCATCTTCATACTTCCAAGTATCTATTTCTTCATCCACCTCGCCGTCATCTTCAAAACCATCTATCTGTCTTTTAAAATCTCCGTTTTCTAGTTTTTTGAAAACCCCTTCTGGATCCAGCATAGCAGTACCGAACCAAATCAAGGAAATTACAAAACCGATGACGCTTAGCACAAGTGCAATGATGTTGACAATTTTTGCTGATTTTACATTGCTGTAACTTCTTGGGTTGTAAGAGTCAGGAGCCATTTTATAGGCCTTGACACTTTTGTTTGCCCATACCAGTCCTATGATGCTCATAATAACCGTTGGAATGGCAAGAATGCCGCAACAACAGCCTATCAAACTTATAATTAAAGCGATGATTCCCAGGATCATCGCTCCAGGATCTGCAGGTAATTTGTTTTGAATTTCGTTCAATGTGATAGTTTTAATAGTTGTTATTTATGATCTAGCCAGCTTTTATGATACGAATCATCAGCAATCGCGAGACCTGCTTTAGTTACTTTTAATGGCTTAAACGTATCTACCATTACAGCCAGCTCTTCAGTTTCTGTTTGGCCTATACTACGTTCCACCGCACCAGGATGTGGCCCATGTGGAATGCCTGCTGGATGAAGGGAAATATGCCCCTTCTCGATATCGTTACGACTCATAAAATCTCCGTCGACATAATACAACACTTCATCGCTGTCAATATTGCTATGATTATAGGGTGCAGGGATGCTGTCCGGATGGTAATCGTATTTGCGCGGCACAAAACTACATACTACAAACGCATCCGTCTCAAATGTTTGGTGGACAGGCGGCGGTTGGTGAATGCGGCCAGTTATAGGTTCAAAATCGTGAATGGAAAACGCATAGGGGTAGTTGTAGCCATCATAGCCTACCACATCAAAAGGGTGGGAGGCATAGACCATTTCAAAAATCTCGTCTTGTTTCTTAATCTTGATCAAAAACTCTCCTTTTTCATCATGAGTCTCCAACTGTTCTGGTCTGCGCAAATCGCGTTCACAAAACGGTGAATGCTCTAACAATTGACCAAACCCGTTGCGATACCTCTTAGGAGTATAAATAGGTCGTCGACTCTCTACTATAAAAAATCGATTGACAGGGGTGTCGAAATCAATTTGATAAATAACACCTCTAGGAATCAATAGATAATCTCCATACTTAAACTCAAGACTTCCTAAATGGGTTCTCAAGGTTCCAGTTCCTTGATGCACAAAAAGCAACTCATCAGAATCTGCATTTTTATAAAAATAATCTCTCAGAGATTCTTGAGGTGCTGCCAGCACAATAGCCACATCGCTATTTACCAGCGCCGTCGTTCTGCTATCCAGATAGTCGGGTTGCGGTGGTACCTGAAAACCTTTCAAGCGATAAGATTTTAAATGATTTTCAAGGGCAATTTCAGGTTTAACGCTATAACTGCCTTGTATTTCCTTAACCATAGTAGGGCGATGTGTGTGATACGAGTTCGTATACATCCCATCAAAACCTATGGTTCCAAATAGTTGTTCGTAATACAGCGAGCCGTCTGGTTTTTTAAAGACCGTGTGGCGCTTGTGCGGTATTTTTCCCATTTTATGATAAAAAGGCATAGCTGTAGTGTTGTGAACGTAAATTTCGGAAATTCTCTAGACCATTCCATAAGGAACCTCTATAAATTAGATGCGATTGTAGGTTAAATGTTACAATTACTCAAATACAGTGATTTCTTTAACTGATTTTGCAGGGTGATGATGTGGTATTTCGCTTTCGCGAAAGCGGACTTCTTACAATTCTAAAAATTAAAACCTAGCCTAACAAAAAACTCACCGTCATCTTGCTGTGGGCTAAAGCTGTATTTTAATTCTAAAGGTCCCAAAAAGGTCTCCACACCATAACCAACGGCAAAACCAGAATAGCGTGCCTTGCTGTACCAGTCGTCTTGTTCAAACAGATCGTCGTCCAGATTTGCAAAATTTGCACTCAACACCACATGGTTTTTACGGAAGATCTCGTAATCCAGCTCAAACAAGCTGCGCATCATGGTGTTCCCGCTTAAACTTATAAAATCATAGCCGTAAAAGGGAATAAGGTTATTTATACGTCTAGCACCATAACCGCCCAAAACGAAATCGAGCGATGAAGTCTCAGGATTCCCGATGGAAATACCAACATGTCCTTCTGCTCTTAAACTAAATTTCCCGAAAGCTCTCGCATACCCCACTTGTAGTTGAGCGATAGAATACTCACTAAAATCTTCTTGAAGTACATCATTATATAAATACAAGTGAAAATCTGCGTCTACTTTCCAGCCAGAGGAGGGAAAGAAATTGTTGTCATAGGTGTCGTACAGCGCTTTACCATAAATACTGCCCGTGGTGCTGTTTTCAAAATCAGTGCGGTTGTCGGTAACGCTTCCTGTAACTAGAGTATTCGTAAAAATATCAAGAGATTTAAGTTCTGCTCCCGCAATGACATTGAAGCCTTTATCTAGTCGGGTTTGTAAATAAAACTGCTGTGTCCAATCATAATAGTTGATCTCCACACTATTTACACCTACGGGAAGAGTTCCAGTTACGGAGTTTATGAAGCTTGTTGGAATATCTTTTTCAAACTGAGTGAACTCGCTGTGCAATCCAATGGACCAGTAATTTCCTTTATCGATGTAATAATCTGCAACATAGCGCAAATTGTCACCTAGAATAAAATCAGCAGACACTACATCATTGTTAAAGAGAACGTTTTTCCTGGTAAGATTTACTAAAGCTGCGCTGCGCAACAATTCATCATAGTGTAAGCTAAGCCTTAAGTAGTTGCGTACAGTCGATTCTTCTACAGTGACGTCAAGCTCTAGACCTTCTTCATGAGGGATCAGCTCATAATTGATCTTAGTGAAGTTGTTTGTGGCTTGTAGATTATTTACACCATTCTTGATGTTTTCATAAGTGGTGAATCCTGGGGTGGTCAATTTAAATTTGCCAATCACATAGGACCTCGTGTAGCGTTCATTACCATTGATGTTGATATTGCTCAAATACAGACGGTCATTTGAGACGGTTTTTAGTTTTGGCTTTTGATAAGCAGCATTAGATAATTGATTCAACAAGCCTATTTGAGCCAGAGCTGCTACTCTTCCTTTTTCAACAATAGCGGTTCCCTGGTCAAATGAGATGACGGTAAAGTTTTTAATATTGGGTTGGATATAAATATCTGTCTTTGGAGCCTTCAACTTCATGTCATTAATGGTCCTAAAGTTGTTGATTTGAGTCAGTATGCTAAAAGCATCTGTAAGTTCATCGAGCGATTTAAAATCATCTTGTACGTCCACACCTATGATGATATCCATGCCTTTGGCACGTAATTTTTCAATGGGGTAATTATCCGTAACGCCCCCATCGATAAGCATTCTATTATCTATTTGTACGGGAGCAAATAGGGACGGTAAGGCTCCGCTGGCGTTTACGGCTCTGGGTAAGTAGCCAGAATCGAGAACAACTTCTTGTCCTGTTTCTATATCAGTTGCGAGGCAGAAAAAGGGAATCGGAAGTTTTGTAAAATCATTCACATCATTGACGTGTGATAAAACTTGAGACAGTAAATTATAAACGTTCTGACCTTTACTCAAGGAGTTGGGCAGCTTGATTTTGAAATCTTCAAAGGGTAGGGTTACTGCATAACGCTCGTTTTCACGGCGTTCATAAAATGTTTTGGCACTGCGAGGAATCTCGTCAGAGATGATGTTGTTGAAATTAGTGACTTTGAAAATTGAATCTATTTGTTGACCGGTATAACCTGAGGCGTATAGGGAACCTACAATGGCTCCCATGCTGGTTCCTGCTATATAATCAATTTTAATACCGAGAGAGTCTATCACCTTAAGTGTGCCTATATGTGCTAAGCCTTTGGCACCACCTCCAGATAAAACGAGACCAATTTTTTGGGAGCCATCATAATGAAGTAGGGAGTCTTTGACAGGCGTAGTTTGTGATAGGCAAAACTGCCCCATCAAAACCAGCGTTATCATAAGAAATATTCTATTCACTGTGCTCTTTGTAAAAATCTATAATCCTCTGTGCTTTACTCGTCCCAACTATAGGGATTAACTCTTGTTTACTAGCTTCTTTTACTCTCTTGACTGACCTAAAATGACGCAGTAGCTCCACTGTTGTTTTCTCACCTATTCCAGGTATTTCATCAAGCTCGGTCTCTATCGCCTGTTTGCTCCGCTTATTTCTATGATGCGAGATACCGAAACGGTGCGCCTC
This sequence comes from Nonlabens marinus S1-08, assembly GCF_000831385.1. Lineage (NCBI taxonomy): Bacteria > Pseudomonadati > Bacteroidota > Flavobacteriia > Flavobacteriales > Flavobacteriaceae > Nonlabens > Nonlabens marinus. The sequence continues at coordinate 579,562 of NZ_AP014548.1, read as the reverse complement.
GTTACGCATTTGCTGGATAACTTTCAGCGTTTCAGATCGTTTGTCTAAATATAAAGGTACGGGATCGTTAGGATAAAACAGTTCTTCCAATCGCTTTGCAATTCCTATAATGGGAATTTTACCTCTTAAACCTAATCGTTCCAAAGCGGTGACTCCGCTAGACAACTGTCCTTTACCACCGTCAACGATGACTAGTTGAGGTAAGGGTTCATCTTCTTCTAGTAAACGCCGGTATCTTCTATAAACAACTTCCTCCATACTGGCAAAATCATCTGGACCATCAACAGTTTTGATGTTGAAATGTCGGTAATCACTTTTGCTAGGCTTACCATCTTTAAATACAACGCATGCGGCCACAGGATTAGTTCCTTGAATATTGGAATTGTCAAAACATTCCATATGACGCGGTTCCTCGTCGAGTCGCAAGTCGGCTTTCATTTGGGTCATTAATCTATTGACATGACGGTCTGGATCTACGATTTTAATTGTTTTAAACTGCTCTTGACGGAAGAATTTTGCGTTGCGTTCTGACAATTCGACCACACGTTTTTTATCTCCTAATTTAGGGACGGTCACCTTAATATGTTCTCCTAAATCCACATCAAATTGAGTGTATACTTCTTTGCTTTGAGAATCAAATCGGGTACGCAATTCGACAATAGCGAGTTGGAGTAATTCTTTATCACTCTCGTCCAGCTGCTTCTTAAGTTCCATGGTGTGCGACCTGGTTATGGAACCATGATTGATTTGGATGTAATTGACATATCCTGCAGCCTCATCACTAACAATGGTGAAAATGTCAACATTAGAGATATTAGGATTGACTACTGTTGATTTTGCTTGATATCTGGTCAGGATGTCCAGTTTATCCTTAATGATTTGAGCCTCTTCAAATTCCATGTTAGAAGCCATTTCCTTCATTAAACCTTGAAAATGGTTCACTGCATCTTTGAAATCTCCTTTTACGATATTCCGAATAGCCTCGATATTTCTATTATATGCTGCTTCAGTTTGAAGAGCAACACAAGGACCCTTGCAATTTCCTATATGATATTCTAAGCAAAGCTTGTATTTGCCTGCTTGTATTTTTTCTTCCTGTAAATCATATTTGCATGTTCTAATTGGATACAAGGATTTGACTAATTCCAATAGTGTTCGCACGGTTCGAACACTGGTATAAGGTCCAAAATATTCACTACCATCCTTGATCATTTTTCTAGTCAAGAAAATCCTAGGGAAGCGTTCGTTTTTGATACAAAGCCACGGATAAGTTTTGTCGTCCCGCAACATGATGTTGTATTTAGGAGACCTGGACTTGATCAAGCTATTCTCGAGTAGTAATGCATCTGTCTCGGTTTGAACAACGATGTGCTCGATGCGAAAGATCTTTTGAACCATCGTCTTGATGCGATAGCTGTCGTGATTTTTCGTAAAGTAAGAGGAAACTCGCTTTTTGAGTTTTTTAGCTTTCCCTACATAAAGGAGCCGGTCGTTCTTGTCAAAATACAAATAGACTCCAGGAGATAGCGGTAGTGTCTGTATTTGAACCTCTAGTGGTGGTACTTCCATAGCAAGGTAAAGGTACATATTTTACAGGCTCCTTGAAATCAATAGAATCCTAATTGGAGCCTAAAAGTGTACGTTGAAAAGAGAAATAAAGTTTTGATTAGTGCTATTGGCATTTCAGGAGAATATGCTTTCTAAACAAAAGACATTCTAATAACTCATCCATAAATAGAACATTTTGTAATTTGGTAAAAAACTATCATTATGGCAAAGTTCAGTGAAATAGTAGATCAGGAAGTGCCAGTGCTTGTTGATTTTTATGCTACCTGGTGTGGCCCATGTCAGACGATGATGCCTGTGTTAGAGGAACTTAAAAAAGATCTAGGGGATCAAGTGAAAATCATCAAAGTAGATGTGGATAAGAATCAGCCTCTTGCGGCCCAGTTCAATGTGCGCGGTGTTCCAGCATTCCTTATTTTTAAAAATGGCAAGCAAATCTGGCGAGGTGCAGGAGTACAGCCATTAGCCGATTTAAAACATCAAATTCAAAAGGCCGGGTGATTCCCTCGTACAAAACCGCTAGTCATCTTCAGCTTACCGTTCGTCATAATATACTTCCGTGGCTTGAAACTGTCTCCTAGTTTTGGAAAAACTTTAAAACTCAACCTATGAAAACTACACTCAACATCGCATTATGGCTGGTCATCCTTTTTTTCTCATGCCTTAATCATGCACAAGCTTTTGAAGGGTCATGGACGGGCTCCATTCAAGGCATGCCGCTTATTTTTGAAATTACACCCTTAGGAGATGGCTATAGCGCTAAAATGCAAAGTCCGAAACAGTCTAAAAACTTTTTCGAAATGGACAGTGCTACGGTTGAAGATGGACTCATCACTATAATTTTCGATGCCTATAAGATTAAATATGTAGGAGAGTTGAAAGATGGCAAAATTGAAGGAACCTTCACCCAAGGGCCTGGATCTGCACCCATGACTCTAGAAAAGAAAGCATATGAAGAAGTTGTGCCCGATAGACCCCAAGAACCCAAAGCACCTTTTCCATATAAAGTAGAAGATGTAGTTTTTGAAAACCCTAAAGCTGGAAATATCAAACTCGCCGGGACTTTAACCATGCCTGCTGATGTTGAGAATCCCCCAGTGGCGATCATGATTTCTGGTTCGGGCCCTCAGGATCGGGATGAGCAACTCTTTTTTCACAAGCCTTTTCTTGTCATTGCAGATCATCTCGCTAAGAAAGGGATTGCTGTATTGAGATATGATGATCGCGGCGTGGCGCAATCTGAAGGCACACAAGCCAACGCTACAAGTTTAGATTTTGCTACTGATGTTGAGGCTGCGGTAGCTTTTTTGAAAACGCGCAATGACATCGATCCTGAAAAAATAGGTTTGATAGGTCACAGTGAAGGCGGATTAATTGCGCCTATAGTTATTGCCGCTAATCCTAAGGATATTGCCTTTTTCGTCTCTCTTGCAGGACCAGGAGTTTCTGGTACTGATGTGTTGCTGCCACAAATGCAAAAATCTGTAGAGTTTCAAGGAGCCAGTCCAGAAGCTGTGGCTCTCGAAATGGAGATTATGGAAGCGATCTTAGAAAAAATTAAAAACACTCCTGACTCTAGCAATCAAGAGGTTAAAGATGCTATTCTAGAGATCATTGAAACTAAAGCAGATGCGGCACCTGAGAATTTAGGATCTAAATACACGTCTGAATATGCGCAAATAGTAGCCTCTCAATTCAGCGATACGTGGTTTCGATATTTTGTTTCCTACGACCCAACTCCTTATTTAGAGAAAGTAAGTTGTCCTGTTTTGGCGCTCAATGGATCTTTGGATTATCAAGTGATTCCTGAAATTAATTTGCCTGGTATGAAGTCCGCTTTCGCGAAAGCGAACAACTCAGACGTCACCATAACAATACGACCAGGTTTGAACCATTTGTTCCAAAATGCGATTACCGGCAGTGGCAGTGAATATGCAACGATCGAGGAAACCTTTGACCCTGCAACGCTGGACATCATTTCTAGCTGGATCAATGAGAGATTTTAAATCTGAAAACGACCTAGACAACCTGTCGAGGCTATTCTTTTGAAGTTACTTGCAGACGAACTCTGAAGTTTATGGAACAGTTAGGTCTTTAAAAAAATCTAATAAGTATATTCAATAACACTTCTAATAAGCTGTTTAAATGAATGATGTGAAAAATGTTTTTGGTGAAAAATTAATTGGTTGCTGTACTGATCCTATGACTGGATTTTACAGGGACGGCTATTGTAGAACCTCTCCAGCAGATACAGGAACTCACGTAGTATGTGCGGTCATGACGGAAGAGTTTTTGGATTACACAAAATCTAAAGGAAACGACTTGTCTACCCCTATACCAGCGTATCAATTTCCAGGTTTGAAACCAGGAGATAAATGGTGCCTTTGTGTCAATCGCTGGTTAGAGGCAGAGAAAGCTGGAGTAGCGCCGTTCATTGATTTAGAGGCTACAGATCAAAAGGCATTACAATACACTAGCATTCATGTCCTTAAAACCTATGCGATATGAGTAGAGGATTTGTAAAAGAAGGAGATCAAGAAGAGCCACTAGTAATACCACCTAGAGCGATACTTCCCGATGGTGTGATCAACTATGTTACTCCAGTGGGATTTGAAGAATTACAAGAAGAATCTAGTCTTCTAGAAAAACAATACGGAAACTTAGAAATTGAAAATGAAATCGATTTGCGTCGTGAGCAAAATATGATTCACGGCAAGATTAAATTACTGAAAGAGAGAATAGCTTCTGCTCGTATTATAAACCCTGAAGATCAAGCACAAGATGAAGTGCGATTTGGTGCACAGGTCAAGTATAAAAATATGGCAGCTATGTTGACTCAGGTAATAAGCATTGTGGGTGTTGATGAAGCAGATGTGTCCAAAGGCAAAATCGCTTTTACAACTCCTATTGCTAAAGCTCTAGCAGGTGCTAAAAAAGAAGATGTAGTAGAATTTAAGTTGGGAAATGAAATCCAGAAATTAAAAATTTTAGAAATCAACTACTAATTACCTCCAGTGATTTTTCTTAAGATTAGAAGCAGCGATGATGACATCCATTCTTGAAATTTGGCCAATTAGTTTCCCGTCTTCGATAACTGGGAAACGGCGATGGCCTGTTTTTAAAAAGCGAGCGGCAGCATCAAATATATCCGCTTCCGCGTCTATTGTGGAGACTTGATGACTCATATAATCTGCTACAGTTTTATCTCCCACAGGCATGTTGTGGTATCTACTATCTCCTATGACTTGCATTAAATCAGTATCACTGATGATTCCAATAAGATTTTTTTGATCATCCACAACGGGTCCACCGGTAATGCGTTGCTTCAAAATGGTTTCCATGACTTCATTGATATTCTGATCGACGGTAAATGTGATCAGTTTGCGCTTCATATAATCACGAACTCGTATAGACTCGCGCTTATCTACCTTCTCTTCAGACCTGCGGCCCATAAAACTTTTGATCCCCATAATGAAACATTTAAAAACCGAACCAGTAAGTTACTGAATTAGATTAAGAATTATTAAAAAACTACGAATCCAGATAAATTTTAACTTTTTATAACTTAAGTTGATTTGTTTACAATTCAATTTAATAATTTAGAATGATTTTCAATACGCAAGTCTAGACCTTATCTTTGTGCCAATTGATTGTAAAATGAAGATAGAAAAGAAAGACGTCCTTAAAGCTTTAGAAACCATTTCAGTTCCTGGTGAAGGCCAGAATATGGTAGAAAGCGGTGCGGTAAAAAATGTTCTTGTTTTTGGCGAAGAAGTAATAGTAGATATCACTATTAATAATCCAAGTTTACAAGCTAAGAAGAAGACAGAAGTGTCCATAATGCAAGCCATTCATAAAGAAGTTTATGAGAAAGCGCAAATCAAGGTCAACTTAAAAGTAGAAGCACCGGTTAATGAAAATAAGGCTCCTGAAATAAAAGGTAAACCTATTCCAGGAATCGATAATATTATTGCAGTCGCATCTGGTAAAGGCGGTGTAGGTAAATCTACAGTTACTGCAAATCTTGCGGTCACCCTGGCAAAAATGGGCTTCAAAGTAGGCTTATTAGATGCTGACATCTACGGGCCATCAGCGACGATTATGTTTGATGTAGTGAATGAAAGACCTTTGTCAGTGAATGTAGACGGGAAATCAAAAATGAAACCCGTAGAAAGTTATGGGGTAAAAATTCTATCTATAGGTTTTTTCACAAAACTAGACCAGGCAGTGGTATGGCGTGGGCCTATGGCCTCCAAGGCATTGAATCAAATGATTTTTGATGCCGACTGGGGTAAGCTTGATTTTCTTCTGGTAGATTTACCTCCAGGTACCGGAGACATTCACTTGAGTATCATGCAAGCGCTTCCTTTAACAGGAGCGGTAGTGGTAAGCACTCCTCAAAATGTAGCATTAGCTGATGCGCGTAAAGGTGTAGCGATGTTCCAGCAAGAAAGCATTAATGTACCAGTTTTGGGTATCATTGAAAATATGGCGTACTTCATTCCACCAGAACTTCCAGAAAATAAATACCATATCTTCGGTAAGGATGGTGCTCGTAATTTAGCGGCAGATCTAAACATCCCTTTCTTAGGTGAGCTTCCATTGATTCAAAGTATACGTGAGGCAGGAGATGTGGGCCGTCCGGCAGCCATGCAGGATGGAACTGATATAGAAAAATCCTTTATCGATATTACCCGTAATGTGGTAACTGAAACGGTAAGGCGTAATGAAAACATGCCTCCTACAGAGGCTGTAAAAATTACAACGATGGCAGGATGTAGTCCAGTGAATAAAAAATAAATGAACGATACCGAACTTAAAGTAGCAGTACAGGCAGGATTAGAAGAAATCCGCCCGTTTTTACAACGGGATGGCGGTGATATAGAACTCGTTTCTATTACTGATGGCAAAGATGTGAAAGTTCGCTTGTTAGGAACCTGCGTGGGCTGTCATGTGAATCAAATGACCCTGAAATCTGGAGTGGAATTGACCATAAAAAAACACGCTCCTCAAATAAAGAGCGTGGTAGATATTTCCTCTATGACTGAGAAAGAAGATTACAGAGATCAATTAGATACCCCTTAACCTGCTATTCCGTTAAGATTTTATTTCCTTTAAGATTCCATCAAAAAGTTGGTAACGACTTTCTAAAGCCTGCTGGCTTACAGTAATTACTTCATTCCATTTTACTGGATCATCGCCGCACAGCAGGGCAACCATTTGATGGGCCATAGGGCCATGTTCATCGCCGTCAAGTTCAATATGACGGTCAAAATAATATTTTATTTTTGACAAGTCAATATCCACTCCTGAGCCTTCCAAACCTCCAATGATTTCCGTAAACATTTCTGGGATCAAATCCTCGCGACCATAGGTAAATGCTGCAGCAATCTCGTGAGATTTTCCACGCTGGATGACGCTAAACGTGGTGTTTAAAAATTGGCTAATATGTTCCGGTAACTCAGAGCCTTGGGTGAGGTTCAATACTTGAGAAACACTTTTCCAGCTGCTAATTTGAGACTCTAGCTCAGACGTTTCAATTCCTGCTGCCTGCATTGCGTCGAGATACATTTCATAATGACTCATGCGCTGTCCTTCTCCTATTTCGTCAGTTTCTTCGGCTAATACTATTTCGTTAATAAGGTATCGCAATTGTGGGTTGCCTACCGGTTGCCAGGGTAAGATGGTACAGGTCAGTTGCTGCTGGAGCGCTTTGAGTAACGACATAAAATCCCAGACCGCATAGATATGGGATTGCATAAAAGTCTGTAAGTGAGCGGTGGTCTCTATAGATTTGTAAAGAGGATGTTGTAGTAATCGCTTTCGCGAAAGCGATATTCTCTCATTCAACTGCGCTTGCATATTTTTTTTGCAAAAGTAAGGGCTGATTGTCACTAACAATCAGCCCTCAAGATTTTTAATATAGGATTAACTCACTATCATAATCTGTGGTTATGAAAACGCATTCTCACCCGTAATATCCAAACCTGTAATCAACAAGTGAATATCATGTGTACCTTCATAAGTAATCACACTTTCTAGATTCATGCTGTGGCGCATGATGCTATACTCGCCAGTAATTCCCATACCGCCTAAGATCTGGCGTGCCTCGCGGGCGATGTTGATGGCGATTTCTACATTATTCCTTTTGGCCATTGAGATTTGAGCACTGGTCGCTTTTCCTTCTTCACGCAAAACACCTAGTCGCCATGCGAGTAATTGTGCTTTGGTGATTTCAGTAATCATTTCGGCCAGTTTCTTTTGTTGCAATTGGAATCCAGCAATCGGTTTTCCAAATTGCTTACGTTCCTTAGCATACCGCAGTGCTGTATCATAGCAATCCATGGCAGCGCCTATGGCGCCCCAGGCGATACCAAAACGAGCGCTGTCCAAGCAGCTCAATGGAGCTCCTAGACCAGTGCGGCCTGGTAAAATATTTGCTTTAGGAACTTTGACGTCATGGAAGATCAGTTCGCCAGTTGCGCTCGCGCGCAGGGACCATTTGTTGTGAGTTTCTGGTGTGGTAAATCCTTCCATACCACGCTCTACAATCACACCATGAATACGGTTATTTTCATCTTTTGCCCAAACGACAGCCACATCACAAAAAGGGCTGTTAGAAATCCATAATTTGGCACCATTCAAGATCACATGATCGCCTGCATCTTTAAATCGAGTAATCATACTTCCTGGGTCTGATCCAGAATCTGGCTCAGTCAATCCAAAACTTCCCATAAATTCTCCACTGGCCAACTTTGGTAGGAATTTCTTTTTCTGTTCCTCACTACCATATTTCCAGATGGGATACATCACTAATGATGATTGTACTGAGGCTGTGGAACGCACGCCGCTATCGCCGCGTTCAATTTCTTGCATGATCAACCCGTATGAGATTTGATCCAGTCCAGCGCCGCCATATTCTTCTGGAATATAAGGTCCGAAGGCGCCAATGGAAGCCAGTCCTGGTATGATGCTCTTAGGGAATTTAGCATCTTGAGCCGCTTGTTCTATAATAGGAGAAACGTCACGTTTGACCCATGCTCGAGCCGTGTCACGTATCATTTTGTGTTCCTCAGTCAATAGATCGTCTAGCTGATAATAATCTGGAGCTTCAAATAAGTCTGGTTTCATAAATGCGTTTCAAGGGATGTTTGTCAATTTCTTAATCGCGATCGCAACAAATTGCGGTTTTCATAAGAGTAGTAAAAATAGGAATCTCAATCGCTATTTCTACATAAAATCAGTCGTAATGCACAGTAGATCTTTACCTACATTTTCAAATAGAAATCTTTAACCAGATCAATGTAGTCTTCGGTATAGATGTGTCTTGACTTTTCAATGGTCAAATGCGAGGTGGAGGGTTCGGTGGTTGTTACGCTTTCGCGAAAGCGAAATTCTAACAAAACTCTTTTCGCGGCACTGGCATCTGTACCACGCACATAGGTCTTGCGAGTGGCGACAAATTGAAAGTGGCTGGTGATTTTCAAGAATTCCTCTTCCCGATCTGATGGAATGATGCAGGCGAAAGTACCGCTAGTTTCCAAGAGTTTGTAAACGCCATAAACCAATTCTTCAAACGGCAACGCATCATCAAAACGTGCTTGTTGACGTTTTACATCTATCATCGCATCATTGCGGTTTAACTTTCCATCAAAAAATGGAGGGTTTGAAATGATGAGATCATAGCGTTCTTCTACCTCTTCATAAAACTCTTGAAATGAAGCGTGATAACAGTAAAGCCTATCGCCATAAGGACTGTTCTCAAAATTTGAAGTGGTTTGTTCAAAAGCAGCATCATCGATTTCAATAGCGTCCACTTGAGCTCTGGAAAAGCGTTGTGCCATTATAAGTGCGATAACTCCAGTGCCTGTGCCTATATCAAGTATAGACAGCGGCTGTTCAACTGTATCAGTCCATGCGCCTAACAAGACAGCGTCAGTGCCTATCTTTTGAGCACATTGATCTTGAGCGACTTCAAATTGCTTGAACTTAAAGGTGCTCATCAGTAAAGATTTTATTCGGAAATATAGAGGTCGATGAGACCTTCAGGAGTAGTTACGGTAATGGTTTTTTTATCGCGATCCAGTTCTTCAATAAACTCATCATTGATAGGTATTAACACTTCGCTGCCATCGTGATCTACTTCAAAAAGTGCTTGTGAGGTGGTATCGTTGACTCCAGTTATGGTTCCCACGCTTCCATACTCGGTATCGATCATTTCAAAACCTATGACCTCGTGATAATAGAATTGAGTTCCTTCCAGTTTAGGAAGTACGTCGAGTGGTAAGTACAACTCACGTTTCATGAGGCTGTCTGCCATGGGTTCATCATCGACATCCTCAAATTTAACGCGCAGCAATAAGGATTTATGGAGCTGGCTGTGTTCAATAAAAAATGGAACCAAGTTTTTACCGATCTCGATAAAAACTGATTCCATTTCTAAGAATAGCTCTGGTTCATCTGTGTCTAATTTGACAAGCAGTTCCCCTTTAAAGCTAAATTTATTGACAATCGTGCCTACGTAGAAACATTCCTCTTTACGCATGGCAGTACGATTTATTCTTCTTCGCTAGATGCTTCAGCAGCAGGAGCTTCTTCCTCAGCTGGAGCTTCTGGTTCTGGAGTGTTAGCAGCGATACGTGCTTCATTCACCGCTTTTTCAGCAGCAAGAGCTTCAGCAGCTTTCTTATCTTCTTCTTTAGAAAGTCCAGACGCCTTGTTAGCAATCTTTCCTTCTTTTTCTTCTAACCAAGCGTTGAATTTCTCCTCCATTTGCTCTTCAGTAAAAGCACCTTTCTTTACACCACCTTTCAAGTGTCTTTTCAACATAGCTCCTTTGTAACCTAATATTGCTCTTGCAGTATCTGTAGGTTGTGCACCGTTTTCTAACCATTGTACAGCGCTATCAACGTCTAGGTTAATGGTTGCAGGGTTGGTGTTAGGATTATAAGTTCCTATTTTGTCTAGGTACTTACCATCTCTTTTAGAGCGGGAATCCGCAGCTACGATCCAGTAAAAAGGTTTTCCTTTTTTACCGTGTCTTTGAAGTCTGATTTTTACAGGCATAACATTAAATTTAGGGGTTCTCGACCCTGGTTATTAATTTGAGGTTGCAAAAATACTATTTATTTGAGAATCAGCAACCGCTCATACTATTTTATTTAATTTTGAGTTTTATAGTCAAGCATTGCTCCCATGAACAAACTTTTATTACTCATAGTACTCCTATCTATTGCATTTACAGGATGTGAAGAAAACATCGATAAAATCAACTCCCCTGCTTTACAAGCTTCTCGAAATGGAGAGTTTTTTGGTGCCACTAAAACCTCAGTGACTAATAATACTGATGGAACCATCACTATAGGTGGAGAAAACCCACTAGAAACACTTCAGATACGCTTGACTTCAGCCACTCCCGGATTTTATGAGTTAGGGTCAGGTCAGGCTAATGAAGCCATTTACACCTTCAATGGCGAACAACAGTTTTCTACTCGTACAGGAAATGGTGCGGGAAGTGTCATTCTTGATGCTGGATCACCAGACGGTACCGTAACAGGGAATTTTAGCTTTGTGAGCTATACGCCAGGAGCTACAGATACACTTACCATGCGTAAAGGTGTCATTTATAGAGTGCCTTTTGGGACTGAAGTAGGTTCTGATCGCGTCAATGACTTGAAAGCCTTGATTAATGGTACAGCACTCAATCCATCATCAGTTTCAGCTACTAAAGGACCTGGAACCATCGTCATTCAAGCTGCAAACGGCAACAACACTCTACTTCTCAGTTTTCCTGAAGCGGTCACTGTAGGGAGCTATAATTTTTCTGCTACTGGAATGTATCGCGCAACCTATTCCAGTGGAGGTACTAATGCAGATGCAATCTCCGGAACCCTAGATGTTTCTATTGTGAATCGCGCGGCAGGTCGATATAGTGGTTTGTTTAAGTTTGAGTCTGGACCTCCAGGAAATGTGGTGGTCACTCAAGGTTCTTTTACGATCACTCTATAATTTCAAAAACAACCATTTACTGCGGTAATCAATAATGGCGGCGCTTGCGATTAGAAAATCGGCACCTAGTAATCCTTGAACAGATCGCATACCCTCTGCTTTCAAAGCACTGTTGACAAAGCTCATGTCCATAGAAAGTAAGGTCACATCTTCATCGCTCCAGTCACCCAATTCTAGTGTATTTTTATAAGAAACTCGTGGCCGTAAGGAGCCGCTGGCTGTACCTATTTGTTTCTCCATAAACTCCGTAGTCAATTGAAATTCCTTGTAAAGCGCTTGATCTACACAAGTAGCACTCGCACCGGTATCAATAATGAACCTACCAGGATGACCGTTAAGTTGTGCTTTGGTAACGATATGGCTGCTCTTTTTAGCAATGCGTATGCGGTGTGCAATGTAACCTTGTTCCTTTAAAATCTTTTTAATCGATGCCATAGATAAAAATAGAGTGTGAAGATAAGTTCGCTTTCGCGAAAGCGAAATAAAAAACAGTCTTAAGCCTTAGCTATAAATCTATAAGCCTAGAATTGATTTTACAGCCACTTTACCATCCCGTACCTTTGCATGATGATTTTAACTGATACGCATACACATTTATACAGCGAGCAATTTGATGAAGATCGCGAGAGCATGATTCAACGAGCATTCGAAGCTGGAGTGAGCCGATTTTTCATTCCTGCAATAGATTCTGCATACACCGCAGGTATGCGAGAATTAAAGCAGAATTACCCAGATCATATGTTTCTTATGGCAGGTTTACATCCCACCCATGTAAAAGAAAATCATGCAGAGGAATTGCAGCATGTAAAAGAGGAGTTGGCCACTGGTGATTATGTAGCCGTTGGTGAGATAGGTGTTGATTTATACTGGGATCAGTCCACTCGCGACTTGCAGATGCAAGCCTTTCATCAACAAATCGAATGGGCGCTGGAGTATGAATTGCCGATTGTGATTCATTGCCGGGATGCGTTTGATGAAGTTTTTGAGGTGCTTAAATCACATCAAGGGAGGAGATTAAAAGGAATTTTTCATTGTTTTACTGGAACGCTGGAGCAAGCTCAACTTGCCATTGCCTATGGAATGAAATTAGGCATAGGTGGGGTGGTTACTTTTAAGAATGGAAAAATTGATCAGTTTCTAGATCAAATCGACATAGAACAGATTGTTTTAGAGACAGATGCTCCTTACCTAGCGCCAGTGCCTTACCGCGGTAAGCGCAATGAAAGCGCCTATATAGAGAGGGTCGCGATTAAAGTGGCAGAAATTTATGGGTTAGAGGTAGAAGAGGTTGCACGCATCACCACCTTAAATTCTCGTGAAGTCTTCGGCGTGTAGGGCAGAACATCCGTATTTTTGAGGTTTAAATAGATAGACTTTTGGTGCAATTTGATGATATACGGTACTTTAATGAGGAAGAAGTGGGCGTTGCCCTAAAGAGTGCTGTGCGTCACCCTATGATCAAGACGCTTTTTCAATACACCTTCCCAGATAAAACGGACGAGGAGATTAAGGAGATCGTCCTTTCTTGTAAAACAGTTAACGACTTTCAGCGTGAGGTCATTTCTGTAACTGTAAAACGGGTGTTAGAAGAAACATCTGCAGGATTGACGACTACTGGATTTGATAAATTAGATCCAGAGCAATCCTATCTGTACATTTCTAATCACCGAGATATCGTTTTAGATACGTGTTTGATCAATCTTACTCTATTCAATTACGATTTGATCCGTACTGCAAGTGCGATAGGTGACAATCTGGTGCAACGTCCTTTTGTAAACGCGTTAAGTAAATTGACTCGCAATTTTATTGTGAAGCGTGGCGGTACTCCTCGAGAGACTTTAATGAGTAGTAAGAACCTTAGTGAATATGTAGAATATTTGCTTAAAGAAAGAAATCGCAGTGTCTGGATTGCTCAACGACAAGGACGTACAAAAGATGGCAATGATGTGACGGAGCAGGGGGTTTTGAAAATGATAGCCCTAGCTGCTGGCAAACGACCCGTTGCAGAGTATCTCAACAGCCTCAAAATAGTTCCAGTCTCCATATCGTATGAATACGATCCTACAGATATTCTCAAAGTACCCGAGTTACTGGCCAAAAAAGCCCAAAAAGAATACATCAAGTCTGAAAACGAAGATTTCAATAGCATTCTTAAGGGAGCGCTAGGTCAGAAAAAGCACATCCATATACATGCTTCTGAACCTCTGGAATTGAAAACTAAGGATGATGAGGCGGTCAATCAATTGCTACAACACGTGGTCAGCAAGCTGGATCGTGTGATTCAAAGTAATTACCGTTTGTGGCCTACAAATTATATCGCATTTGATTTGCTCAACGATACTCAGTCATATACAGAGCATTATACCGATAAAGATCAAAAACAATTCGAACGCCGTTTGCGCCTGCGAGTTGACATGAAAGATCCAGAAGCAGTAAAAAGTTTTTTAAATATGTATGCCCGACCGGTCATTAATAAAGAAGAGCTAGAACTTGCTTATGAAGCCTAGAATTCTTCTTATATATACTGGCGGTACGATTGGGATGATGAAGGATCCAGAAACCTGGGCTCTTAAATCATTTAACTTTGAAGAACTCCTCCTGCATATACCAGAGTTGCGACAACTGGACTGCGAGATCAGTACAATCTCATATACTCATCCCATAGATTCCTCTAACATGAACTTGAAAAGCTGGCAGCGGCTGGGAGAGATGATTCATGAGCGCTATGATGATTTTGATGGCTTTGTTGTCTTGCATGGTAGTGATACTATGGCGTACACCGGCAGTGCCTTGAGCTTTATGTTTGAGAACTTGACTAAGCCTATTATTCTAACAGGCTCACAGCTGCCTATAGGCGACTTAAGAACAGATGCTAAGGAAAATTTAATTACCACCATACAGCTGGCATCCCAGATTCAAAACGGTAGGCCTATCATTAGAGAAGTTTGCATTTATTTTGAATATCAGTTGTATCGCGCAAACCGGACAGCTAAGGTGAGTGCAGATCATTTTGAAGCATTTATGTCACCTAACTATCCGCCGCTAGCGATAAGTGGGGTACATCTCAATATTGATCAGAATCTTTTATGGCAGGGAACTTTTGATGAGTTCGCTTTCGCGAAAGCGAACCAACCACAGCTTCCTGAAGATGAGTACAAGATGTTTTACCGCCCTGATTTTGTCAATGATGTCGTCATTCTCAAACTGTTTCCTGGAATAACCCCTGAGGTGGTCAATGCGATTTGTAATATTCCTGAATTGAAAGGCATCGTACTGGAAACCTATGGCAGCGGGAACGCCCCTAGTGAGCAATGGTTTGTCGATGCGATGAAAAGAACTCTTGATAAAGGCGTTTATATTGTAAACGTGACCCAATGCCGTGGAGGTGCTGTGGACATGGGGAAATATGAAACCAGTGTACAGCTTAAAGCTATTGGGATGGTGTCTGGTAAAGACATGACCACGGAAACTGCGCTGGCCAAAATGATGTACTTATTGAATTACACCACAACACTTGCTGACTTCAAGCATTATTTTGAAAAATCCTTGCGTGGGGAGGTGACAGAATGATTTCTTATTTGCAAGAAGCGAGTTAAAGTCGTAATCTTGCATTTCGTTTTAGAGAGGTGGCCGAGCGGTCGAAGGCGCACGCCTGGAAAGCGTGTAAACGGCAACGTTTCGAGGGTTCGAATCCCTTCCTCTCTGCACTAATGCAAAGCCTGATTCCCGAAAGGGAATCGGGCTTTTTCCATTTTTAAGGCCTAAAGCAACGCTTTGAAGGTCTAAGAAATGGAAAAAGCAAAGAGATCGCGTTAGCGATATGAGGCTTTATTTTCAAGGTGTTGTAAATGGGATCAATGTGAGTTAATCCTTCCTTTCTGCAAGCAAAAAGCCCAATTTCCTTTTGAAAGTTGGGCTTTCATTTTTAGTGTATCTTTTTGCTTACTCTAACAGATAGGCCAGGTCTTTGCCTATCGTACTTCCTATGGCCACACCCATGCCGCCCAGGCGTACGCCACAGTAAATATTAGCATCCAGCTGTTTAACAATAGGTTTTTTAGAGTTTCCTATTCCCATAATTCCTGACCAGCGGTGGTCTATTTCAAAATAAGTGTCAGGTAAGATGGTGGTTTTTAATAGGTCTTCTAATTTATCTTGAATCAATCTCGATTGTGTAAATTCAATAGTTTCCTCTGCTTTGAAGTCTAAGTTCCTGCCTCCACCTAGTAATACTCTATCATCAATATTCCTAAAGTAATAATACCCACGGTCTAAATGGAAGGTTCCTTTAATATGCAGGTCTTTTATAGGCTTTGTAATTAGGACTTGAGCTCTAGCTGGTTTGACAGACTCCTCTAAGAGTTGCGAGGCAAACCCATTAGTCGCCACAAAAACATGAGAAGTCGTAAGTTCGAAATGATTGGTAGCTATGTGAACTTTATTAGCGCCTTGAGAGAGTTTCTCTACAGTTATATTATTTAAAATATTGATGTTTTTGCTTTGCACTAGGCGCAATAGAGATTCCATCATTTTGCCTGTGTCAATTTGGCCTTCAAAAGGATTAAAGCTGTATTGACTTTTTATGTTTTTAAAAGCGAGACTGTTGTCGATAAAGGAAAACACAGGTTTCTTACAAATAGGTTTTAGGAGCTCATTAATTAAATTCACTTGATCCCTGCAGGTCTCATATAGTTGGGGATCGGACTCTAAAAACAATTCGTAGCCACCTAATTCTTGATAATCCATGGCGTCATCTCCCAGTGTAGAGTGTAGCAGGTTGAGGCCGTCGATGCGTTGCTGTACTAATTCAATAACCTCATTTTCACTGTGGTGAACTAAGTCATCTATGAGCTCGCTCAAACTGCCAAAACACGCAAAACCTGCATTCTTAGTGCTGGCTCCTTGCGGTAGAATCCCCTTCTCTAAAACTAAAATTTTAGAATTCGGGAATCGATCTCTTAAATGTAGTGCTGTATTGAGCCCTACGATACCACTACCGATGATGGTGAAATCTACATCAGTGAGCCAGGACTTCCATTCCCAATAGGAGAGGTTCATAGAGTAATTTTAGTTGTTGTTTTAATATCTATAGCTTAAAGCTAGTGAAATCAGTCTACACGAACTGGACTTTGACTATTACTTGTTGATTTACTTTTGGCTTTAAGGATAGATAAACAACTAGCTGAAAGAAATCTTACATCGTTAAATCCAACCTAAAACATAGCCAAAGCCGTATTAATTGGTGTAAGAAACAGCCTACTTAAATCTAATTTAGTGATCTAATTTTAAATTAATTATCATGAGCTATACAGATGAAGTAGGAAAAAAATTAAATGCGTTATTAGAAAAAAACTATGATGCAGAAGCTGGTTATAAAGCCGCCGCAGACAATGTTAAAAATGCACAGTTGAAAAGTTTTTTCGGACAGCAGGCGCAGGAGCGTTATAATTTCGGTCATGAATTGAAAGCGGAATTAAAGAGTTTCGGGCAGGAGCCAGACAAAGGAACAAGTGTGGCAGGAGATGCTCACCGCATGTGGATGAACATTAAGTCCACTTTTTCCAGTGACAATGAAGAAAGCATCTTGGAAGAGGCGATTCGTGGAGAAAAGACCGCTGTTGAAGAGTATAATGAAATCATCAATGAGACGAGCTTACCACCTTCTACAAAAAGCGTACTGACGAAGCACCGAGATAATATTCAAAGTGCATTGACTAAGGTAAACTCATTAGAGAAAACCTGGTAATACGATCTTTTGATTGCAATGAAAACTCCATTAGTCGTACTGATGGGGTTTTGTTTTGTAATACTTGCTAGATTGTCTAACCTAATCTTATTCTTTTTCTTTCGACTTTGATATCAGGTAAGCCCTTGATACATGACTTGGAATACGGTTGTTATTCTAGAATAAATTTTGATAGTGTCAATGGTTTAAAAGGGACTAGCTACTTACCGCCTTTCATTGATTATAGCATTACTACTCTTTTTTACTTTTAGAGGGTTCTAAGAAGTCCAGCAAGCGACTTTCCAATGTCACATCTTTGCTCCCGTGAAGTACGCTAACGTCTCCTGTACTTTCAAGTACTACAGCTTTAACATCTTCGAATTTCAACACATTTGCTTCTCTCAATTTTGCGATCAATTCAGACCTATGTAAATTGGTGTTCGCTAGATTATCCTCTAAAATTTTTCCATTCGTCATTAATAAAACAGGCTTGTTGGTAGCTGTTTTTCTGAAGACTTCTGATTTACGCTGTATCAACGCAAAAATCACCTGAAAGGCAATAATGGAAACTAAGGCCACTGCACCATTAGTAATCGATACCTTAGGATCAATAGATATGGTCGCAAGGATACTTCCAATCGCAATGGTTGTAGCAAAGTCAAAGCTGGTCATTTTAGCAAACGTGCGCAGTCCAGAAATTCTAGTAATAACTATCAACGTGCTAAATATGATCATTACACTAAGTGCAATAATAGCAGCTGTAGAAAGGTCAAAAAGTAGCCACTCTGAGGCGTTTTCAAATTTCATAAATCTAGTTTTTCATCTCTTAATATGGACACCACCTTACAATTTTACTGATATTTCATCTTCTGGAAATACTTGTGAAGGGATAGATTCAAATCACTGTATTGCTCAGGCGAATATTATACGCTGCGATGCCTTACAATGATTTAAGTTCGTGAACTTAATTGGGTTTGCTCCTTAAAATAGTTGTAAGATCTTTCTGATAATCAATTATTTATGCTCCCTGAGCAGAAAAGTTTTTAGGCTGTTCACTCTTGCAATAAGAGTGGCATTCCTAAGTATCAACCTAGAATAATGAAATATGGTAATGTAGATCGTGTTAATTCCTTGATAACAAATAATAATCGCTTTTTAATCGGTCTTTGTAAGAACTTCTAGTGCTGTCTAAAGGGTTGAGGTCTACGGTGCCCTTCCATTCTACACTATAATCAGACCTCAATGAATCCAGACGGGTTTTGTCTTTTTCAAAAGTAGTTAATACCATAATCGAGTCCAACTGCTGTTGTTGACGCAATTCACTCATGCTGGTGTGCTTAGTGATTTCTCCATATTCCCACACGAGTTCTGGCGTCAGATTGTCTAAGGTCAAGATCGGTAGGCTGGATTTTTTAAGTTCGGAAAAGGTTTCATATTCAGGGTTTCCCAATAATGCGTTCGCTAACGGGAAGCCTAGAGCTACAGTGAATAATATAAAGGAGATGGTACCGTAAAAGACTTTGGCAAAGTTCTTTTTTCTAAGTTGTATAAATAAAAAGACTCCTACACAGACCAGCGCAATTGAGGTGAGAATATAGGACACATAATGTCCCTCCAACTGGGGTCCTAGATATAAAAAAGCTCCTATTGGAAACGCGATCCCGATAGTGGCAATCAATCCATAATTAAAATAGACTGGCCAGGTCTCCCACCGCCTTGTTGTTGTTTTAAAGTACAAGAATAAATATTCCATATAGAAACCTATAGTCATGGCTAGCGGAATCAATACGGGCAGTAAATACCTAGATTTTTTAGTAGGAATGATGGAAAGAAGTAACAAAGAAGCAAGTGTCCATAATAGAACAAACTGATATGCCTTTAAATTAGAGACCCGCGATTTCAAATAAGGGTACAGCAAACAAATGAAGCCTGGAATGGTCCAGATGCCTGATTGAGTGAAAAAACTCCAGTAATAATAGAATGGTTTGGTTTCATAATCGATCCATCGACCTGATTCTTTCTCTGCGATTCGGGTCGCGTCGTCTGCGTCAAAGAGATAAATATAATAACCCCACCAGGCAGAAAGGATGGTGATTATTAAAATCATAAGAGCGAGTGGCACCCATTTTTTTCTAAAATCTGCAAAGCGATAGATGACGCCATATGCGATCAGAAATGGCAATAGCAAGGCATAATGTGACACTGGACCTTTACTCATAAAGGACAAACCGATGAATAGTCCTGCCAATAAAGAGTTCGTATAGAGCTGCCATGATGTTTCAAAAAACTGGAACAGAAAGTAAATTCCTAACAGCATAAAACTATGCGCAAATATGTCCCATGTGCCGTTTCGGCCAGCAAAAATGATGTAAAATGAGGTACCTAGCACTAAGGTCGTCACAAGTGCATAGGTTTTGTTGTGAGTCAGCTTTCGCGAAAGCGCATACATCACAAACAACAGTACAAGTGTTATGAACGCTGCAGGAAGTCGCAACCCTGCAAGACTTTTGAAACCGAAAAGGGCTCCGGAAAACGCAGTAAGCCAAGTAGGTAAAGGTGGTTTTTCATAACGTGGCAAGCCGTCCATGGTGGTCAATATCCAGTTGCCCTCCGTCAGCATTTCTCGAGCCGTGATGAAATTGCGGGCTTCCATAATATTAGGATAAAGAACGCCTAGATGCGCTAGAAAAACGCATCCCCATAAAATAAGGATGGTCCAGTATGGGTGTTTTTCTATCAGGTCTCTCATGACTGTTTTTTCAGGATTACTATGTTGCGCAAGTATAAAAACATACCCAACAAATGACCTACCAATAATACAGGATCCTTACGTATAATCGCATAGGTCAAAATTAATAAAGAACCTAAAAGGCTCAGTACCCAAAAGCCCATAGGTAGTGAGGATTCTTTCCTTTTTTCAGAATAAAACCACTGGTATAAAAATCGCAAAGTAAAAACTACCTGTGCCACAATTCCTAAGATTAAAAGCCAAAGCGGAATATTTGAGTTTTGGAACAAGGAGACACTATCGTATACTTGATTATTAAACCCTATGATAACAATGATCAATGGAAAAGCGTACAAAAATAACCGCAACCATCCTGGAAAAAGTTGCCAGCTGCGCTGCAATTGCATGTTGCGTATGTAAATAAAGTAAGTGAGAACTTGACCTAGCATGATAGCAAAGTCGTCCCTCAGGTACCCGTAAATGAACAATAAGAATGAAGCAATCAAGCTGAGTTGCCAAAACAACACAGGTGTCAACACTCTTTTGTTTTTTTCAGACACTACCCATTGCATGATGGATCTTGCTGAAAAAAGAATTTGTGCGATGAACCCTATGGCATATACTAACCAATCACTCATCCTTTATCTGCTACCTTATAATTGATGTATTTTTTTTTCATCCATAAATAAGCAAAGCAGTCCATTAAGGGTCCCAGCAACCGATTCCAAACTCCGAAGTTTGCGGTTCCTGCAATACGTTCAAAGTGTTGAATGGGTACTTGTTTTATTTTTCCGTTTTGTAGCAATATCATGGCTGGAAGAAAACGGTGCAATCCCTTGAACATTGGTATACGCTTAGCGTATTCTGTTTTGATGACTTTTAATGGGCACCCAGTGTCGTCCATACCGTCATGAGTAAAGCTGCGACGTATACCGTTAGCAATAGTAGAAGACATGTTTTTTACAAAACTATCCTTGCGATTAGATCGCACGCCAGTAACCAGATCGTAGGTTCCAATATGAGATAGAAGCAAATCAAAATCCATGGGTGTGGTTTGCAAATCAGAATCAATGTAACCTACAAACTCTGTTTCTACATGGTCAAACCCTGCTTTTATCGCGGCACTCAGTCCATAATTCTTATCAAAATTGATGTATTGAAAAGCGGGATTCTGTGAACAAATTTCCCTGATGAGATCTATACTTTGATCTTGGGAGCCATCATTCACAAATAGTACTCCTGTTTTTACCGTGGCGACTGCCATGTAGCGCTCCATTTCTTGCCGTACACGAGCCAGGTTCTCTTCTTCATTATAAACAGGTACGATGATAGTAAGCGCTTGATTCATGTAGAATTATCAAAAGGATTGGATTAATTTGCGAAAATACGAGCATATTCTAAAGTAAATTTGAAGTTTTGCCATTTTTACAAGTATCTCAATAAATCCTTTGAGCCTCACTTGATAATGGTTTCTTTTGATAAATGAGTTATTCGCCCATGACAGTATTAGTAACAGGAGCCGCAGGTTTTATAGGATCTCACCTATCGCAACGCCTTCATCAATTAGGATACAAAGTTCTAGGACTAGACAATTATTCTGATTACTATGATGTCAATCTCAAACGACAAAACGCGAGCGAACTCAAAACCCTTGGTATTTCTATTCTAGAAGCAGACCTAAGAACTGCAGATTTACACAAACTGCTACCAGTAGATGTGGATTACATATTCCACGCCGCAGCACAACCAGGCATTGCGCCCACTTGTACGTTTGAAGATTATTTGGAAAACAATGTGATTGCCACCCAGCGACTCACCGAGTTTGCAGGTGCTTGTACATCTTTAAAACTATTCATCAATATAGGAACCTCTTCTATATATGGAGCAGATGTTTTTTGCGGTGAAGAAACTATGGCAAAGCCAGTCTCTAATTACGGAGTTACAAAACTTGCTGCTGAGCAGATTGCTCTTTCCCATTCCAGGTTAGGAAATTTTCCTGCGTGTTCCTTAAGACTATACTCTGTTTACGGTTCAAGAGAGCGACCAGATAAGATGTTTAGCCAGTTAATTGATTGTGCGTTGCATCAAAAAGAGTTTCCTTTATTTGAGGGGAGCTTATTACACAAGCGCAGTTTTACTCATATTACGGATATCATTGAAGGTATTGTAAGCGTGCTAGGAAAGGAATCTGTTTGTGACGGAGAAATCTTCAACTTAGGAACAGATCAAGAATACACTACGGCAGAGGGAATACGCACGGTAGAAAAGTTACTACGTACTCAGATCAAAATACTTAAAAAGCCAGCCCGCAGTGGCGACCAGTTGCGAACTAAAGCGGTTATCGATAAGGCTATAAAACTGTTAAGGTATCATCCAAGAGTAGGATTAGATGAAGGTGTTCAAGAACAAATTGACTGGTTTCTTAGAAACCGAGATTGATCAAATCTGTTGTTCTAATTATTTGCTCGATAAGAGTAGATTAAATCATACCTACTCCAAATAAGTAACCTATCCCAGCAGTGATGCCCATAGCAATTGTTCCACCTAGAACGATGCGCAATACCGCCTTACGCTTGCTAGAGCCACCTACTTTTCCAGATAGAAAGCCTAGTAGAATGAGAAACAGCAGTGCAGTGAGGTATTGATAGATTTCCATTTGATCCACAGGAGCTAGAAATGCAACGATTACAGGTAAGGCCCCTCCAAAAACAAAGGACGCTCCAGAAGATAGAGCTGCTTGTAGAGGATTGGCTTTAGTCATATCAGTAATGCCTAGCTCATCACGTGCATGAGCTTCCAGTGCATTGTGAGCTGTAAGTTGCTTAGCCACTTGTAGAGCGAGAACATTGTCTAAACCGCGACTTTCATAGATATGAGCAAGTTCTTGCAGTTCAGCTTGAGGGGTTTCTGTGAGCTCTTTTTCTTCCCGTTTTAAATCAGCTTCTTCAAGATCACTTTGCGAGCTTACAGACACATATTCTCCTGCAGCCATAGAAAGAGCGCCAGCCACCAGACCCGCTAGTCCAGAGAGCAGGATGGGATCCTTAGTGGCACTTGCAGCTGCAACCCCTATAACGATGCTAGCGGTAGAAAGGATTCCATCATTTGCACCTAGAACTGCCGCTCTCAACCAGTTGCTTCTATTCCCGTAATGCCGTTCTCTATTCATTATACAAGGGAAATTACATATAATTAGAATTTCACAGATTTTAGGGAAGCATAATTTTATGAGAAGTTCGCTTTCGCGAAAGCGAAAACCTCAGAAAGTCCTGCTCTCAATATCAAAAATAAAAGTGGTATAAGTTCATTTACAGCCTATTGTCAGTTTATACTAAGGGTGAAAAAATACGTAGATAGATCAATTGAATAAATAGTTCATACCACGGGCAATAAAAAATATTGAAGTAAAGCCGATAGAAATACATGAGAAGTTCGGTATTAACAGGATAAATTATATATTTAGCCCTTCATTAGAAAAATCAATAAATCAATAAATCTTAAAATGAAACGATCACTTTCAATTTTGTTCATGGCAGTTGTAATGATATTAGGTATGTCATCTACTGCAACAGCAACAACTACAACTAACGCAGCAGTTGCTACTATCGTTACTGCTCAAGACGACGCAGAGCCTGAAGTAGAAACTACTGTAAGCTTTCACCAAGAACTAAAAAAACGATTTATCGAGGGTGGACCTTTATTTATGTCCATTGTACTTGTATGTTTGATTTTAGGATTGGCTATTGCTATAGAAAGAATTATCTACTTAAACCTGTCAACTACTAACTCTAAGAAACTTGCTGCTGATGTAGAAGAAGCTCTTAAAAGTGGTGGTGTAGAGGCTGCAAAAGATGTATGTCGTAATACAAAAGGCCCTGTGGCTTCTATCTATTATCAAGGTCTTGATAGAGCAGATGAAAGCGTTGAGGCTGCTGAAAAAGCGGTTGTCGCTTATGGTGGTGTTCAAATGGGACAATTAGAAAAGAACGTATCTTGGGTTTCCTTATTTATCGCTCTTGCTCCTATGCTTGGGTTTATGGGTACGGTAATCGGGATGATCAAGTCATTTGATAGTATTGCTGAAGCTGGTACTATGGAACCTGCACTTGTAGCAACTGGTATTAAAGTAGCACTTCTTACAACGGTATTCGGTTTGATCGTAGCGATCATCCTTCAAATCTTTTATAACTACATCGTAGCTAAAATCGATAGTATCGTTAACGACATGGAAGATGCATCTATTACTCTTATCGATATTCTTGTAGATTACAAGAACGGTAAGCTGTAATTAACCTTTAATCAATACTTAATCATGATTGCACATAAAGTATTAAAATATTTATCTCTAGCACTTTGCCTTATCGCTGCCGTGTTTTTTATCTACGCTTTAAGTGTAGGTGATGAGCCTATACAGATGGATGAAGATGGTGTTCAAGGGATGACTGTAGTGCCTATGATGTACATTGCTTATATAGTAATGTTTATCATCCTAGCCCTAGTCGCTGTTTTTGTAATTATCAATTTGTTTACGAAGCCTGGTGCTTTAAAAAGCGCAGCCGTATCAGTTGGCATAATGCTTGTTATCATTTTATTAGCATATTTCGTGTTTGCTGATGATAGTGTACTTGATCCTTTAACAGGTAAACAAGTAATGCTAGATGATGGTGAAGAGCTTACTGCTGCAGATTCTCAATGGATCGGTGCTGCATTGTGGACGTTCTACATCATTGGAATCCTAGCAATAGGTTCTATATTATGGGCTGGCGCAACTAAACTTGTAAAAAAATAATTATGGCTAAAAGATCTGCACCTGAAGTAAATGCTGGATCTATGGCAGATATCGCATTTCTTCTTCTTATATTTTTCTTGGTCACCACGACCATTGAAGTAGATAGTGGTATTCAAAGTAAATTGCCACCACCGGTGCCGGACGAGGTTGAGCCGCCACCGATCAAGCAAAAGAATATTTTTCAGGTTCTTGTGAACCAGAACAATCAATTGCTTGTAGAAGATGAATTGATGGAGATCAAAGATCTTACAGAAGCTGCTGTTGCCTTTCTAGACAATGGTGGTGGAGAAGGTCCTGCTGCTTGTGCGTATTGCCGAGGAGATAGAGATCCTGCCAGTTCTGATAACCCTGATAAAGCGGTAATCTCACTAGTGAATGACAGACAGGCTACTTACAATATGTATGTAACTGTTTACAATGAACTTGTAAGAGCTTACACAATTTTACGTAACCGTGAGGCAGAACTTCGTTACAACGAGACTTTCGAAAAGATGTATATGCGCTATAAAGAATGGCCAGAGACTGAAAAGGAAACTCCAGAGTACGAAAAACTTGGAAAGCAAGTAGATGAAATCCGTGATTTGTATCCACTGAAACTTTCTGAAGCTGAACCACAAGAAGGATAATTATGTCAAAGTTTAAGAAACAAAAAAGTGGTGATTTACCTGCGATATCTACGGCATCCTTGCCAGATATTGTATTCATGCTGCTTTTCTTCTTTATGGTTGCGACCGTAATGAGGGAAGATGAATTGATGATTGAAAATCGACTACCTACTGCAAACCAAGTTGAAAAACTGGAGAGCAAAAACAAATTGATCTATATCTACATAGGGAAACCTAGTCCACAGTATCAAAAGACTTTTGGTACAACTGATGTGATCCAGCTGGGCGATAAGATTTCTAGTGTGTCTGAAGTTCAAACTTACGTCAATACAAAGCGTAACGCTATGCCTGAAGATATTCAAGACGAAATGATGGTTTCTTTGAAAGTGGATAGCAGTTCAAAAGTTGGTCAATTGACTGATGTAAAACAAGAGTTACGCGATGCTATGGCATTGAAGATTAACTACACTGCGAAAAAGGGTGATCCTATGCGTAATGTAAAGCAATAGTCTTTCACCAATTGATATTAAAAACCACCTCACATGAGGTGGTTTTTTGTTGGAACACATTTTTCATACCGTATCTTTAGTACATGAAATATCTTGCCTTTTTGCTTTTATTATGTGGTGCTTTTTCACAAGCACAAAGGGCTGATGTGCCTCGAGATCAAAATGCTATTCCTGATGTCGTTGACAGCCTGTACAGAGAGGATCAATTTTATCTAGGTCTTGCTTTCAATCTTGTTACAAATGACCCGTCTGCTTTTTCTCAAAATGGATTTTCTGGTGGACTTAATGCAGGATTCATTAGAGATATGCCAATCAATGATAGGCGCAACGTGGCTATAGGAGTAGGCTTAGGCTTATCAACGAACACTTATAATTCCAACTTGTTCGTAGGTGAATTGGAAGGGGAGCGAACCATATTTCAAGTATTGGACAATCAAACCGAATATCAATCCAATAGATTTAATACCAATCTAGTGGAGTTGCCTGTGCAATTCCGTTGGCGTACTTCCACTGCTACCACCACTAATTTCTGGCGTATTTACACAGGTTTTAAATTGGGGTACCTATTTCATTTCAAGTCTACCTTCAAACAAGATGGAATTACCTTAAAACAGACAGAAGTTGCTGAGTTAAACAGATTGAGGTATGTAGGAACATTGACTATAGGTAACGGAAGTTTCAATGCCTTTGTCCACTACAATCTGAACACCTTGTTCAATGACAAGGCCATCACTACTGATGGAGAACAAGTAGGTCTACAGCCTATAAAATTTGGTGTCGAGTTTTACTTCCTTTAAACTAAGTAACTGTAGGCTATAGAGATTTGAATGAATAATCCCGCTATTGTACCAAATGCCAGTTCCGTTGGTGAATGAGCTTCCATGTGCAATCTTGAGGTTGCTGTCAGTCCAGCGGCAATACATAGACCAATGATCCAATAGGTCAGTGGTATATTGCCCAGTATACTAATCATAATTACAAACCCTAGAATTCCAGCGATTCCCATCATGTGCAGGCTTATCTTAAATTTGAACAATGCCATGACTAACGCTACAATTGTTGACATCAAAAGTCCAATGAAGAAATAGTATAAGGGTAGATGCATACCGCCTTGGAAAACACCTCTTAGCAGAATAATGATGAGTATGGCATAAATTGCTAGAGGTATCAACCGTTCCTTAGTGCTGGACAAGTGAACGCTATTTACCATTTTAGCCACCTTAAGTAAGGTGTATACAACTAAAGGGATAGCAGCAGATAACACTGCGATCATATAGAGTTTTAAGACTATAGCAGGGTTTTGAAGGCTATCAGCATAACTGAAAAACCAAATAGAAACGAGTAGTGGTAAAAACAATGGGCTGGATAGAAAACTCCAAGACCTTAGTAACCATTTCATGAAACCTTAGATTTGTTTACGCAAACGGGCTACAGGAATATCGAGTTGTTCTCGGTATTTTGCCACCGTACGTCTTGCAATAGGATATCCTTTATCTTTTAGAATTTCTGCCAGCTTTTGATCTGTAAGTGGTTTGCGTTTGCTTTCTTCACCTATAACGTTCTCTAGAATCTTCTTGATTTCTCGAGTAGAAACTTCTTCTCCATCAGTGTTAGTCATGGATTCTGAGAAGAATTCTTTAATTAGTTTAGTGCCGTAAGGCGTATCCACATACTTAGAGTTAGCCACCCTAGAAACAGTAGACACATCCATCTGGATTTCATCTGCAATATCTTTTAATATCATCGGGCGCAAGTTGCGCTCGTCGCCTGTCAGGAAGTATTTCTTCTGATAGTTCATAATGGACGACATAGTCATAAAAAGCGTTTCCTGACGCTGTTTAATGGCTTCAATGAACCATTTTGCACCATCAAGCTTTTGTTTAATGAACATCACCGCATCTTTTTGAGATTTAGTTTTTTCCTTAGCTTCTTTATAGCCCTTTAACATGTTTGAATAATCCCGGCTTACATGAAGCTCTGGAGTATTTCTACCGTTTAATGTCAATTCTAATTCTCCTTCTTTAATTCTTATCGTAAAATCAGGAACCACTTGTTCCACGATTCGGGTGCTTCCTCCTGCATAAGAACTACCTGGTTTTGGGTTCAAATGACTTATTTCTTCAATAGCTTCCCGCAGCTGATCCTCCGTGATATCGTATTTAGCGATCAATTTTTGGTAGTGCTTCTTGCTGAAAGCATCAAAGGAATCTTTAATAATCTTCAATGCAAGATCTGCTGTGGGGCTGTTCCGCTTTCGCGAAAGCTGAATCACCAGACATTCTCGCAAATCTCGAGCTCCCACACCGGCTGGATCTAAATCCTGCACCATTTTAAGAACTTTTTCTACTTCAGAAACTTCCGTATAAATATTCATGGTGAACGCAAGGTCGTCAGTGATATCCTCCATACTGCGGCGTATGTATCCGCTGTTGTCGATGCTACCTACTAAAAATTCAGCAATACCGCGGTCTTGCTCACTTAAACGTCGAGTGTTTAATTGGTCTTTAAGGGTTTGTGTGAAAGACTTACCGGAGGCATAGGGTATGCTGGTTTCTTCATCGTCACTGCTGTAATTGTTGGCTCTGGTGCGGTAATCTGGAATTTCATCATCACTCAAATAATCGTCTACATTGATGTCCGGCTCTGGCGCATCATCATATTCATTCTCGTTGGAAAATTCATCATATTCATCGTCACTCTTTTCTTTGCCGTCATCTAAAGCTGGATTTTCCTCAAGTTCAGATTTTACACGTTGTTCAAAAGCTTGCGTCGGCAACTGTATCAGTTTCATTAACTGAATTTGTTGCGGTGATAGCTTTTGCGAAAGCTTGAAATTTAAAGACTGTTTAAGCATGGATGATTACGTTACTCGTAAAAATAGAAAAAGCAAGATGCAATACTGCCATTGAAATTATAAATAATCCGTTCACTATTTAAGTTAAATTTTGGAATGTGAAAAATTTCTATTATCCAGCTAGGATATACTTTAGTCCAAGCGATACACCCTAGTTATATCATCAAGTTCTCCTGAACCAACAATTGATGAATGATCAGAATTCACCCTAAATTTTCCGTCTAGTACAACGTAGTGACCGTTGCAGTTATTTTTAAGAATTTTCTTCATGCTTAATTCATCTGGGTTTACCCAAATAGAGTTTGAGGTTATACCGGCTTCGTAATCCGCTTTATTCAAATATATTCTAGAGCTTTCATACTCAATTTGAAGAAATCCTTTTACGCTTAAAGACTTACCATCGAACTTTTCAGGTGTAGCTATAAGGTTTATGAGGGAAACTTCATGAACTGTAGTTACTTTATAGCTTACAACTTTCAGGGTATCATTTGAGTGATTTCTTTTCTGAGCAGAAGTTGATATTACTGATACAATAAAGAGTATAGTCAGAATTTGTCTCATGGTTTAAGCTTTAAACAATAAAAGTAAACATACTTTTTTTCTACAATTAAAGTTCTCTCCCATATCTGCTGTAATCTCTTTCAAATGAGATAGCCTGTCATCGACAGGCTATTTCTATTTGAACTTAATGCCGTTTATTAAAAGGCAGCATTCCCAGGAGTGCGAGGGAACGGAATCACATCTCTAATATTGGTCATACCGGTAACAAACAAAACCAATCGCTCAAATCCTAAACCGAAACCACTGTGAGTGACGCTACCAAATTTGCGCATTTCTAGATACCACCATAATTCCTCTTCAGGAATTCCCATGGTTTCCATTTTTTGCTTCAAGACGTCGTAACGTTCTTCCCTTTGGGAACCACCTACAATCTCGCCTATTCCAGGGAACAAAATATCCATGGCACGAACAGTCTCACGTCCTTCTTTGTCTTTTTCATTCAAGCGCATGTAAAATGCCTTGATTTTAGCTGGGTAATCAAACAAAATTACTGGACATTTAAAATGCTTTTCAACTAGAAAACGCTCATGCTCAGACTGAAGGTCAGCGCCCCATTCTTCAATGATATAATTAAATTTCTTCTTTTTATTAGGTTTGGAAGACTTCAAGATTTCGATAGCTTCTGTATAAGAAACACGTTTGAAATGGTTCTTAAGTACAAACTCCAACTTCTCCTTGAGTGGCA
The DNA here is from genome assembly GCF_000831385.1 of Nonlabens marinus S1-08. NCBI lineage: Bacteria > Pseudomonadati > Bacteroidota > Flavobacteriia > Flavobacteriales > Flavobacteriaceae > Nonlabens > Nonlabens marinus. The sequence goes on along the minus strand of NZ_AP014548.1, from coordinate 549,532 downwards.
TGGGACTGCGATCTGCTTCAGGCTTAGACTTTTCTTCTTGTTGTAGGCGGTTTTCTAAGAACTCGATGTCCTCCGCACAATTTTTCATGGCATAGGCGATGACATCCTTGATAAAATCTTCTGCAAGATCCATGTTGTCCTGCAAGTCATTGAAAGCAACCTCTGGTTCAATCATCCAGAACTCTGCTAGGTGTCGAGAGGTGTTTGAATTTTCCGCTCTAAAGGTGGGGCCAAAGGTATATACCTGACCTAATCCCATCGCATAGGTTTCAGCTTCCAACTGTCCAGAAACGGTCAAGTTAGATTCTTTACCAAAAAAGTCTTGCTTATAATCTACGCTACCATCTTCATTTAATGGCATGTTTTTAGGATCTAGCGTGCTAACTCTGAACATCTCTCCTGCACCTTCTGCATCACTACCAGTTAGGATAGGTGTGTGCGCTTGGTAGAAACCTTTTTCTTGAAAATAGCGATGTACCGCAAATGACAACGCAGCTCTTACTCGCATAACTGCACCGAAAGTATTGGTGCGAACTCTCAAATGCGCTTGCTCACGCAAGGTTTCAAGGTTGTGTCTTTTAGGCGAAAGCACGGTTTTCTTGACGTCTTCAGGATCTGCAGGAGCCAGAACTTTCACTTTGCTAGCCTGGAGTTCTACTCGCTGGCCGCTTCCTTCGCTTTCTACAAGTGTTCCAGTCACAGCAACCGCAGCGGCAATATTAATCTGGTCTAGCAGTTCACGTTCAAAATTTTCAGGCTCAATCACACATTGCAGATTCCCTAGACAGGAACCATCATTCAAGGCAATAAAGCGGTCATTTCTAAAACTGCGCACCCAACCTCTAACGGTAATTTCGTGTAATGATGGGTCCGATTGGAGCAGTGCTGCTATTCTTTTCATTTGTCTTTCATTCTGTAGCCGACAAATATAAATTTTATGAAGTCTAAATTCAATGTTGTCACCTTTAAATGCAGTAAAAGATAGACGTTAGGGTGCAGGGTAAGGGTGGGAATTTCGCTTTCGCGAAAGCGAGCTCTCCCTCATTATTCTTCCTCGTACAGATCTTTTGCAATTATCGGAATAGCGGGTTGTTTTATGGTTTCCTTGTTTGCGATCTGGCGCTCCAATGAAAGTAACATGCTAGGAAGTAGTAATAGATTAGCAAGCATCGCAAAAAGCAATGTGGCACTTACCAGGGCACCCAGCGCTACGGTACCTCCAAAACTAGAAATAGTGAATGTACTGAAACCAAAGAAAAGCACGATCGAGGTGTAGAACATACTAACGCCAGTTTCTCTAAGGGCACCGTAAACAGATCGCTTGATTTTCCAGTCATTAGCGATAAGTTCCTGTCGGTATTTTGCTAAAAAATGGATGGTGTCATCCACGGAAATTCCAAAAGCAATGGAAAACACTAAAATGGTCGAGGGTTTGATAGGAACGCCTATGTAACCCATAAGTCCCGCTGTTATTAAGAGTGGTAATAAATTGGGCACTAGAGATACCAGTATCATTTTGAAGGATTTGAACATCCAGGCCATAAATAGCGCTATCAAAATTATGGCAAGAGATAAAGAGATGATCAAGTTATTGATCAAATAGTTGGTTCCTTTTTGAAATACCAAAGCTTTTCCTGTCACAAGCGTATCATATTTCTCTGCCGGGAATATGGTATTGATTTCTGCAATTAAATTTTCTTCGACCCGTTCCATGCGGTCGGTACCCATGTCTTTCATAAAGGTAGTCACACGTGCGTAACGACCGGTACTGTCAACATAGCTGGACATGAGGCCTATATCAGAGCCGCTTCCTTCCATAAGCGGCGCCATGAACATGCGCTCGTTGCTGGTAGGCAGGTCATAAAATTCTGGATCACCACCGTAAAAAGCTTGTTTAGAATATTTGACAAGACTGACAACAGACAAGGGTCGAGAAAGCTCTGGGGTTTCTAGGATGTGTTCTTCTAGTTTGTCTAGTTTTTTTAGGTTTTTAGAACTTGTGACACCTTCTTTTTTCTTGGTATCAATTACAATCTCTACAGGCATAATACCATCAAAGCTATCTTCAAAGAACTTGATGTCTTTATAGAATTGCTGTCCCTTAGGCATGTCTTCAATCAAACTTCCAGAAACGCGTATTTGATAAATACCGATCATACTTATGATCAAAACGATGACACTGCTGATGTATATAGAGATCCTGTGGTTCCGCACCATCGCTTCCATCCAGTCGACAAAAGCGCCAATCCATCTCTTTCTTAAATGTTCTAGGTGACGTTTCTTAGGGATGGCTAAGTAGCTGTAGATGATTGGAATAACCATCAAACTGATGAGGAAAATACAAACAATACAAATCGACGCAACGATTCCGAATTCTTTTAAGAGGGTACTTTCCGTAAAAATAAACGTGGCAAAACCACTGGCAGTGGTGAGATTTGTCATCAATGTGGCATTACCTACTTTAGTAATGACACGTTGTAATGACTTTGCCTGGTTCCCATGTTTCTTTATTTCTTGCTGGTATTTATTAATCAGGAAAATACAGTTGGGGATTCCTATGACAATAATCAAGGGCGGAATTAGTGCTGTAAGTACGGTAATTTCAAATTGCAATAGACCTAGTATACCAAAAGCCCACATCACACCTATGACAACTGTCACGATCGAAATGAAGGTGGCTCGCCATGACCTAAAAAAGAAAAAGAAGATTCCAGAAGTGATTAAGAGTGCTGCAAGCAGAAAAACGCCAATTTCGTCTACAATATTCTGAGCATTCAGGGTACGTATGTACGGCATTCCTGAAATCTTGATGTCAAGATCTGCCTGCTGGGCGTAGCGCTCTATCAACGGATTCAAATCTTCTAAAACAAATTCTTTACGAGCTACCGTGTTGACAATGTCTTTCTTCAAGTAAACTGCGGTTCGCAGGACACTGTCTTTTTCAGAAAAAATGAGATTCTTATAAAAAGGCAGATTACTGTAAAGCTTTTGCTTAAGTGAGTCCAACTGGCGGTTAGAACTAAGCCTTCCTTTGACGAGCTGTTCGATTTCAAACTTTGTCCCATCCTCAGATTTGACAAGCTCTGGTAAATTTGCGGTAGATAAAACTAGGTCTACCTCAGGAAAGGTAGCGATGCTATCAGAGAGTTCATTCCAGGCATTTAGCTTTTCATAGGTATCCAATTGGACATCCTCAATTCCTAAAATGATCAGGTTTCCTTCCTCTCCAAATTGCTGTAAGAATTGATTGTATTCTAGGTTTACTGGGTGATCGTCTGGCAGTAAATTAGCCTCAGTATGGGTGAATTGCAGGTTTTTCCATTGGGTAGACAGTCCTATGGTTACCAGTAGTACGGCAATGAGAATAGTGATGCGGTTGCGCAGAATAAGCCTTGCGACTTTATCCCAAAAATTAAAGCTGAATAACTTAAGCATAGGCGTGATAGCAGTATGCAAAGGTAAGACTTAAAGAAATGAGACTATAATTAGCTCCGTAAGACTTCACCGGGTATAAAGCCTTACAACTCTAGGTAAAAAGTAAATTTTATGGAGATGTTATCCTCTAAATTGGGCAAGTGGTATGCTCCATAGCGATAGGCAGCGCTTAATCCAAACCCATAGAAAAGTTGATTGAGCTCAAAACCACTTTCTAGATATCCATGTTCCAAAGTTTGAAAGTCCACGTTGATATGCTGTTGCTTGTCAGTTAAATCTCCAATCGCATACCTTGATATTAAAACCAGTTCTGGCTGCAGGAATGAGGCGATTTTGAAAGGAGCAAACTCATGCTTGATCTGGCCTACGGCAATTTTATCAGAAAAGAATTCATTGAAATACATAGTCTCAAAGCTGCGTCTTCCTGCTACTGAAAACCGTTGAAAGATACCGTCTTTGTTTGGGGCGTTTGGATAGGCATGAAATAAATGAGTTAAAGGGACCTCGCCGCTGGCATAATGACCTTCAATAGAAAGTTCAGTAGTAGACTTATTTGCCTGTGCAATCGTATAGGCAGCTTTGGCAGACACTTTAATGTAATTAAAATCACTTTCTAAAACATCATTAAAACCTTTAGTGAATTGACCACTTAAGACTGGATACCCTTTGACAGTTTCTTCATAGCCAGCTGGTGTTCTCATGAAATCGCTGTAGGGACTCCAGCGTGCTCCTACTTTTAACTCCGTTAAGGTGTAACTATTAAAAGGGGTGTCCGACGGTTGATAGGTGTACCTGGTGGTTTGATCTATTTGCTTTCGCGAAAGCGAAACTTCACTCAATACACTAGGAAACAACCGCTGCTGTAATGACAATCCATATTCTCGATACAGGTAAAATGTTGGGATGTTTACCAAACGAGGTTCAAATAGAGAATAAACGCGAGCATCAGTTAAAAAGGTTTCTGCAGCAAACTCATTGATGTCGTCTGTTCTGTAGATGCTTAACCAAGTATTGTTTTCCTTACTCAATCGATATCCCGCATTGACATTGTATTTAAAGGCATCGTCTTTAGTTCCATAGGCCACGTACCCGCCAAATCGCCAGTCCTCAAATAGTTTTCCGTTAGTTGTACCGCCTATTCCTAGGCGAAAGGCCTCATAGTTATTGTATTTGATTAAGTACTTGAGATCAATGTCGAAGAAACCAACAGGATAATATCCTACTTTAAATTTGTCTAGGGTTTCTAATTTTTTTGTGACGTTTGTGGCAACTACAATACTGTCAATCTCTTTATAGGACGCAAATTCATCATCTGTATTGTTAGCTAGATCGCGATAGGAATCCCAATAGTTTACCGGTTTATTGATGGCTTCTTCAGTCACCTCTTTAAATAACCCCCTACGGCCGAAGGACTGTTCCAGCTTATTGTTCAAGTCAAAGTTAATCGCCTTGAGAAATACGTAAAGATCTTCTTGATTTTCTTTTCTCTTGTTATCATTTTCAGTTCCTACTTGCAACCTGGCGCCGAAAAGTTCCAATTCTTTTTTGTCTTTCTCCTTTTTGATGGATAAAAATCGCTCTGTATTGAACCAGAGCCCCAAATCCTCTCTATAGATAAAATTATGTACTGCTTGAACGTTCAAATCACCTGTATTCAAGTAGACTGCACGCGCAATAGCCTTAGTTTCCTGATCTATATATAAACTACCTTGTAGGGCAGATGGGTGACCTTCCTTGAGAGGTTGAAAGTCTAGTCTATAAACAGAGCGACCGTCAATAACAGTATCCTGTTTACTTGCGTAAAAGTAGTTGCGCAATCCCTTCTCGCTAACAGGATTTATAAACTCCCTATCAAAAATGATGTAGGGTTTGCGATAGGCACTTACTGATTGAAAATTGATGTTATAAATAGGGTAGACGGGCTCGTTGAAACCTGGCATGTCAGCTCCAGTGATTTGCTCTTTTAGGCCGTACTCGTCGGTATATAGATAAGTGGAAGTTTTTTCAGCAAAGAAAAATTGGGTTTGCTTAATGGTTTTGCGCAGTTCTGTTTTTTTATAACCCGGACCTGTAATTGCTTCCGGATCTCCGGTAATTTTTAAGTTTTCATAGCTCTTATATTGAAATTCGCTTAGAGCTTGCTCGAGGTCGTTGCCGGTGGATCTTTCAATTACTTCTTTCATCAACAATAGGTCTGTTGGAGATGGAGTGCTTTCTTGAGCTGCTATGGTAAGTGTAGAGAAAAAAGCAATCAGGATCAGAAAGTACTTCATGAAAGAAGGTTCAATTAAAGGTGTTTGTAAAATTAAAGAAAGCGATTTGATACAAGCCGCTTGCTATGAATATATTGTGAGGTTTTCCATCAAAAAAGCCAGCAGAAAGCTGGCTTTTAAATGATTCTTATGCGTTGAAGATCAAACGGTCATAATTTCCTTTTCTTTTACTGCAAGCATCCCATCTACTTTCTCAATAAATTTGTCTGTGAGTGCTTGTACATCAGCCTCTGCATTTTTAAGTAAGTCTTCAGATATATCCAGCTTCTTCAATTCGTTCATCGCATTTTTACGATCATTTCGAATTCCGATTTTAGCATCTTCTCCTTCAGATTTGGCTTGTTTTGCCAATTGTAAACGACGTTCTTCAGTCAACACAGGAACGTTAATGATCACACTCTCCCCATTATTCATAGGGTTCAAGCCTAGATTAGCAATCATAATTCCTTTTTCAATTTCAGGAATCAATCCTTTTTCCCAAGGCTGTACAGTAATCGTACGTGCGTCTGGTGTGTTGACATTTGCTACTCGCGTTAATGGTGTTTGACTACCGTAGTAATCTACCATAACGCCACCCAGCATGGATGGACTTGCTTTCCCAGCGCGGATGTTCAATAAGGATTTTTCTAAATGTTTGATCGCATTGCCCATGTCTTCTTGGGCACTGTCTAGAACAAAATCTACTTCTTCATTCATGATGTGGTCTTTCTTTTAGTATGAAATGGCAATTTGCTTGCCAATTTTATATTTGTACCTTAGTCCCTATTGCCTCTCCACCTATTAATTTCAATAAGTTTCCTGGAGTGTTCATGTCAAACACGATAATAGGTAATTCGTTTTCTTGACTCAATGTAAAGGCCGTGGTGTCCATGACCTTTAGACCTTTGCGCAAGACATCTTCAAAAGATATGAAGTCAAACTTAGTCGCACTACTGTCTTTTTCAGGGTCTGCGGTGTAGATACCATCCACACGAGTTCCTTTTAATATAACATCTGCTTCAATTTCAATGGCTCTTAAAACTGCAGCACTGTCTGTAGTGAAATAAGGATTCCCAGTTCCTCCTCCAAATATAACTACACGACCTTTTTCCAAATGACGCATTGCTTTTCTACGTATAAAAGGCTCTGCTACTTCATTGATTTGGATGGCTGTTTGAAGTCTGGTAGGGATTCCAGCATCTTCACAAGCACTTTGTAGGGCAAGACCGTTGATGACCGTTGCTAACATTCCCATATGGTCACCTTGAACGCGATCCATCCCGTTGCTAGCTCCCGCAACACCTCTGAAAATATTACCACCACCTATAACTATTGCTACCTGGACTCCCTGATCCACTACTTGTTTGATCTCCTTAGCATAGTCTGCCAGTCTTTCAGGATCAATCCCGTATTGTCGGTCACCCATAAGGGCTTCTCCAGAAAGTTTAAGAAGTATGCGGTTGTATTTCATAGTAATGTCGTGTGTCCTGCAAATATAAATTAATAGAAGAGAATCATTTGTTAGGAATCTAAGTCATTTTTTCAATGTCAACTTGTAAAGCTGCCCCTTGCTCGTGGCTTCATCTTCCCCTAATTTTATGTTCACTGCCTCGCTGGTGAGATAATACACTTCTTGATCCCCACGGTTTCCAAAGTAAGTAATAGCCTCCACTTGAGCTCCGTTTACAATAGGTAATGCAATGCGATCGGTTAATTTCAATTTCCCTTCAGTCACAGATATTACTGCTATAAAAGGCTCTAAGCTACTATTGTAGCCACACAATACGATGCGATCTTTATTATTAAAGGCAGCGCCTGTTATTAATCCTTGAACATCGAATTGTTGGAATCGTTCTAGTTTTTGGTTTTTCAGTTTCTCGTTAATACGGTAAACGTCTGTAGTAAAATTGACCCAGTCTTTAGAAAATAAAAGTAACTCTCCATTGAGATATACTATGGCTTCTCCATCATAGGAGTGGTTTTGGTTTTTCCTTTTAAATTCTGTTTGAGCAGTGTATGATAATTGAATCAGGTCTGGTTCAACCTTAGGATTGGTAACTTTTGAAACTGGAATTTTGTAGATCTTCAAGTCGGTTCTGTTACCGTAATTATTTCCTATGTCTGCGATAAAAAGAGAACTGTTTCCAATAGCCATATCTTCCCAGTCCACATTTTTCATATTGGTAAATGTGGTGCTACCTTCAATTATGCCAGTGGTATTCAAAAAATAAACTGTGGGTGTGTCGTCGCTATCGTTATGCGTCAGTAGTTGATTGTTGTGTCGCTCAAGACCAGAAGTCTCCGTTATTTTTAGATCTAAATCACTTATTATTTCAAATGATTGCAGTAGGCTTGAATTTTGTGATTTAGACGTGCTTTTTGTCGCACAGCCTGTAAGTATAATGACAGTAAGGAAGGTTAAAATGATATTTCTGCCGGGCAGATATTTTGTATTCATGACATTGAATATTTTGGTGAAGTTCGCTTTCGCGAAAGCGAACTTTTAATCATTCCATCGCAATTCATATAAGGCTGCGGGAAACTCTATTTGCTGGCCTGCAATGGTTCTGGTAAATTTCTCGCTGGTCAAGTAATAAACAGGTACGCCATCAACTGTTTTGAAATATGCAATACCTTCTATTTGTGAGCCGCTACCTAGCATACCACTTATATCCACCTTGCGATCTACCGTTGGAACTCCATCTTTTAAAACTAAGCGTGCTACAAATGGAGCCAGCGTTGGGCTATATCCACAAAGGATAATTTCTCCATTAGGATTAGTGGTGGCGCCAGTGACTAATCCACCTATATTCAAGCTATTTATAGGTGCTACAGGATATGTACCTTCTACGTTTTCAAACTGGTAGACCTGAGTGTTTAATTGCAACCAGTCTTTTGTGAAAATATAAATCTGGCCATTAATAACCACCATTGCCTCTGCATCATAACTGGTTTGATTGTATTGACTGTTCCCGAAATCAGTTTGATTGCTAAAGGAGAAAGAAATGGTTTCTGCAGTGGCATTAGTGTTTATCAAATTAGATAGAGCTACCTTGAAAATGCGTAGGTCAGTTCTATTTCCTAGATTATTTCCTATATCTGCTATATAAATGAATTTATCGTCTACAGCGGTATCTTCCCAGTCTTTGACACGAATGTTTGAGTATGTTATAGTATTTGCAATGCTTCCGTCTGTGTTGAGCTCTAACAAATCTGCTAGACCTGCCATATCACTATGTGTATAAAGCTTTTCATCGATGGTAATGACACCTGATGATTCCGTTAGGCTACTGTCTAAAGGCGCAATACTTTTGATCTCAAAAACCGGTTCAGGCTCTTTATCACCATTGGAATTACCGTTGGAATCACAACTGGCAACCAATAATAAAACAAGTAGTAAACGGTAAATCATACTGCAAGATAATTTAAGGAATTTATAGGCTTGTTAATTATTGATCAAAGGTGGATAAGGGATTTGCTGTTTCATTTTTAAACGCCGCATAAAAAAAGCCCTTTTCCAAGGAAAGGAAAAGGGCTTTGTAATTTGTATCCGGTTGTACTTAAGCGATAGAAACTCTTTTGAATCCTACCACATCAGCACCTTTAGAATCTACATATTGTGCTACTGTTTTCTTGTCGTCCATAATAAAGTCTTGGTCAAGCAATGCTTGTTCTTTATCAAGAGAAACGTTGTCAGAAATGAAACGCTCTAATTTACCTGGAATGATTTTATCCCAGATAGCTTCTGGTTTCCCTTCTGCTTTTAGTTCTGCTTCATAGTTTGCTTTAGCTTCTGCAAGAGCGGCATCAGTAACTTGTGATCTAGAGATGAATAAAGGAATGTTCTTAAGCGGCTTGCCTAAACGTCCTCTTTCAATATTGTCTTTCTCGATAGCTGCAATTCGAGCTTCAGTTTCAGACTTTACGAATTCAGGATCAAAATCTTTATAAGACAAAGTAGTGGCTCCCATAGAAGCTACTTGCATGCTTACCGATTTTGCTACTTCTTCTTTATTGTCGCTTTCAGAACTCAACCCGGTTAAAGCACCGATTTTTCCACCGTGTACATAGGCACCTACGAAAGGAGCTTCAAATACTTCAAAGCCACCGATTTCCAATTTTTCACCTATAACACCAGTTTGTTCGATTAGCTTTTCGCCTACGGTCATCCCGTCAAGGTCAGCTTCTAGAACTTCTTCTTTTGTATTGTAGTTAAAAGCTACTTCAGCAACTTTATTAGCTAGTTCTACATAAGAATCATTTTTTGCAACAAAGTCAGTCTCACAATTCAATGATAATAGAATACCTCTGGTATTTTCATCATTGATTTTTGCTACAACTACACCTTCAGATGAGTCGCGGTCTGCTCTCTTAGCGGCAACTTTCTGTCCTTTTTTTCTTAGGATGTCGATTGCTTTATCAAAATCACCATCTGCTTCTACAAGGGCCTTCTTACAGTCCATCATACCAGCACCGGTCGTATTTCTAAGTTTACCTACTTCAGCGGCGGTTATTTTTGCCATTTTGTACGTTTTAATTCTGTTTTATCAGAGTTATTGTTATTCTTCCTCTTCAGATGAAGCTACAGCCTTCTTGGCTTTTTTAGCTTTCTTCTCTTTCTTTTCCTTTGGTTGGTCATCGCCAGCCTCAGTCTTGCGCTCTTCTAAACCTTCTTTCACAGCATTAGTTGCTGCTTTAACGATGATCTCGATAGACTTAGATGCATCATCATTAGATGGGATCACATAATCGATATCACGTGGATTAGCGTTGGTATCTACCATTGCAAAAATTGGAATACCCAATTTCAATGCTTCAGCAACAGCGATGTGCTCACGTACCGTATCAACGATAAATAGGGCTGCAGGCATACGAGTCATTTCAGAAATAGAACCTAAATTCTTCTCTAATTTTGCACGCATACGGTCTACTTGTAAACGTTCTTTCTTAGAAAGAGTTTCGTAGCGACCATCTTTTTTCATACGGTCAACTGTAGCCATCTTCTTAACTGCCTTACGGATAGTTACGAAGTTGGTCAACATTCCACCTGGCCATCTTTCAGTTATGTAAGGCATACCAGCGTCACCAGCTAGGTCAGCAACGATGTCTTTTGCTTGCTTTTTAGTAGCAACAAAAAGAATCTTACGTCCAGATGCTGCGATCTTGCGCAATGCATCTTTAGCCTCGTCTAGCTTTGCAGTAGTCTTGTAAAGGTTGATAATGTGGATGCCGTTACGCTCCATGTAGATGTACGGCGCCATGTTTGGGTCCCATTTACGGGTAAGGTGTCCGAAGTGTACACCTGCGTCAAGTAAGTCCTTGACTTCGATTGTATTTGCCATTGTTAAATAGTTTACGTTCTGTCAGATAGCAATGGATAAGTGGTCGTTCCACGATGGAAGTTGCCTCACCCATTTAGATGCTAAACTAGCACTCGACGGCAATCGAGTTGACAGCAAATTAAAATAATAAATAAAGAACAAATCCCGCTTGAGAATCTCAAACGGGAAAGTGTATGTTGTATTAACGCTTGGAGAATTGGAATTTCTTTCTCGCTTTCTTTTGACCAAATTTCTTACGCTCCACCATTCTAGGGTCACGAGTCATAAGACCTTCTGGTTTAAGTGCTGCTCTGTTTTCCTCATCAAGAGCAACTAACGCTCTAGAGATCGCAAGGCGTATAGCTTCCGCCTGTCCAGTGATACCACCACCAAATACATTTACTCTTACATCAAATGCATCTACATTTTCAGTAAGCATAAAAGCTTGCTTCACTTTATACTGCAAAGTACCTGTTGTAAAGTACTGGTCTAAAGGTTTGTTGTTGATTGTAATATCGCCTTTACCTTCAGTCATGTAGATACGGGCTACGGCAGTCTTTCTTCTACCTATTTTGTGTAATGTCTCCATAGGTTACTTTACCTCGTTAAGATTAATAGTTTTAGGTTGTTGAGCTCCTTGCTCATGCTCAGTACCTGCATATACTTTAAGATTGCGGTAAATAGCAGCTCCTAATTTATTTTTAGGAAGCATTCCTTTTACAGCGTTTTCTACAACGCGCGCTGGATCTTTAGAGTACAATTCTCTTGCGGTAAGACTACGTTGTCCACCTGGATAACCCGTGTGGCGTATGTAACTTTTATCGTCCCATTTGTTACCGCTCAATTCAACTCCTGCAGCATTAATGATGATGACATTGTCACCACAGTCCACGTGTGGAGTGTAGTTTGTCTTGTATTTACCTCTCAAGAACTTTGCAGCTATAGAAGCCATACGGCCTAATGGCTGTCCAGCAGCATCTATCAGTACCCATTCTTTGTTTACTGTAGCGCTATTCGCTGATACGGTTTTGTAACTTAAAGTATTCACTGTGAAATAGTTTTAATTTCTTGTACGACTTTACTAACTAAAATCGGGCTGCAAATGTACTATTAAAAATTTGATTGACAAGCAGTAGTAAATAATTTTACACAGTTTATTTACAATGCCGGGTGCGCTCAGACTTCATAGAAGTCGTATTTTTAATGCGTTGCGGTGGCCGTTGCAAATATAGCTATATAATGAAGTTGTTTCTTACCTTGTTTTTATGTTGTTTTTTTTTCGCTTTCGCGAAAGCGCAATCACCACAAATTCCAACTTACATTGAGTTACCGCTAGGTGTTGACCAATTCTACGGTGTGGATGATTTTAACAATCTCTATTACGGTAAAAAGAATGTGATCTATAAACGTCCAATGCATGTCAACTCAAACACTGGAGCACAACAGTTTTATGATGTTCAATTGGGTGACTTGACCAGTGTAGATCTAATTAACCCGTTGCGTATTTTGTTATTTTATAAGGACACACAAACTGTCGTCTTATTAGATAATCGTTTGAATGAAAGTTTAAGGATTTCCTTAAGTGAATTACAACCTTATCGCTATTTTGAGCATTCCTCACTTGCAGGAGAACGTCGCTTGTGGTTATATAATCAAGATCAGCAACGATTAGAGTTGGTGGATTATGTGCAGAACAAACTTATCGTGAGTTCGCCTATCATAAAGGATAAAGTATCTCATTTCACTTCAGACTATAATTATTGTTTTTTAATCACTGATGAAAGCGTCCTAGTATTCAACTCTTATGCGAGTAGGACTTCAAAATTAGATAGGGCAGGAATCCAGTTAGCAGATTATGACTTTGAACAATTAGTAGTCTGGCAAGATGATCAACTAAAATCATATGCTTTTACCAGTGAATATCAATTGGAGTCCATCTCAAATTCCTGGGATGTACCTGAGCAAGTGACGACAGAATCTTTTTACCTAAAGAATGGAAAACTCTATATTTACGCCCTCAATCGCGTAAGCGTATTTACAGCTAACCAGAACAAGAACTAACATGCATATTGCCGTTGCAGGAAACATAGGAGCAGGAAAAACTACATTAACTCAAATGCTTGCCAAACATTATAAATGGACTCCTCAATATGAGGATGTTTTAGAAAACCCGTACCTGGAAGATTTCTATACAGATATGGAACGCTGGTCCTTCAATTTGCAGGTTTATTTCTTGAATAGCAGGTTCAGACAAGTATTGGAAATACGGGAGAGCGGTAAAAAGATTATTCAAGACCGCACGATTTATGAGGATGCGAGCATTTTTGCTCCCAACTTACACGCTATGGGACTCTTATCTCAACGTGACTTTGATAATTACAGCAGCCTTTTTGATTTGATGGAAAAACTGGTGGGGGCTCCAGATTTGTTGATCTATTTACGCAGTTCTATTCCTAATCTTGTGAATCAAATTCACAAACGAGGTAGGGATTACGAGAACACGATTTCTATCGATTATTTGAGCCGATTGAACGAGCGCTATGAAGCATGGATTCACGGGTACGATAAAGGAAATCTTCTTATTATTGATGTGGACAACATCGACTTTGTAAATAATCCTGAGGATATGGGAGAAATCATCAATAAGATTGATGCGGAGATGACTGGTTTGTTTGCTTAGAGTTAGAAATATAAAGTACAGTCTTAAATAGTGTCCCCAGCTAATGTTTCTTTTATTTTAGTAGGGAAACTCAATTCTTTTGTTTGACATAAGATTAGTTCTATTTCATATTAGCTTGACAACATATAAAGCATAATAAAATAAAGTGCCGGTAAAAATCCAACAGCAGTCAACAGTACTTTTTTCGTAAGGCTATACTTTATGTTTGACCAAATTATTAAAGGTACGATGAATGATAAAGCAATAGCCAGGTAGGTTAGTCCCTTAGATATTAAGGTGCCGTATTCATGAATGTAGCTATTTTGAGAAAACCGGAAGGTTTCAAACCGTCCTTTCAAAATTATATATTGAGCCAAGAGACAGTAAATCCCTACCAATATAATTATTGGGGACAGGTTAAAATCCCACCTTTTATTTTCGTGAGTTAGCATTTAGAATTTTTTAGTGACTGGTTAAATCTAATAGTCAAACTTATAAAAAAATGGTTTCTATAGAATGTCTTAAAGAGCGCTAAACCACTTCTGTTTGACATAACACCACATATATCCCAGCCTATTCTTCTAAACAATCCATCCCATTTCCCGCGCATGCTTGATCGCCTCGCTGGATTCCTTAACCAATAATACAGGACAAACTTCAAAAGCATCTGCCATTTCTTTGATGGCGGCCATTTTTTTGGTGTGATTGACAGCCCTAATGTAGATGGCTTTTATGCGCTCAGGATATTCAGTAGCCCCGTTAGTATAGTATGTGGTATCATGCTCACCTGCGTCACCTATCAGGATGAACTGTTGGTCTGGATAATGTTTAAGAATATTGATCAACTCATGTTCCTTATGTGGTCTTTCTTTCTTTGGGGTGCGATTCCAGGGTGTCGGGAAATCTCTCAAAAGTATCGGTCCACGTGGGAAACCGTGAAAATCTACAAATTTTTCAAGATAATGGTAGAGGTTCCAGGGGCTGTTGCTCAAGTAGAACATTGGGTTTTGATCCTTGCCAGAGGCTCCACGATGCAGTAATTGGTAGAAATTCGCAGCGTCTTTGAACGGCGTACGTTTGTCAAAATTCTTGAAGAAGGTGTTGAAGGCTACTCGCAATTTTAAGAAACTAGTGACTCCCGTCTTCATGATGGTGTCGTCAATATCGCTGACGACTCCATAGGCAGCCGTGCTAGGAGGTACTAGAGTCTCACCAGTGAACTTATTTAAGGAAATTCTTTGTTGGGATTTCGCTTTCGCGAAAGCGGAATTTTCCTCATCAAAAGAAATAGTGATAGGCACATAACCTTCCTCGTCTGCAAGATCCTGCAAGTTAGTCTCTGTAGTTATGTCAAAAAGAAAGTAACCCTCACGGTCTGTTATTGTCTCGAAGTGATTGCCATTTGACAAGGTCAAACGTACAGGGATTTCTCGTATCTCATCTGTTTTAAAAGCGCGCCAGGCGTTCCTGATGGTATGGTAAAAAGATTGTTGCTCGTACAATTTTAAGGGCTGATCCTCTAACGCTCTACCGCGCACATAAAGACGGTTCTCGCCGCTATAGGTTCTGAAAACGTCTAGGATCCAAGGGTCGCGGTTGAACATGTGTAGGTGGGTTTTGCTTAACCACTTAGTTGCCAAGATTGCGGCCAAAGCCAAATAATCAATAGTCCAGCAACTATGGTTATTCCAAAGGTAATGACAATCCATCTAGCAAGGGTTTTACCACCTATGGTAACTGCCATAATTCCCTTAAAAAGCATATTGGATAAACCAGCCAAAATAATTAGTTGCCAGCCCAGTGATGTTTCTAACGACCCTTTTTTCATAAGCTGGGACAGTGATAGCGTGATGGCATCAACATCTGTCAAGCCACTCACTACCGAGACGACGTATAAGGCGTCGTTACCTAATTCAGTCTTTGCAAAAGCAACTGCTAGAAGAATGAGGCCGTAAAGTAGACCAAAAGTAAGTGCGCTTTTGAACTGCGCTGGATTTTTGGGCTCGGGAATTTCTTCATCTGATTTATTTCTCTTTATCAAAATAAATACTACAACTGATAGGATGACCATGACCATTGCAACGACTGCAATAGGCAATACGATGGATCCCAGCTGCTCTGGCGCCACAATACCAATCTCAACTATAATACGCCCAAAGGAAACCGCAGATGCTGTGAGTATGACAAATGCTGCTAGTGACCCGACTTTGTTTGATTGCTTAGCCATGCGAGAGTAGCTAACTGTGGTTGCTGTGCTGCTTATAAGTCCACCTAGGATCCCATTGGAAATGACACCTGCATTCTTACCTATGACCTTATAAAGAAAATAACCCACAACACTGATGCCTACAATCAATACGACAATCAGCCAGATGTCATGGGGGTTAAGGACATCGTATGGACCATACGTCTGGTCTGGTAGAACGGGAAGTATAATGAGCGAAATTGCAGAAAATGTCATGATGGCACGCACATCTTTATCTTCTAGGTCAATGATCCAAGAATGTAACCTACTTTTTAAGTACAGCAAAAATGCAACACCACCACCTACGATGACACCTATCCATTGATTGCCCACAACCAGATAAGCTCCTATAGCATACATGAGTAGTGCAGCAACCTCAGTACTTAGACCCGGATCGCGATCTCCCGATTTTGATTTTATAAAAGTGCTTGAAACCATGAGGGCGGTAAGCCCAATACCAACCACGGGTAGCACCCACACATTACCAGACTCTCTTTCAATGAGTGCCAGTACCGTTCCCAATATCGTTATAAGGCTGTATGTGCGTACACCAGCCATTTTTTTCTCATCTCGCTGTCGCTGGAAGCCGACCAAGAAACCTAATCCCAGCGCGATACCTAAGGTGTATAAGTCAGAATATTCCAATACTATTTTTACTTAAAAGTTTTTTAGGAGAGTTAAATCTGTCTCCCATTCAATATAATTAAATTCCAATTAAAAATATAAATAGATTTTTTAATACCTCTTTCTTATATGCAGAAAAGCCGTTCTCCATCGAGAACGGCTTTTCAATTATCAATTCAATTTTCTAATTAGCGAGCAGCGAGCGGGCGAGTGTTTTGCTCTACTTCATTGATAGGTTTGAAATAATACAAGCCTGCATCACAGGACACTAAAAGATCTTCGTTTTGTGCTGTTTCAAGTTCCTGTGGAGATTCGATTTCCATCGTTACTGGAACTGCAGTCTCTGGAGTTTCCTCGCTGTGGCTTCCCAAAATAGGAGCAATCACGAGTCCAATCAAACAGGTCAATTTGATCAAAATGTTCATCGATGGTCCAGAAGTGTCCTTGAAAGGATCACCTACAGTATCACCGGTAACTGCCGCTTTATGGGCATCAGAACCTTTGTAGGTCATCTCGCCGTTGATCATAACGCCAGCCTCAAAAGATTTTTTGGCATTGTCCCAGGCGCCACCGGCATTGTTCTGGAATATTGCCCATAGCACACCACTAACAGTAACTCCAGCCATATAACCACCAAGCATTTCTGCAATGGCGAGTGCATTCATCCCAAAAATCATCGGTACAAAAGCAATCACTAATGGGAATCCAATGGTCAACACACCTGGCAACATCATTTCTTTTAAAGAGGCCTTGGTAGAAATATCCACACACTTATCATATTGTGGTTTTCCGGTTCCTTCCATAATTCCTGGAATCTCACGGAATTGTCTTCTCACTTCTTCTACCATCTCCATCGCGGCCTTACCAACGGCATTCATCGCAAGTGCGCTAAATACAACGGGAACCATACCGCCAATGAACAACATGGCCAGTACTGGCGCTTTAAAAATATTGATACCGTCAATTCCTGTAAAAGTCACGTAGGCTGCAAAAAGAGCTAGCGAGGTCAATGCTGCAGACGCAATCGCAAAACCTTTACCAGTTGCCGCAGTGGTATTCCCTACAGAATCCAGAATGTCAGTTCGCTCGCGTACGATAGGTTCTTGCTCGCTCATCTCTGCAATACCACCAGCATTGTCAGAGATCGGTCCGAAGGCGTCAATAGCCAGCTGCATGGCAGTTGTTGCCATCATCGCACTGGCCGCAAGTGCCACACCATAGAATCCTGCAAAGGCATACGATGCCCAAATCGCACCAGCAAATAAAATGACGGATGGGAACGTAGAAATCATTCCAGTCGCAAGACCAGCAATAATATTGGTTCCAGCTCCCGTAGAAGATTGTTGTACTATTTTAAGAATAGGCTTTTTCCCCAATCCTGTATAATATTCGGTTACAGATGAGATAACGGCTCCAACCACTAGACCTACTAATGTCGCATAGAATACATTGAGCCATGAAATAGTCATTGCGCCTTCACCATAAAAATTCATGGTCATGGTTTCTGGTAGCAACCAATAACAAAGTCCAAAACAGGATAGAGCCACAAGAATGATTGATGTCCAGTTTCCAATATTAAGAGCTCCCATAACTTGAGCTTCCTTAGCATCGTTGCTGGAGATCTTGACCAATAAGGTTCCAATTACTGAAATAATGATACCAACTCCCGCGATAGACATAGGCAATAAAATAGGACCTATCCCACCGAAACCTTGAGCGACAATATCACCGCCCATATCGCGTATCACGTAATTCCCCAGCACCATCGCTGCGAGAACGGTCGCGACGTAAGAGCCAAATAAATCGGCGCCCATACCGGCCACGTCACCAACGTTGTCACCCACATTATCTGCGATTGTCGCGGGATTGCGAGGATCATCTTCAGGGATCCCAGCTTCTACTTTTCCAACAAGGTCAGCGCCTACATCGGCAGCCTTAGTGTAGATTCCACCACCAACACGAGCAAAAAGAGCAATGCTTTCTGCACCTAGTGAGAAACCGGCAAGAGTCTCAAGGACTATAGTCATAAGTTCGCCTGGGGTTTTCATTACTCCTGCAAATTCGGCTGGAGCCCATACACCATTCATGAACAATTGGAAAAAGAGAATAAAGAATAAAGTCAACCCTAGAACGGCCAGCACAGCTACACCTAATCCCATCACGGTACCACCACCAAAGGAAACTTTCAACGCTTTTGGCAAACTGGTTTTGGCAGCTTGGGTGGTTCTTACATTAGTCTGGGTAGCAATCTTCATCCCGATGTTTCCTGCATAGGCAGAGAACAAGGCTCCAAAGACAAAGGCGATCAATATCATCCAGTTTGTTGTGGGAACGATTACAGAAACAACTCCCAGTAATATGGCAACTACAATCACAAAAATGGAGAGTAGCTTATATTCAGCTTTCAAAAAGGCAAGAGCGCCTTCATAAATATGATCTGCAATCTCCTTCATTTTACCGTCACCGGCATCTTGCTTCATGACCCAAGATTTTTTGGTCAACATAAATACAAATCCTAAAGCTGCCAGTACTAGTGGCAGATAAATAACTAATTCTTCCATGTGTTAATTGATTGATTTTTAATAATCGCTAATGTAATAAAATTCTGTTAACGATAATATAGGCTGTTCCCAATTGCCAGAAACGCAATAAAAACGCTCAAAATAATGCATCATGATAATCTAGAAGTTGGAAATATAGCGTTAGGGGTTGATGTTGAGTTCGCTTTCGCGAAAGCGAAAACCTAAACATCTGTAGAATATCAGTAAATCAATGAATTAACAATAAAATTTGAGGCAATAGGTTTAGAAACTAAAGCCAAAGCTGCCAGTAATCGCAAATTTGCGAGCATCTGGCAGGGAATTATAGTTACCTCTAAAACTAGCGTCGATCCTCAAAATACGGAAGATATTTCCTATACCGACGCTGTATTCATAATAGACATCTTCTGGCGCTAGGTAGTCAATATTACTTCGGTTAATGGCAATATTCTCGTCGCTAATCGTTCCATAAACCGCCTTGAAGCCTACGAGCTCGCGTAAATCCAACTGCTGCAATCCTGGAATGCGAGAAAAAATACGGCCGTTGAAATTATGATCGAGATGTAAAGTAACATACTCGTCAGTCACAAATTCATAGAAGTTCATGGTGTTGAAGGCCCCAGAAATATTGAATAAGGTCTGGTTACCAGGGACGACATTGAGTAGTGCCAGCGGTACCTTGCCAAAGGTTTTTCCAGCCTCTACACGAGCTCGAAGTCTCCCAAAACCACCTATCTGCAATGGGTGTTCGTAATAAAACTGAACCTTGTCATAATTAAAATCGCTGTTGAGAACACCTTCTAGACCTCTGGTATAGTTGGCATACAAAATAGGGTACTGGAAAGAGTTGATGATGGTCCTGTCCACACCATAATTGGAGGTTTTACGACCTGGCGTATACGTCATGGTCAAACCTAACTCACTCTGATTGACCTGACCGTTGATCGTGCCGTCATCGTCTAGATAATCCAGACTGAAGAAGTCTGAGTTGGCTGTTTTTATAGTTCGGTAGCTGCCGCCTAGACGAAATTCTAGGTTATACAATGGTTCAAAACTAAGATTAACCGTGGATAGATTAATGGAAGATAAACGGCCGTTGTTTCCTGTAGTGATTAATGCACTGGATGCTAGACTACGACCTAGCACATCATTGCTATTAGTAAGGCTGGCTGCAAGTTGTTCAATATCCCGACGATTCCCAGCTTGGATGGTCAGACGACTGCGTTTATCCAACAGGTATTTTCCTGAAAGGCCGTATTTAAACTGGTCGTCCCTAAACCCGTAGGCTAGATAACCTTCTAAACGCCAAAGGTCGTTTGCAGAAAAATACGTACGTCCACCGCCGCGAATACGTAGTCCTTCTACATCGTTGAACCCAAAAACGGAGAATACGGGTCCTATATCAAAGTTGTCTACCTCGTAATAACCTGATGCCAGAATGGTTCCTATATTATAGAGTCTTTTAAATTTTTTATTCTGCTTGAGCGTATCAAGCATGGTGTAGATCTGCTTTTCTTCTGCATCCAGTTTCTCCAATCGATTCTCATCCCAATACTCTTCTGAACGATTGTAGGTTTCTGGGTCATAATCGTTGACACGTCTGCGGTAGAAGTTTTCTGGTTTTTCTTTATCAAATTGGTAATCGGCAAATAGGGTAGTGCGCTTGCCGTAAACACCACGCGCTTCTTCTTTTTTACGCAGTGCGAAATCACTCTGGAAAAAGTCACGAGTAATCAAGAATAGGCTATCGTCTAGCACTTGATACTCCTGCTCAATATAAATGTCCTTGACCCAGTTGACGTTGGCACTCTTATTTGCCTGCATATTAATTTCCTTGATGGCAAAGGTTGAGTCTGCTACCCAGAAATCACCTTTAAAGGTGAGTTCACCTTTCCGGCGCGGATAATATACGATGTTGAAGGAGCGCACTCCATCAACCTCAGCCGTATCGCGCAATACATAATTATAACTATCGATTCCGGCACGACCTATGGGACTCACAAAACTCTTATCAAAGAACTTGAGGTAGCGGTCGTAAATATCTATGTCGGTGTATAAATCTTTTACCAGAGCAATCAAGGTCTGATTATCTGAGAATCCAGAATTTTTATTGGCCTTGATGTTTTC
Source organism: Nonlabens marinus S1-08 (assembly GCF_000831385.1). Lineage (NCBI taxonomy): Bacteria > Pseudomonadati > Bacteroidota > Flavobacteriia > Flavobacteriales > Flavobacteriaceae > Nonlabens > Nonlabens marinus. Next base: position 528,329 of record NZ_AP014548.1, on the reverse strand, counting down.
CTTTTCCTTATCTAGGTTGTTATCACCATAAACCGTGGATAATGACTCGTTGATGAATATAGGTAAGTAGGTTTTACCACTGGTTCTGCTCGTATCTGCATAATCAAAGATGAATTCCATTCCTTCAAAAAGACTGGAATTAATCATGGCGCTGTCGATGGTGTTGAGGTCAAACTCCAGTTTTTCGTACTTCTCGTACTGATACTGGTCAAATTGACTTAAACCATTTTTACGCCGATTTTCCCAAATCTTGCGTAAGATATCTATTGCTGGGTTGTTTTTTTTAGAGGTTTTACCTGCATAAACAACCACAGCATCCAGCTGTGCCTCATCATCCTCAATAGTAATATTGAAATCCAGTTTGACGCGGCTTTCAAGATCTATCGTTTTGGTTTTGTACCCAACAAAAGAGATTTCTATTTGAGTATAGGTCTTGTCAGATTGCAAATAGAACCTGCCATCGTCATTTGTGATAGTGCCTTCATAGGAGCCTGGGAACACCACATTTGCAAAAGGCACAGTAGCTCCATCCTGATCGTATACCACGCCACCTACTTTAGTTTGAGCTGCCATACTCCCGAAAAAGAGCAGCAATAGCATTGTCCAACTAGTTGTTATACAATAGGATGTTGGCTTGTTCATAATGGTGGGGAACTGAGGTCGAAGATAGAGTGACTAATCAGAATTTAATGTTATTAAAACAAAAAATCGAGCTGACTTCCCTACAAGTCCACTCGATTATAAAATGCCTTACACATAGTAAGGCATACTTTACGTACGAAAATACCTATCACTTGGTTTTCAATAAATACATCTATTTATACCAAATGTTTACTGTGATCCTTTAGGAGTCCTTGTAATAATCAGTAAGACAGAAATTTACATTCATAAAATAACTAGTGGATTGTTGCAAAAAGTTGACGGCATTATGGTATTTCGCTTTCGCGAAAGCGAAATGTGCCCACAAAAAAGTCCCAACTTGAAAAAGTTGGGACTTTGAAAAGTTATATAATAAAAGGATATTACTTTCTATACATTACCTTTTTCACACCTTCCACAACATCATCAGAATTAGGCAGCCATTCAGCAAATAAAACCGGAGAATAAGGGGCAGGAGTATCTGCCGTGTTGATCTTATATATAGGAGCATCTAGATAGTCAAAAGCTTCCGCCTGTACCATGTGAGAGATTTCAGTAGATACATTACCAAAGGGCCATGCTTCTTCCAGGATGACTAATCTGTTGGTTTTCTTTACAGATTTTAAGATTGCTTCTTTATCATAAGGACGAACCGTTCTCAAATCGATGATCTCGCAAGAGATGCCTTCTTTTTCTAATTCGTCAGCTGCTTTGTAAGCCTCTTTTATGATTTTACCGAAGGAAACAATAGTTACATCAGTTCCTTCTCGTTTTAATTCAGCAACACCTATAGGTAATACATATTCATCCTCAGGCACCTCACCTTTATCACCGTACATCTGCTCTGATTCCATAAAAATTACTGGATCATCGTCGCGTATGGCGGCTTTCAATAAGCCTTTTGCGTCATATGGGTTAGAAGGTACGATGACTTTCAATCCTGGAGTGTTTGCAAACCAGTTTTCAAAAGCCTGGGAGTGTGTTGCTGCCAGCTGTCCCGCACTTCCCGTTGGGCCGCGGAAAACAATAGGGCACTTCAATTGACCACCGCTCATTTGGCGTATTTTGGCAGCATTGTTTATGATTTGATCAATTCCAACTAGTGAGAAGTTGAAGGTCATGTACTCCACTATTGGGCGATTGCCTGTCATGGTTGAACCTATCGCTACACCTGCAAATCCTAATTCAGAAATAGGAGTGTCTATTATCCGTTTAGGGCCAAATTCATCCAGCATTCCTTTTGAAGCCTTGTAAGCTCCATTATATTCTGCCACTTCTTCACCCATCAAATAAACAGACTCGTCTCGTCTCATTTCTTCACTCATGGCCTCTTGAATGGCCTCACGGAATTGTATTGTCTTCATAAAAAGTTTCCTTAAGGGAACAAGAAACAAAAATAGGTCTTAACGCGCGAAGCTCAAGAAAAGACTAACAAAATTTTATTATGCACGCATAGTTCTTTTGTTCGTTTTTCTTTAAATTCGCAAACGATTGAAAATTGACTTAAAAGCATAGATAACATGAAGATATTAGTATGCATCAGCCATGTGCCCGATACAACTTCCAAGATTAATTTCACGGATAATGACACCCAGTTTGATACAAACGGTGTTCAGTTTGTGATCAACCCTAACGATGAGTTTGGATTGACTAGAGCCATGTGGTTTAAAGAAAAGCAAGGTGCGAGTGTAGATGTAGTCACCGTTGGTGGTGCTGAGGTAGAGCCTACCTTGAGAAAGGCATTAGCCATAGGAGCTGATCAAGCGATACGTGTAGATACTCCAGCAGTAGACGGTTATGCAGTTGCTAAAGAATTAGCAGATGTTGTGAAAAATGGAGGTTATGATCTGGTTATTGCAGGTCGTGAATCTATAGATTACAACGGTGGTATGGTTCCAGGAATGGTAGCAGCGATGACCGGTTCAAGTTTTGTAAACACTTGTATTGCTTTAGAAATTGAGGGTTCATCAGTAACCGCTACTCGCGAGATTGATGGTGGTAAAGAAACAGTAACTACCTCCTTGCCACTAGTTATAGGTGGGCAAAAAGGTTTAGTAGAAGAAAGCGACTTAAGAATTCCTAACATGCGTGGGATCATGATGGCTCGTAAAAAGCCATTAGATGTTAAAGCATCGATCGACGCGAGTAGTGAAACTAGCACGGTTTCTTTTGAGAAGCCAGCTCCTAAAGGTGCGGTAACTCTAGTAGAGGCAGACAATTTGGATAGGTTGGTAGATCTATTGCACAATGAGGCAAAAGTAATCTGATCCAGAACCTAGCAACACAATTATAAGAAGTACGCTTTCGCGAAAGCGGAAACACATCAAAAACAGTGGGTTTTCAAGAATTTGTGATCCACATCAAAATTCAAAACTATGTCAGTATTAGTATATACAGAATCAGAAAACGGAGCCTTTAAGAAAACGGCCTACGAAGTGTCAAGTTATGCCAAAGGAATTGCAGACATGCTGGGAACTGATGTTGCCGCTATCTCATTTCACGCTGCAGACGCTGGTGATTTAGGAACTTATGGGGTGAAAACCTTACATAATGTCAAAGATGCCAAATTAGATAAATTCAACGCAGGAGCTTATGCAGATGCTATTGCACAAGCTGCTAAAGCAGTGGATGCTAAAGTAATTGTGATCAGCTCAAGCGCAGATTCTAAATATTTAGGATCTTTATTAAGCGTTCATTTAGATGCAGGTTATGTTTCTAACGTGGTAGCCTTGCCATCCAGTGCAGATCCATTTACCGTTAAGAGATCTGTTTTTACAAACAAAGCATTTAGCAACACACAAATTTCTACAGACCGCAAATTGATCGGACTTTCTAAAAACGCTTATGGTTTAAAAGAAAATCCTACAGATTGTAGCGTTGTAGATTTTGCACCTTCTTTAAATGATGATGATTTTAAAGTAGAAGTAAAGTCAGTTGATAAAGCAACAGATAAAGTAACGATAGCAGATGCTGAAATTGTAGTAAGCGCTGGTCGTGGTATGAAAGGTCCAGAAAACTGGGGCATGATTGAAGAGCTTGCAGGAGTTTTAGGTGCAGCCACAGCTTGTTCTAAACCAGTAAGTGACATGGGATGGAGACCACATGGAGAACATGTAGGGCAAACAGGTAAACCAGTAGCTTCTAGTCTTTATATAGCTATCGGGATCTCTGGAGCGATTCAGCACCTTGCAGGAATCAACTCTTCTAAAGTTAAAGTGGTTATCAATACAGATGCTGAAGCGCCGTTTTTCAAAGCTGCAGACTATGGAGTAGTAGGTGACGCATTTGAAGTAGTGCCTGTCTTAATCGAGAAGTTGAAAGCTTTCAAAGCAGCCAATGCTTAAAAAGTTATAGAATTATTAAATTTAAAGCTGTGCCATATGAGAAAAACTCTCATTTTTGCACAGCTTTTTCTTTTCACGTCCATTCAAAACTAATGAGTCTAAAACGACTTAACATACGAGGAATCTCTTACAGCCAAACGCAAAATGGTGCCTACGCGCTCATTCTAAAAGAGTCTGGAGGAAACCGTCAACTACCTATAGTTATCGGTGCATTTGAAGCTCAAAGTATCGCCATAGCATTAGAGAAAGAGATCAGCCCACCACGCCCGTTAACTCATGATTTATTTAAAAGTTTTGCAGAGCGTTATGGCATAGTGGTGAAGCAAGTGATCATTCACAAATTGGTCGATGGTGTTTTTTATAGCAGCTTGATTTGTGAAAAAGATAAAATCGAGGAGATTATTGACGCTCGTACTAGCGATGCGATAGCCCTAGCCGTGCGATTTAAAGCCCCAGTTTTCACTTATGAAAACATACTGGATGAAGCAGGTATCCAGCAACACATGCAGGCTGACAAAGAACTGATCCAGGAGGATGATGAGGATGAAGAGAACGAGATCCTAGAAGACTTGATCAACACTGCTGAAGGCGAGAAAAATGATTACAGCAACCTGTCGCTTGATGAACTCAATAAGATGTTGAAAGAAGCGGTTGCAAGTGAAAATTATGAACTTGCCGCAGGCATAAGAGATGAAATCTCGAGAAGATAAAGACCCTTTATGAAATTTTTCTACACGATCTTGACGAGTGTTCTAGTTGTTGCCTTTGTATGGCTATGTCCATCTTTAGTTACCGCTCAAGCAGATCAAGTGACCATTGAAGGTACTTGGAATACAGTGGCTGACTCACAAAATTTTAAAAATCCAACATTCCAAGGTGCCGTCATTGATTCGGTAACTTTTGGAAAGAGCAATTTTACTTACTATTTAGCTGCAGATTCTTTGGCACAGGTTGCTGGAAACTACTTTTTTGATCAGAATGAACTGACCTTATATTTTGTCGAACCAGCAGCGGATGCTAAGAGGTATGAAGTATCTAATTTGACAAATGATTTGTTGGTATATTCCAACGATTCAGAGAGTTTTAGCTTTTCAAGAACATTTGAACCATTAGATGTAGCTGCAGATGAGCCTGCAGCCAAGGATTTTGCTGTAGATCCATCTAAGGGTTTCGGTTTTACGTTTACAAGTCTCTATCGTGGAGTTATTGGTATCGTATTTATTATAGGACTATGCTTTGTTCTAAGTGCTAATAAAAAAGAGATCGATTGGAAATTAGTAGCAACAGGACTGGCTTTACAAATCATTTTTGCCGTGTCTGTGTTGAAGATTCCAGCGGTGGCATTTGTCTTTGACTGGGTTTCTGATAAGGTTGTAGATTTTCTTAATGTTTCAGAAGCAGGAGCTGATTTTGTCTTTGGCGATTTGATTGATGTGAATTCTAGTCTAGGTTATATTTTTGCATTCAAGGTGCTGCCAACCATTGTATTCTTTTCGGCATTTACTTCCCTGTTGTATTATTTGGGCATCTTACAAAAGGTAGTTTACGGATTTGCATGGGTAATGAGCAAAACAATGCGATTGAGTGGATCTGAATCGCTAGCTGCAGCAGTTAACATATTTATAGGTCAAACAGAAGCGCCTCTTGTAGTAAAGCCGTACCTAGATAAAATGACGAAGTCAGAAATGCTTTGCTTAATGGTGGGAGGAATGGCCACCATCGCTGGTGGTGTACTTGCTGCATTTATTGCCTTTCTAGGAGGTGATAGCGATGCAGAAAAAATCATTTTTACAAAACACCTGCTTACGGCATCTATAATGAGTGCTCCTGCAGCGATAATCATCGCTAAGATTCTTTACCCAGAAACAGACAAGGAAAAAATCAATCGAAAATTAGATATCTCTAAGGAGAAAATAGGATCCAACGTTCTAGATGCTATTTCTAGAGGTACTACAGACGGTTTAAAATTGGCAGTAAATGTTGGGGCAATGTTGCTTGTTTTTACAGCAATTATGGCAGTTTTAAATTGGATGCTAGGTGATTTAATTGGAGCTCCTACCGGATTGAACGAACAGATTGCTGTCTGGACAGACGATCGATATACTTCTTTTTCTATGCAATATATTTTAGGGAACCTATTTGCCCCAGTCGCTTGGCTTATTGGAGTCCCGTTTGAGGATGTGATAGCGGTTGGGCAATTGCTAGGTGAGAAGACCATATTGAATGAGTTCTTCGCTTATGGATCCTTGAGTACGCTCAAGAATACTGGGGTTCTAGTGAATTATAGATCTATCGTTATCTCTACCTATGCCCTGTGTGGATTCGCCAACTTTGCATCAATTGGGATACAGATAGGTGGTATAGGAGTGCTTGCTCCTTCACAGCGTACGGTTTTAGCTAAGTTTGGAATCAAAGCCTTAATAGGTGGTACCTGTGCGGCTCTTCTCACGGCTACAATAGCAGGAATGTTATTCGGTTAGGTGTTTATTTCTTAACTACCTTATTATTTGAGAAATACAGTTTGCTCAAAAACATCTTGATTTTCATTAACGTTTATTTAAGAAGTTCTAATACCTTTACTGAAATTTATCAACTAAGGTCATTATGAATCCGGTTAAAGTAGATCAGTTTGATTTCGGTCAATTAGAATATTACTCGTGTTTCGTAATAGGAAAGATTGATCCTAACGTTGTTGTGGATGATAATGTGGCTAAGGTGCTATTAAACAGTAGCAAAAAGTACTTTGGAAAAAATAAGTACGTTTACATCTCAGACCGAGAGATTGGGCATAACGTGGATCTGTCGGTTTATAAATATGTGGATGCAAAGCGAGTTATAGGTATAGCAATTGTTTCCAGCCACAGGGAAGAGTTGATCGTTTCTGCTGGGAAGGAGCAAGCCGCTTATTCTGGCTCTTTTGGTGTTTTCAATACAATGGACAGCGCCATTTCTTGGGCTGAGTCCTTAGTGGAGGGTCAAGATCAATAGAGTTTCAAAATCGTTAAAAACTCAATTGCAATTCGGTAAGGCTTTCTTACCATCTAGGTTTCAAATTTCCTATTTTGCTAGTCTAAATGTAGTTATTTCAAAAAATTAGATTTCGTAACAGATGAAGCAATATCACGATCTACTCCAGCATATTTTAGAACAAGGTAATGATAAGGGCGACCGCACAGGTACGGGAACTCGCAGTGTTTTTGGTCATCAAATGCGATTTGATCTTCAAGAAGGTTTCCCTTTAGTCACAACTAAAAAAGTCCATTTAAAAAGTATTATTTATGAACTTTTGTGGCTTCTAAAAGGCGATACCAATATTCAATACTTACAAGAAAATGGAGTGCGCATCTGGAATGAGTGGGCAGATGAGAATGGCGATCTAGGCCCAGTCTATGGACACCAGTGGCGCAACTGGAATAGTGAGGGCATAGATCAGATTAAGGAAGTCATTCACACGCTTAAAACCAATCCTAACAGCCGTCGTATGATGGTAACAGCCTGGAATCCCAGCGTCATGCCAGATACCAGTGTTAGCTTTGCTGAAAATGTTGCCAATGGAAAAGCTGCCCTTCCACCATGTCATGCCTTTTTTCAATTTTATGTAGCAGACAATAAATTGAGTTGTCAATTGTACCAGCGTAGTGCAGATGTTTTTTTAGGAGTTCCCTTTAATATCGCTAGTTATGCGCTATTGACTATGATGATGGCCCAGGTTTGCGGTTATGAATATGGCGACTTTGTGCACACTTTTGGTGATGTACATATTTATAGCAACCATATGGAGCAGATAGAGTTACAGTTGTCTAGAACGCCTAGAGCGTTGCCAACAATGAAGTTAAATCCTGAAATTAAAGATCTTTTTGACTTCAAATTTGAAGACTTTTCATTAGAAAACTACGATCCGCACCCAGCCATTAAAGGTGCTGTGGCCGTATAATTTAATATAACTGTTTTTGATCTGGTGGTTTATTTCGCTTTCGCGAAAGCGAACTTCTCAAGAACTACTGCGGGATCCACAAGATTCTGTTTAACTCTAGCTTAACTACTGCAGGAATTAGGTTTTCGTCAAAACATCTTAAATTTGATAAGTGAAGCTTATTGAATTATTTCTCCAGACCAGATCCGATTCTGAAACCTTATGTAAACCTCTTGAAATTGAGGATTATGTAGTGCAGCCCATTGTGGATGTTTCACCACCTAAATGGCATCTAGGGCATACCACTTGGTTTTTTGAAGAATTCCTGTTAGTTCCCCATCTAGCCGATTATAAACGTTTTGATGATAGTTATGCTTATGTCTTCAATAGCTATTATGAAAGCATGGGAAAACGCGTGGTTCGAACGGATCGTGGAAACCTTTCAAGACCTAGCGTGAGCGACGTTTATGATTACCGAAAGCATGTGACTAATGCCATGAGGTTATTATTAGGTGGACCAATAAGCGATGAGATAAAGCCAATTATAGAAATAGGAATCCATCATGAGAAGCAACATCAGGAATTGCTACTTACTGATATCAAATATATTTTAGGTAACAATCCTCTCCAGCCTATTTATAGAGACAAGACTGATGAGGTTTTAATAGAATCTCAATCACATGAGATGCTTTCAATTGAGGAAGGGGTTTATCAGATTGGATACACTTCTGAAGATTTTTGTTACGATAACGAGCAGCCGAGACATCGCGTTTTTCTTGAACCCTATTCCATCGCGAGCGCTTTAGTGACAAATCGTGAGTGGATAGAATTTATGGATGCAGGCGGTTATGAAAACGTATTAATCTGGCATACGGAAGGCTGGGATTGGGTTCAAAAACAACAAATCAACTCGCCCATGTACTGGTACTACAAGGACGACCAGTGGTATAATTACTTATTGAGTGGATCACAAAAGATCCATCCAGACGCCGCTGTAACTCATATTTCCTATTATGAGGCTTTTGCCTATGCCCAGTGGAAAGGCATGAGACTGCCCACTGAGTTTGAATGGGAAGTAGCGCAAGATAAATTTCAATGGGGAAAACGATGGGAGTGGACTGAGAGTGCTTACCTACCTTACCCAAATTATCAAAAACCAGACGGCGCTTTAGGCGAGTACAATGGTAAATTTATGGTCAATCAAAAAGTGCTGAGAGGTGCTTCCATAGCCACAGCTGCCCACCACGCCCGATCAACCTACCGTAACTTTTTCCATCCTTATTTAAGATGGCAATTTACCGGACTGAGACTTGCCCAATCTTTATGACTAAAAAAGAAGTATTTCAACACGAGTTTGAACAACACGTTAAGGCAGGACTGAGCGCCTTTCCTAAATTTTTGAGTTCTAAATATATTTACGATGATAAAGGTGATAAACTATTCCAGCAAATCATGGGTTTGCCAGAGTATTACCTGACGGAATCTGAATACAACATCGTCGATACGTATAAGGCCGATTTACGCAAGCAATTTACCTCACCTAACGGTTTTGATTTGATCGAGTTAGGCGCAGGTGATGGAAAAAAAACGAAGTTGCTATTGAAGGAACTTTACGATCAAAAAGTGAATTTTACTTACAAGCCTATTGACATTAGTCAAAATTCAATTGATGAGCTTAGTCAAGATTTGCTTCAGCTTTTTCCTGAGATCGATGTTCAAGGAGAACAAGGGACTTACTTCAAGGTCTTAGAACAACTCGCTCAATACAATAAGCGGCCCAAGGTAATTTTAGTCCTTGGTTCAAATATTGGAAATTTAGCGCATCGTGAAGCTATCGACTTTTTGAGCAAGTTAAGAGATGTGATGAGACCAGAAGATTTCTTGTTTATGGGATTTGATCAGAAGAAAGATCCATTGACTATTCAGAACGCTTATGCAGATTCCCAGGGCGTAACTCAAGAATTTAATAGAAACTTACTGCACCGTATCAACAAAGAAATGCAGGCAAATTTTCCAGTAGATCAATTTGAACACTGGGAAGCTTATGATCCCGAAACTGGTACCGCCAAAAGCTACCTATTAGCAACAAAAGCATGTCAAGTGCAAGTTCAAAAGTTAGACTTAAACGTAAGTTTTAAAAAATGGGAAACAATACATACTGAAATATCCCAGAAATACGATGACGAAGTCGTAGAGTGGCTCGCCGCTGAAGCCGGATTAGAAATATCAGCCGTTTATGAAGATGAGAAAAAGTATTTCAAAAACTATTTGATGCAAGTCAGGTAGGTATCAATAAAAACCCCCAAGCATTCTCTGCTTGGGGGTTCTGAATTATTAAAACCTCTGGCTTAATTCACAAGAGACTCTCTTACACCTCCTGGAGCAAATAAAGCTCTCATACGTGTTTTTTGTCCTGTGCTGAACATATACATACAAGCATCATCAACATAATCCATGTAGTTCATAGTCATGTCATTTGACTTACAGTTGTTAGTTGGGTAAGAAGGACAACCGTAGTTAGCACGATCAGAAGCAGGAGTATCAGATACGAAATCATCTTGTCTACATCTACCATCACCCCAGATATGTCTTAAGTTCAAATAGTGACCTACTTCATGAGTTGCAGTACGACCACCATTAAATGGAGCAGTAGCAGTACCAACAGTTCCAAAGTACTGTGGGGAAACAACTATACCGTCAGTAGCAGCAGATCCACCTGGGAACTGAGCATATCCTAAGATTCCGCCACCAATGTTACAAACCCAAATGTTCATAAAGTTTGCAGGATCTACTGCGTCCACACCACCATTAGCAGAGCTTTTCATTGCATTGTTAGTTCCCCATGAAGTGCGAGTGCTAGCAGTACGAGTTACACTAGCAAGTGTAAAAGTAATTTCTGAATCAGCTACAAGACCTGCAAATTCTGAAGGTGCTTGACCAGCGTCCGAGTTGGTTTTTCTAAAGTCAGCATTCAACACGTCAATTTGAGAGTTGATCTGTGCGTCGCTGATATTTTGTGAACTTGTGTTATAAATAACGTGTACAATAACCGGAATGTTTAGTACCCCTAAATTATCTGCGACTGGTGTGCCACCACCGCCGCCTCCACCTGGCTTGCCGTTACCGGCTGGCTTTGCTTTAGCTAGGGCTACACTTTGCTCAATAAATCGTTGTGTTTGAGCTTCAATAGATTCTGTATTTTTTGCGAATTCTGGCTGGAGAAGCATTTTTTCAAAGTTCTCTGCTGCGTAACATTTACGAGCAGCTGCTAGCTCAATTCCGTCATTTGTGATGGCATTATCTTCAGCGATAGAGCGTTCCTCACTACAAGAAAACAACAGTGCGGCAATAGCCACAGTTAAAAAAGTTTTTTTCATTTCTTAGGTTTTAATGAGCTTGGAAAGTATACTAATCTTAACGATAAATTAACGCATTCACAATTTTTTCGATAAACGACACTATTTAGTTAAAACCTTTGACGGATAAGATGTTCTGCATGTACAAAAGCTGTATTTTAAGGAAAAAATAGTATAGGATGAAAGCAATTTGGAAAAATACAGTATTGGCAGAAAGTGAAAAGACGATAGTTGTGGAAAACAATCACTATTTCCCAGCGTCTTCTATCCGTAAAGAATATTTTAATAAGAGTGATAAAACAACTTCCTGCCCATGGAAAGGGACCGCAAGCTACTATTCCATTCAGGTAGATGGAGCTATTAATAAAGATGCTGCCTGGTACTATCCAGATCCAAAATTAGCAGCTAAGGAAATTAAAGGTCACGTGGCTTTCTGGAAAGGAGTAGAGGTGTCTTAAGTAGACGGAATTATTAATTTATACCCATAACCTCTCACATTTAAGATCTCTATAGTAGGATCTTGATTCAGTTTTTTCCTGAGTTTGGTAATAAATACATCCATGCTCCTTCCTGAAAAGAAATCATCGCTTCCCCATAGTTTTTGAAGTATATAGCTGCGGTCCAGCACTTTATTTTTATTGTTCCATAAATGATACAGCAAGTGCGCTTCTCTATGGGTAAGTTTGACAGGCTCGTTATTTTTGTAAATCAATCGTTGCTGGGGGAAATTAAAAATGAATTCCCCAATGCGAAACTGCTCCGAAGATTGTTGCAGTTTTTTCCTATTTAATAAGTTGTGTATTCGTACGATCAACTCTTCCATTGAGAATGGTTTTTTGATATAATCATTCCCACCTACGTGAAACCCTTTCAGGACATCGTCCGTTTGTGATTTAGCGGTCAAAAACATAATAGGTATTTCTTCATCTTGAGCTCTGATTTCTTGAGCTACTTCAAATCCATTCATTTCAGGCATCATAACGTCAAGAACAACAAGATCATAATTTCCTTTTGTAAAACCTTGTAATGCCGACTTACCATCTGCGAACAAGGATATTTTCAACCCTCGAGTTTCTAAACTTTCTTTCACTATCATCGCTAGCGATGGCTCATCTTCTGCTAATAATATATGAATAGGTGAATTATTCATTAGGCAATTCAATTTTGAAGGTGGTTGGATTTAAGTTTAAGGAAATAGTGCCACCATGTTTTTCAATTATCGCTCTCGTGTAAAACAGGCCTATACCGTGTCCCTTTATATTGTGGCGATCGCCCTGCGGTACACGGTAGAACTTTTCAAACAAATGTCTGGCATCTCTAGTTTTTAAACCGTTCCCGTTATCACTTATCTTTATGAATAGATGCTCGTTGAATGTATCTATCACGACAGCAATTTTATCACCACCGTATTTTAAAGCATTATCTATCAAGTTATTGATTGCATTCTCTAAATGAAAGGCATCTGCATAAATGATGGGATCCACTTCAGGGCGATTAAATGAAATTGATTTTTTAGTAGTGTTTTCATAACGACAAATAGCTTCTTGCATCAACTGGTTGATATTGAGATCTGTCTTTTGCAATGCTAAATTCTCACTGTCGATGGTTGCTGTCTCTAGGAGCTTTTCCACCATCAAATTCAACTTATTGAGCTGTTCCCGGCCTACATTTAAATAGCGATCTGATTTTTCAGTATCTCCTGAAATGGTAAAATTTTGTACCCCTTCTAGTGCGGCACTTGCAGTGGCAATAGGTGTTTTGAATTCGTGAGTGATATTAGAAATCAAATCATTTTTAATCAAGCTTAATTGCTTTTGTTTGCGGATCACGTATAACATGTAGAAAAGGCAAGAGATCACGGCAAGGATAAGAACGGTAGAAAGCAACATGCCGGTAAGGTTGCGTTTCAAAATTGTCATTGCCTGACCCGCATAATTCATTTCTAGTGATGCGTCTTTGTAAAATAGAGCACTTTCACTCTTTATGACGAAATCTGATTTAAGAGAGTCACCCTCAAAAAACAGAGAATCCCCATCATTGTATCGCAATTGATACTTTACGGCGATGTCTTTTTGTAGGAGTTCTTTTTTATAAATGCTGTCCAGTCGTTCCATGTTCATTTCATTGGAAGTCATGGAGAAAATGATACGGTTTTGAAATTCTTGCATTTCTCCCTTCATCTCATCATCACTAATTCTCAAAGTTTCAATGAAGGACCGTTTTGGTTTAAGGGTATCAGATCTGAGAGGTTTTGTATTAGAAATGTTATTGAGCTCGCTTTTTTTTGACACAGGAATATTGTTTTTTATATCAATATGCGATATCGAATTTGGGTTTTTAATGAGATTTATCGAGTCCATTTGAGCACCTCGAACCACAGTTATTCCCGTCAAACGAGAACTATCCTGTAAAACAATACCATCTTTTGTAGCCTTAGTAAAATCTACTGCACTCATTATATTCCCCACTTTTTCACTAGACCACCCTTCCTTATCATTATTAAAAAAGCTAATGGTATTGCGTTTAGCTTGTATGGTGTAGTAATCTTCCACACTTTTATCCAGAGCGGTTTGAAGGTCTCGATGCACTTGCGCAGCGGTATCTTCATAGTTTTTGATGTTCCAGTACACTTGAATGGCAAGCGTGGCAAAAATCACCGCAACGATTAACACTAATACGTACGCATATCTTTTTCCGTTCATAAGGTAAAGGTGCTGTTTTCCTTTTGTATTGAAAAATCGGTTAACACACGTTAACGCTCATTAACTTAGATATGTTAGAAATAACAGCATCTTTGGTCAGAACTATTAAACTAGATACTCATGAAGAATTTTAAATGGATGGTTGCGGCTGTTGTTTTTTTCGCTTTCGCGAAAGCGAACACATTACAAGCCCAACAAGAATTTCAAGCTATTGCACACTACGTAGCGCAAACTAAGTTTGACATCAAGGAAGATACTACTAAAAGTAAAGACCCGATGCAAGATGAAATGAAGCGCAAGTTCAGAGAAGCGCTCTCTAAAGGGTCTCAACAAGAATACAAAATGGAGTTTACAGGAACGGAATCTGTTTATGATAAGGTGGTGGAGCTGGCAAAGCCCAGTGTAGGTAGTGAGTTTAGTGTCTCATTTTCAAACAATAATGGTGTAGGAGCGACTATATATAAGAACCTATCACAACAAATGTATTACAAGGAGGCAGAAATATTTGGCAAGGAGTTTTTGATCAAGGATAGTTTCCCTACTTACAACTGGCAGTTGTCTCAAGAGACCAAGCAAATAGGGAACTACTTGTGTTACAAAGCTACTTATGTTCCTGAATTAACTGAGATCCAAAAGGAAGCTAAAAAGAAAAGAGAAGAAAAGAAAGAGACTGGAGGATTACTGGCTCAAATAGAGACAAATGAAGATCGAACTATAACTGCATGGTACACTCCTGAAATCCCTATTAGTAATGGGCCTGGAGAATATCAAGGGCTACCAGGGTTTATTCTGGAGGTTAAGGAGAAAAACACGGTGCTTTTATGTACTAAAATCGAGATCAATCCTGCTGAAAATTTAAAGATAAAACAACCTAAATCAGGTAAGGAAATCAGCCAGAAAGAGTTTGATGCGCTTTATAAAAAGAAGTATGATGAGCGTATGGAAAAGCAAGGTGGGAAAGGATTTATCATAATTTCTGAAACTAGAAGCAACTAGATTAAACCTTATTTACTTTTTCAAGTCTCAAGTGAGTTCTTGTAACTATTGTGTTGCTAGGAACACTTATAAAACAAAAAGGCATGAAAAATATATTTTTAATGGTAGCGCTTGTAGCTGCGGGATCTTGGTCTACAGCTCAAGAATTGTACGGCGAGGCGACTTATTTCTCAAAAGGTTCAATCGATAAGAGCTTCTTAGAAGGGAACAGAGATATTACTCCAGACCAACGCAAGCGTATAGAGGACAACCTTAAAAAAGCCAGCGAGAAAACATTTATTCTCAAGTTCAATAGAAACGAATCTATATGGCAACAAGAAGTGGCGCTAGCAGCACCTGGTCAAGGTGGTGGCTGGGGAAACTTTATGGGATCGTCTATGGGTGGCGATAAGTATAAAAATATTACCACTAACACGTTTACGGAGCAGCGCGATATGATGGGAAAAACCTTTCTTATTAAGGATGATCTGCCTCAATTGGACTGGCAAATTACAGGAGAATCTAGAAAAATAGGAAACTACACTGCAGTGAAAGCGACTGCTGTAAAGAAAAATGATGATCTAGATATGAGTGCATTTAGAAGACGTCGTGATGAGGATACTAAAAAGAAAGAGGAAGACGGAACGATGAAATTGACTGACATGTTTGAAAAGGATGACACTACAACCGTGACAGCCTGGTTTACTCCAGAAATTCCTGTACAACACGGTCCAGCGGAATATGGAGGGCTACCTGGACTGATTTTAGAATTAAACACAAATGGCACAACTATGTTGTGTACTAAAATCGTTTTGAACCCTGAAAAGAGAGATAAAATTCAGGCAGAAACCAAAGGAGAAGAAATCAAATTAGAAGAATACAATGCCACGTTTACTAAAAAGATGGAAGAAATGTCAGAACGTTTCCGTGGTGGTAGAGGCGGTCGTGGTAGAAACTAATTATATAATTACAACCCATTTTTAATACAATGCGAGGTCTAACCAACCTCGTTTTTTAATAGCTAACAACCTAATGAACAAAATTATTCTCTTACTAGCAGGCTTACTTCTTACAGGAATGCTAGCCCAAGCACAAAACGTAAAAATAACAGGAACTGTTGTAGACAGTCTAGGTGTTCCAGTAGCAATGGCTAATGTTATAGCTTATGGTTCTAACAATTCCATGGGAGCTTTTGGGATTACAAATACGGAAGGACGCTACCAATTGGCTAACCTCAAACAAGATAGTACTTATATCCTTAAAGTCTCTTTTCTAGGATTAAGGCAGATTGAAGAAAAGGTAACTAAGATTCAAGGAGATATGGTAAAAAACTTTGTGATGTTAGATGGTGCAGATCAATTGGATGCGATCAACATTGTTTATGAGATGCCCGTTACCATTAAAGGAGATACAATCGTTTATAACAGCGATAGTTTTACTAATGGAACGGAACGAAAGCTGGAAGACGTTCTTAAAAAACTTCCAGGAATGGAGGTCAGTGAGGAAGGCGATGTTACGGTTGAAGGAAACCGGGTAGAGCGAGTCTTCATAAATGGAAAGGAATTTTTTGAGGGCGATTCAAAACTTGCCACTAAAAATATCCCAGCAGATGCTATCTCTAAAGTAGAGGTGTTAAAGAATTTCAACAATGTGAGCCAATTAAAAGGTATAGGAAACGATCAGGATCGTGTTGCTATCAATATTAGATTGAAAGAAGGGAAGGAAAAATTCTGGTTTGGAGAAGTCACTGCAGCAGGAGGTTATGGTAATGAAGAAGCTCGGTATCAAGTAAAGCCTAAGGCATTTTATTATAGCCCAGATGTTTCTATCAATATTTTGACAGACTTCAATAATTTAGGCTTGCCTGCATTTACATTTAGCGATTACCGTCGTTTTACAGGTAGAAACTTTTCAAATACTCGTGGCATTGGGTCAAGTATAAACACAGGGACTGGAAATCAAGGGATCACAGCCTTTCAAAGCAATCGAGCTGTAAATATTGAAAGTAAGTTTGGAGCCTTCAACGGTGCCTATAAAGTAAATAAATCATTAGATATCAATGGTTTTGCAATTGTTTCTAGCACCGATACTGAAGATCGCAGGGACAACAATAGAACATTCATCGACAATGGTATTATTGAAGATACAAGAGATCTTTCGTTCCAACGTAACGAGACAGCCATATTCAAATTAGGGGCAGATTACAAACCGAACTCCAATTTTACCCTAGACTATAACGGCCAGGTTAACATTACTGATGTAGAGCAAATATCTGACTTCTTATCAGCACGTGTAGAACCTGTTGACGGTGGCGGCACTCAAAGTATTGTTGAAGATATTGATCAGCTTAATTCACAACGTCCTATTGTGATCGATCAAAATCTAAGTATGTACTATACAGCCGGCGATCGTAGTATATTTTCCTTTGAGGGAAGTTATGTAGATCAAGAAGAAGATCCTTTTTATAATGCGATAAGAGACATACGCGATCAACAAGATCCAGAACCTTTTAATGGTAGATTGAACTTGACCCAAGCAGACCCGTATAACATCAATCAGTCAAATTTAGTAGATACTAAAAGGCTAGATGCTAAAGTGGATTATTGGTACATCTTAAATAAAATAAGTAACATCAACCTGACTGTAGGTGGGATCTTTAATAAACAAGATTACAATTCTAATATTTTTCAAATATTAGGAGGTGACACTAGAAATGATTTAACTGATCCAGATCTAATAAACAACGTAGAATACAATTACACAGATCTTTATGCAGGATTGCACTATAAAATCATCACAGGTAAATTTACCATCACACCAGGATTTCACTACCATAACATCACGACAAAAGATGAGCAGAATGGGGAGACTAATGAGATAAAGACATCAAAAATACTTCCAGATCTAGACATTAGGTATGCCTTCAAATCTTCAGAATCATTGAATTTCACCTATGATCAAACCATCGCATTTCAAGATGTGGAGCGTTACGCACAAGCTTTAGTTTTTGGGAACTACAACAGTTTAAGCAGTGGTAATAATCAGTTAGAGGGAGCTATAAATGATGAGGTAAGACTTAATTACCGCAACTTTAATATGTTTAATTATACGACCATATTTGCAAATGTATTTTATAATAAAAATCGTGATGCGATTCAAAATAGTACCATCCTAGATGGGATTAATCAAATTTCTGCGCCCATAAACTCAGCTTTTGCAAATGAGAGTTTTGGAGGTAATGGATCGTATGGACGCGAATTTGGGAAGATTAGAACAAGGATAGGAGCTAATGTGAATTACTCTTCTTTCAACAACATTTTCAATGGTCGCCAGCTGGAATCGACAAACTTTACACATGCCTACAATATAAGTGCGGGTAGTAATTGGCAAGAGGGAATCAACTTTGATGTAAGTTATAGAATATCTTTCCAAGATACCGACAACGGTACGTTCCAAAATCAATTTACTACCCAAGCAATAGGACTCGATGCTAATTGGAAAATAGGAAAAGCAATACAGCTGGTGGCAGAGTATGATTTGAACTTGTTTGATGCAGATCAAGGCGGGCAAAACTTTGACTTCCTAGAGGCTAGTGCTTTCTATAGAGAGCCAGACTCTAAATGGGAATATAAGGTTGCAGCGACAAACTTATTGAATACAGAGGCTATTGTGAATGCAAACTTTGGTCAAGTAGCGACCAGCGTTTCACAAGATTTTGTTCTACCTCGATATGTTTATCTACAGGTGAGATACGACTTATAAAAAAAATCTGCAGTTAAATTTCTAAAGGCAATATCGCAAGATGTTGCCTTTTTTAGTTCGCTTTCGCGAAAGCGAACTCTACAATTTTCTTTTCTTCTCTATGGAGATTCGAGACCCTTGTGCCATCATCACGCTGTCTGGTCGTAAGGAGTTTAGCAAAGCAAATTCAGGACCGTAAGTTTGCTCAAAATCCACATCAATTTGAAAGTCGGTAACCTTAAAATGTTCCCAGCTGGCGTGGCACACCTCATATTCAAAGGTCGTTTTTTTATCGTATTCGGAGTACCCAAAATAACGCTCTAGAATAAATTGTTCCTCACTGCCATCTACAATGGATAACGCCTCAGGCTCATAGGTTAGGGCAAACTCTTGCCAGGTTTTAGGTTTCCACTGGTATTTTAAATGCGATTTCTGACCCTTTTTTTCTTCCAGTTCAAAACGGACAGGCATGGTTTGATACCTTTCGTGATAGAGATTGTTAGCTACAAAAGTGATCATGGGTTTGTCTACAATTTCCTTAATAAAAACAACGCCTTTTTTACCTGTATCCGGTTGACACACATAGAATCTCAAATTAATCTCGCTAAAATTGATGTGAAAAGGTATAGGTAAGTTCAAAATGCGAGTACGTTCAAATCGCAAACCTACTAAGCTAATATCTGCCAGCTCTCCTCTTAAATCCAGTACGGTTCCTTTAGGTAGGTGTGGATACAATAGTTCAGGTGGGACTTTATAATTGGCAAATGGGAGGTAACTCCAGGTAGAGGTAAGAAACGACATTTGACAAAGTTAGGGGCTGGACTTGAATACTTAGTTAAAGACCTCACACAGCAATTTGTACAAATGTAAAAGCGGTATTTTTTCATGTCCGAAAACCAAAACACGATAAAAGACGTAAATAGTCGACAAACAACATTTAAGTGCTTAAAAAATCATACTTCTGTGCCATTTTACTGAGTTTACTCATAGGTGTATTTACTTTAAATTCCTGCTCCGTTGTTAAGACGACAGGTATCGATTATGGCAGCAGGATCGATGGAATCGCTGATCACCCGACTCTCAACGTTTTTGCAAATCAAAAAAAGGAGGCCAAATTACCTGTGTTAATATTCGTCTATGGCGGCAACTGGAATAGCGGTAATAAGAAAACATACGGCTATGCAGGTAGAAATTTTGCAAAGCACGACATGGTGGTGGTCATGCCTGATTATACTAAAAGCCCTAAAGCGAGCTACGATGAAATGACTCAACAGATTGCCAAATCTATACAATGGGTAAAAGATCATATTACTGAATATGGAGGCGATCCAGAGCGTATTTATCTTACAGGGCATTCCGCCGGCGGGCATCTCGCAGCACTTGCTGTAATGAATCCAAAGTATGGGGTTGACCCTAAAAGCATTAAGGGAATCATTCTAAACGATGCCGCTGGTTTAGATATGGAATCTTTTTTAAGGAAAAATCCGCCATCGACAGATCAAAATTATGTCGCTACCTGGACTAAAAATCCAGAGGAGTGGGTAGAAGCTTCTCCTATCAATTTTATAGATGAAAACACCCCAGAGATCAAAATTTATGTAGGCGATGAAACCTATGAATCTATCGACACCAGTAATAAAAAGTTTCTTGAAGAACTTAAAAAATACCAGCCTCAAGCTTCCATTCAATGGTTGGATAAAGGGCATGTTGCAATGGTTTCACAATTGTTTTGGCCCTGGAGCTCACGGTTTGATGAGACGCGAGAGTTTATGAATAAACAATAAATTTCTATTAAGTTATCTAAGAAGTTGGTGAAGTTCGCTTTCGCGAAAGCGAAATAACACTACTTCCTTTGGCGCGAAATAGGGAAAATTCCTATTAGAAATCTTTTTACCTTGCACCATAATTAAAGAAAACGGGTGATTAAGAGTAAGAAAACCATTATTGGCCGCACGGATAAAGCAGATTTCCCAAAGCTTAACCTGGATGAGATCGATATTAAAATCGATACAGGTGCCTATACCTCAAGTATTCATTGTCAAGATATCGTAGAGAAAGATGGTGTACTTCATGCTGTTTTTTTAGATAAAAGCCACCCACAATTTCACGGTCAACACATTGAATTTACAGACTATGAAGAGACTACCGTACGCAGTAGCAACGGCTTAAAAGAGCAACGATTTGAGGTAAAATCAAACATACGCTTGTTCAATAAATTATACAAAATATCTCTGACCCTAAACGATAGGTCAGAGATGCGTTTTCCCGTTCTTTTAGGAAGAAAATTTCTCTCCAAAAAATTTATTGTAGATCCTGAATTGCAGGACATTTCCTATTTACAATCCCAATATGAAGATTAACATCCTATCAAGAAGCAGTAGTATCTATAGTACTGCTCGAATGGTAGAAGAAATTAAGGCTGCTGGTCATGAGGTAAAAGTCATTGATCCACTCAAGTGTGATATAAAACTTGAAAAGCAAAAACCTACTGTTTTTTACAAAGGCGTTCGCTTAGAAAAGCCAGATGCCATTATACCGCGCATAGGATCAAGTATTACTTTCTATGGTACCGCTATCGTTCGTCAATTTGAAGCGATGAAATGTTTTACCACGGTGAGCTCACAAGCTTTAGTACGCAGTAGAGATAAATTGCAAAGTTTGCAGCGCTTGAGTAGCTCTGGAGTAGGAATGCCTAAGACAGTGTTTACAAACTTCGGTAAACATACCAGTGCTATATTAGAAATGGTAGATGGGCCTCCATGCATAATTAAGGTTTTAGAGGGGACTCAAGGAATAGGTGTCAACCTTGCTGAAAATTTTGAAAGTGCAGAGACTATTCTAGAAGCCTACAATAATCTGGAATCTAGAGTCATCGTGCAAGAATTTATTAAAGAAGCCGGTGGTGCAGATCTTAGGGCATTTGTGGTAGGTGATAAAGTAGTTGGAGCTATGAAGCGTCAGGCTCAAAAAGGAGAATTCCGTTCTAATTTGCACCGTGGTGGATCTGCCACTAAAATAAAATTGAGCAAAGAAGAGGAAAATACGGCAATTGCAGCTGCAAAATCTTTAGGATTAGGAGTTTGTGGTGTAGATTTATTGCAGAGCAGCCGAGGGCCTTTAGTGCTAGAAGTGAATAGTTCTCCTGGACTTGAGGGGATTGAAGCGGCTACTCAACAAAATATTGCAAGAGCAATAGTAAAGTATATAGAAACTAATATTTAAGAATGGCAGCAGACATTGTTATTCTCGACACCTTAATAAAGCCAGGTACCAGTCATACGCTTAATTTTAATATGGCGCGGTTATATACCAGCACTGTGGTAGACATCCCGGTAATTATTCACCGAGCTAAAAAAGCAGGCCCTGTGGTTCTGCTCACGGGCGGAGTACATGGAGATGAGTTCAATGGTGTAGAAGTAGTTCGTCAGCTTATTTCAAAAAAGGTGGTACGCCCTAAAAAAGGTATGGTAATCGCTATTCCCGTAGTGAACGTGTTTGGATTTTTGAATATGCAGAGAGAATTTCCAGATGGTAGGGATCTGAACCGAGTTTTTCCAGGAGCTAAAAATGGTTCTTTAGCAAGTCGTTTTGCCTATCAGGTAACTAAAGGCATTTTACCTCATGTAGATTTAGTCATGGATTTTCATACCGGTGGAGCTCAACGTTTTAATGCGCCGCAGTTAAGGGTAGATCCCTTAGAGATAGACAGCATGGAATTAGCTAAAATATTCCACCCGCCCTTCTTAGTATTGTCAAAGAACATACCTAAAACCTTCCGTGAAACGTGTAGCAAGATGGGTAAAAACTACCTTTTGTTTGAAGGAGGGAAATCTCAACAAAGTGATAAAAATGTAATCCTTACCGCGGTAAATGGTGTAATAAGAGTGCTGGATCATATGGGTATGTTACAAGATAAATCATTAGTTCACCCTGACGAGAAGCCCATTCATGTAATTAAAAAATCCAAATGGGTTAGAGCAAAATACAGTGGTTTATTACATCCTAGAGTTGCTAACGGAAAACGAGTTGAAAAAGGAGAGATGATTGCCTCCATTACTGATCCCTATGGAACAATGAGGCACAAAGTAAAGTCCCCACAGGATGGATTTGTAATCAATGTAAATCATAGTCCACTAGTGTATCAAGGAGATGCGATATTTCATATAAGCAAAGATGAAAGACAAGAAGAGCTTAAGGAAAGAGTTTGAGGCTAAACGCCAAGTAATGTCTAATGAGGAGGTTCATGGTTTGAGCCTTCAAATTGCGAATAATGTTTTGAAACTAGATATATGGGATCAAAGCCTATTTCATCTCTTTCTACCCATCCAAACTAAAAACGAAGTACGTACGGAGTATATCCTTCAGGTCATTCAAGGAAGAGATAAAAATGTAGCCTTGTCAAGGAGTGATTTTGAGACTTTTGAACTTCGTCACTTCTTATTGACTGATCAGACTACGATTAAAGTCAATGAATATGGAATTCCAGAACCAAAAGGTGATGATTTTGAAATCAAGGATGAAGATTTAGATGTGGTGTTCATTCCATTGTTGGCGGTAGATAAATACGGCAACCGAATAGGTTATGGCAAAGGCTTTTACGACCGTTTTTTAGCCAAATGTCGACCAAATACCATTAAGGTAGGAATTTCCTTCTTTGAGCCTCTTAACTTTACGATTACGACAAATGATACTGATATGCCTTTGGACCAGTTAGTTACTCCAAAAGGTGTAGTAAAATTCCGATCGCCCTAACGTTATTTTAATAGATTAAAAGCTCATAGCTAGCTTTTGGTCGATAAAGTTTTGTTATTTTTAGCATCTGATAAAATAAATTACTGACATAGTCCCCTAAGATGTTAGAGCACAATGATTATTTTAAATCCTCGCTTGAGGATAAAGCCTATTTTCTAACTGAAGTAGCTGAAGCTACTAAAACTGGAGTTTATAGTGCAAATTTCAAGCAAAACAAATTCTATATCGATAGCATTGGAAGGTCTATTCTTAATATGCCTGAAGAATATACGCCATCTATAAATGAAGCAACTTCTCTCTTTTGCAACAATAAAGACTCTCGGGACCTAATTTATGTCTGCCAAAGAGGAGAGCGATTTGAGCGCGACATTTTAATGTGCTCTTATGACGACCAGCAAATCTGGATGCGATTTACTGGCAAACCAAGATTTGATATTGATGGTGATTTAATGGGAGTGCGTGGTGTATTTACCAGCATTGATAAATATGTAAGAGAGCGTCAAGCTGTAGAACAGCACAGTGAGGTAATAGAGGCTCAAAATGAGCGTTTATTACACTTTGCCCATATAGTCTCTCACAACTTAAGATCGCACAGTAGCAATCTTGAGTTGACTTTAGAATTGTTCAACGAGGTTTTGGAAGATGAGAAAACGAATGTATTTTATTCATACTTGAGAGAAATATCTCATAATTTAAGCGACACACTACAGCATTTAAATCAAGTAGTTACTATCAACTCTCAAAAAGCTACAGAAGTCATTCAGATAGAAAAGGTGGTTAAATCAATTCTTTCAAAATACAAGAGTGAAATTGATAAAGCTGGAATTCAAGTGAAAACTGATTTCATCCGTTTAGAATACATAGAATACGTACCAAATTTTTTAGAAAATATAATTGAAACTCTTATTTCTAACGCGATTAACTTTAGAGATCCGTCTAGACCCTTAGTGATTCAAATAAGGACTAAAGTGAAAGGTCAAAAGCGATTGCTCATAGTTAAGGATAATGGACGAGGCATTGATTTGAAAAGTAAAGATTTGGGAATGTTCAAAAGTTATAAAACCGAGGAGGAGCTCAAAGAATTTAAGGGTTTAGGTCTTTACCTAGCTAAAAATCAAATTGAAGCCCTAGGCGGAGACTTAGTAGTAAAAGGGGCCCCTAGCATTGGAAGTAGTTTTACAGTCAAATTCTAACTTATGAAGGTAGCTCCACTTATTTCCAAGGTTTGCATCATTGATGATGACAAACTTTATGTTAGTTTGGTCACCATGCTTATCAAAAAAAATCATTTTGCAGAGGAAATACTCGTCTTCAATAATGGTCAAGAGGCTCTACAGTATTTTGATCAGCACATAGATGATAAAAGTGAAAAGCTTCCAGAAGTAATTTTGTTAGACTTGAACATGCCTATCATGAATGGATGGGAATTTTTGGAAGAAATCAAACCTTATTCTGACCGCTTATTAGAGCGTAATGTAAAATTAAATGTAGTGAGTTCTACCATCAATCCTGCTGAAGTAAATCGCGCAGAAACTCATGGCATCGTGCACCACTTTATCAATAAGCCGATATCCAAGGACGCGATCGCTAGAGCGTTTCAAAAGTAAAGTCGGGTATACTTTTTAAGTGAGTAATTTAGCATCACTTCTTTTCAGGAAATGCTTTTTTGCTAAATAGAATCAGCAAGATTACCCCTACAGTGATGGAGCTGTCAGCCACATTGAATACCGCGTTAAAGAAGGAAAAGGTCTGACCTCCTATTATAGGAATCCATTGCGGCCATATACCATCAAATAAAGGGAAATACAACATGTCTACCACTTCACCATGAAACCAGCTCCCATAACCACCATCTGCAGGTAAAAATGTAGCCACACTATTAGCGCTGCTGGAAAATAACTCTCCATAGAAAACGCTGTCGATGATGTTACCTAATGCTCCTGCAAAAATCAGTGAGATACAAATAATTAATATTTTGTGGCCATTATTTTTGACGCTCTTCCACAGCCAATAGCCGATTCCACAAATGGCAAATAATCTAAAAACAGTTAATACTATTTTTCCATAATCACCTGGTAGTTCAAAGCCCCAGGCTGCACCTGGATTTTCATAAAAAAGTAATTGAAACTTATCCCAGTCCACTATCGGGTTTCTGGAGTCTCTCAGCATGTAATTAAGTTTAATATAAATCTTGCTGGCTTGATCAACAATAAGCACTAAGGCAATGATTAGAATGGCTTTGTATAATTTCATTTGTTTGGTACTACCTATTTACAATATACTTAAAAATGTTAATCCAGATCAATGTCGCCATAGATGCTTTCAACTTTCAAATGATACTTTTTTCTGCGATTCTCATTTTTGAATGTCACAATTCCATTTCTGGAATTAGCTTCAAAGGAATAGTTTTCTAAATCTTTTGCAGTGATGTCTGCGCTTACGCTAGTAATTTGAGTGTCTCCTTTCAATTTTTCTAGATTCACTTTGCCAGTGTTGATATTTACGATGACGCTCCTAAATAACCCTTGCAGGTTAACATTTGCATTAGAAAGATTTAGGAAAAGGTGATGGCTTTCTGGTAAAACGATTTTGGCCTTTGAGTCTGTAACTTTGTGTGCGCTAAGCTTATCTTGAGGAAAGTGAAATAGGGGACTAACAGGATCCGTGATGAAAAGGGTGTCGTTTGCTACTCTAGTTTGTAGGACTAACGCATTGCTATATTCGCCAGACTGAACATCATCTGTGGTAAATGAATGGGGTTGTTCACTCGTGGTAATTGTGAGCTCTATATAGTGTTCAAGATCAATTAATACGACACCAAAATTTTCGTTTTGAGATTCCGTATACGTATAAACAGCTTCTTTTTGTTGTGCTTGACAACAAAAAGAAGCTGAAATACATAGTAATAAAATGATATTGGGAAAACCCCTAGAGAAAATCACCAGTTGTTTAATCCTGCATGTTTTTTGCCTCGATACTTAAGGTGGCATGAGGGACTAATTCAAGACGCTCTTTTGCAATCAATTTACCAGTGACACGGCAAACCCCATATGATTTATTTTCAATACGTATCAAAGCATTTTTAAGATCACGGATGAATTTCTCTTGGCGTATGGCAAGGGCTGCATTCGCCTCTTTACTCATTACGGCACTACCTTCATCAAATGCCTTAAATTGCGGTGCTGTATCATCAGTGCCATTGTCAGCATCGTTCATATAAGCGCTTTTAATCAACTCATACTGCTCAGTTGCCTCGGCAATCTTACCTTTTACGATCTCTTTGAAGTGAGCAAGATCTTTGTCGCTGTATCTTACTTTTTCGTCGGTGGAAGTACTCATAGTTATATCTTTTTAATACGGATAACCGTGCTTAGTTCGTCAAAATCAATTTCCGTACCGTTATCCAGTTGGTTTATAATTTCGATACTGTTCGCAAGCGTCTCGTCTTTAATATATTGATCGTTGCTATAAACAGCTGCGTCGATCTCTTCCTGCGATTGTATCTCAATCGTGATGCGATCAGTCACCTCAAGACCAGAATCCTTTCTGATATTCTGTATCCTGTTGACCAGTTCTCTTGAAATCCCTTCTTTTTTAAGCTCTGGGGTTATAGTAACGTCTAGTGCCACCGTGATTCCAGATTGATTAGCAACCAGCCAACCTTCTATATCCTTAGAAGTTATCTCAACATCATCGAGGCCCAAAGTAATTTCTTTTCCATCAACATCAACAGATTTCTCACCAGTTTTTTCTAACAAAGCGATGTCCTCTTGTTGAAAACTATTTATGATTCCAGCGACCAATTTCATGTCTTTCCCAAAACGTGGCCCCAAAGCCTTGAAATTAGGCTTGATCTCCTTAACTAGGATTCCGCTAGCGTCGTCAATGAGTTCGATTTCTTTCACGTTCACCTCGCTTTTTACAAGATCTGCAATGGCTTCAATCTGCTCTTTATCGGCTTTCCCTAGAACAGGAATCATAATACGCTGCAACGGCTGGCGCACCTTGATCGACTCTTTTTTGCGTAAGGAAAGCGTCAAACTAGAAATCGTCTGCGCCTTGTGCATCTTTTCTTCCAATTCTGGATTAATAACAGACTCGTCACAAGTTGGGAAACTGGATAAGTGAACGCTCTCACTTGCTTTTTCTTCACAAACACTGGTTAGATCACGATACAACTGATCCATAAAAAACGGAGCAATAGGCGCGCCCAGTTGTGCCACTGTCTTCAAACACGTATATAATGTTTGATAAGCCGCAATCTTATCCTGCTGGTAATCGCCTTTCCAGAAACGTCTTCTACACAAACGCACATACCAGTTGCTCAGGTTTTCCGTCACAAAAGTTGTGATGGCTCTCGCAGCCTTAGTTGGTTCGTAATCTTCGTAGAATGCCGTTGTGTCTTTGATCAATGTATTTAATTCAGAAAGTACCCAGCGATCGATTTCTGGTCGTTCGTTTAAAGGAATTTCGCTTTCGCGAAAGCTAAATCCGTCAACATTAGCGTACAAAGCAAAGAAACTGTAGGTATTATAAAGCGTGCCAAAAAACTTGCGCTGAACCTCAGTAATACCATCCAGATCAAACTTAAGATTATCCCAAGGATTGGCATTGCTTACCATGTACCAGCGCGTCGCGTCAGCACCAAATTTGCCTAGCGTCTCAAAAGGATCCGCCGCATTTCCTAGACGCTTGGACATTTTCTGCCCATTTTTATCAAGGACAAGGCCGTTGGAAACAACATTTTTATATGCCACATCATCGCTTATCATCGTTGCAATAGCGTGCAGTGTGTAGAACCAACCACGTGTTTGATCCACACCTTCGGCAATGAAATCTGCTTTGCGCAGTTCGTTTTCTACTTTTTCTTTGTTCTCAAATGGATAATGCCATTGCGAGTACGGCATGGAGCCAGAATCAAACCAAACGTCGATAAGGTCTGCCTCGCGCGTTAGCTTTTCACCATTTTTTCCTACTAGGAAAATTTGGTCCACTACATTTTTATGGAGGTCTACCAGATCATAATTGGCCTCGCTCATATCGCCAGATTTAAATCCGGCAAAAGGATTTTCTTTCATGAAACCAGCCTCGATGGACTTCTCGATCTCGTTCATCAGCTCTTCAATGGAACCTATGATTTTTGCCTCTGTTCCAGTTTCATTTCTCCATATAGGCAATGGGATTCCCCAGAATCTGGATCGAGATAAATTCCAGTCATTGGCATTTGCCAGCCAGTTGCCAAAACGTCCTTCTCCAGTAGATTTAGGTTTCCAGTTGATGGACTTATTCAGCTCGTGCATGCGATCCTTAAACTCGGTCACTTTAATGAACCAACTGTCTAGCGGATAGTATAATACAGGTTTGTCCGTTCTCCAACAATGCGGATAACTGTGCACGTATTTCTCGACCTTGAAGGCGCGATTATCTTCTTTTAATTTAATGGCAATGTCCACGTCCACAGATCGCTCTGGCGCTTCACCTTCTGCGAAATATTCGTTTTTCACATACTTGCCACCAATCTCAGGCAACTCCTCACGGAATTTTCCTTGAAGGTTCACCAACGGAACCGGATTTTGGTTTTCATCCAATACCAACATTGGCGGTATTGGTGGATTTGCCTGTCTGGAAACCAGCGCATCATCTGCTCCAAAAGTTGGTGCCGTATGCACGATTCCCGTACCATCTTCTGTGGTCACAAAATCTCCCGCGATCACTCTAAATGCGTCCTGCGCATTTTCATAGGGCGTTGCATAATCCAGCAACTGCTCGTATTTAATGTTAATTAGCTCACTTCCCTTGCAGCTGTTTAGGATGCGATATGGTATTTTTTTGTCAGAAAGTCGGTAGGCTTGTTTCGCTTTCGCGAAAGCGTCATTGTCCTCAATATCCTGATATTTTTTTCCAAACTGACTCGTGACCAGTTTTTCTGCAATGATCACTTGCATGGGCTCGCCGGTGTACTGATTGAAAGTCTCGACCAAAACATAATCGATCTTAGGACCTACAGTCAATGCAGTATTCGATGGCAATGTCCAAGGCGTGGTCGTCCATGCCAGAAAGAATACATCGCCACTGGTTTCAAACGGCAATTTTGATGGTTCACTTACCTTAAATTGAGCCGTAACCGTAGTATCCGTAACATCCTGATACGTACCTGGCTGGTTCAACTCGTGCGAACTCAAACCTGTTCCCGCGGCAGGAGAATACGGTTGGATGGTGTAGCCTTTATAAATCAGATCTTTGGAGTAAATTTCCTTCAACAACCACCAAACGGACTCCATATATTTGGACTTGTAGGTAATGTATGGATCTTCCATATCTACCCAGTAACCCATATCATCAGTCAGTTTGCTCCAGATATCGGTGTATTTGAGGACTGCTTTTTTACATTCCTCGTTGTATTCTTCCACTGATATTTTAGTGCCGATATCTTCCTTAGTAATTCCCAGTGCTTTCTCGACGCCTAATTCCACAGGAAGTCCGTGCGTATCCCAACCAGCCTTGCGGTTGACCTGATAGCCTTGCTGTGTTTTGAATCGGCAAAAAAGATCCTTGATGGTACGTCCCATCACGTGGTGGATCCCAGGAAGACCGTTAGCAGATGGTGGTCCTTCAAAGAAGATAAAAGGCTCATTTCCCTCGCGAGTCGTCATCGACTTATTGAAAATATCGTTTTCCTTCCAGAATGCTTTGATGCGCTCATCTACTTCTGGTAGGTTCAACCCTTTGTATTCCTTGAATTTAGTACTCATTTCACCACTGTTTTACGGCTGGCAAAAGTACGTAATTGTAGCTAAATGTTTGCTTTGACTACCTGGTGCCTTTTAGAAGAACTCTACATATTTTGAATACGGTGACTTTTGTCATCGTTTACAGCCTTATTGCTAGGGTAAATTTGTTCAACTTTTTAAATCAAATGGTATGAACACTTTATATTCAAGGGTAAACGAAGACTGGAACGAGAATTTTACGGGTTATTCGGCAATCGCAATAATTGTGTCAACGTGTTTGGGTGGATTTGGCGTCATGACAAGTATGATGGGAGCAGCTGGATTCTTTCAATTGCTTACTGTATTTTTAGTAGTTGCGGCTTGCGGGATACATAATGCTTCCATTCTTACTGTTCAAAAACCCACAACGGTATTGCATTTATTTATCGCTAGCATCATGATTAGTACTTTCGTTATCGTTTTAAATTTATTTATCTTGTAGCTAGGAATATCTGTTTTATGGGTCAAGCTAAAAACGAAAGTCGTTGTGAGAACTGTATTGTCAGGCATCTCAATTCTCTTAAGGTTTTAGGTAGAGAAGAGTTGTCAAATATTTCTAATAGTAAGAAAACCAGATCTGTCAAAAAAGGTGAGTCTATTTTTAATGAAGGCGATAGGCTGGACGGCGTTTATTGCGTACGCAGCGGTGTTTCTAAAGTTACTAAAGCAGGAACCAGCGGTAGGGATCAAATCCTTAAGCTGGCTACAAAAGGAGAGCTTTTAGGTCAGCGGTCTATGGTAGTAGATGAGCACTCCAATCTAGGTGCTGTCGCACTTCATGACATGGAGCTGTGCTTTATTCCTAAGTCTACCATGGAATCTTCCATTGACAATAACGCAAAGTTTATGAAAGCGGCTCTAAAGTTTATGGCTGCAGAATTAAAAATAGCGGATAATGTTATTGCAGATATGGTGCAAAAAAGCGTGGAGCAGCGACTGGCATCTGCATTACTGTACTTAAAAGATCAATTTGGCGTCGATGATGAAGGTTACCTATCGCTTATTTTGACCAGAGAGGATATTGCCGGAATTGTAGGAACTGTAAAGGAAGTCTGCATTCGTAAAATGGCCGCTTTCAAAAAGAAAGGTTGGATTGAAACTAGTGGGAAGCAAATAAAAGTTATTGATCCGCAAGCTTTATACAGGTTAGTCGAAGGCCTGTAACCATTAGACCCTACTCCCACTGCAACTGCATACGCTTAATTCGATCTGCAAGCTTTTCGCTACTTAATTTTTCGCGTAAGCGGTCTGTAATGATTGGGAAAGAAAAGGGCGTTGGTTTTTCACAAGCTTTCCAGATGATTTCTTGATTTTGAATACGCTCTAAGGCATCAAATAATCGGTACTCTTCAATGGCCTGCTCAAAAGTCTCAGTATAGGCTTGACGAAAAAGTAAATTCTCTGGCTCATTATCCCGGAAAACTTCAAACAACAGCTGGCTGCTGTTTTGAAGGTGTTTCGTCTTGATTAATTTGTTAGGGTAACCCGTAAATACCAATCCAGAAATCACCGCAATATCGCGGAATTTTCTTCGAGCCATTTCGGTTGCGTTCATGCTGGATTGCAGGTCTTGGGATAGCATTTCTGGAGTCAATAAATTATTGTCCAGCACTTCCTGCATATCAAATTCTTGGTCGCTCAAAATTTCAAAGCCATAATCATTAAAAGCCAGCGAGAACGTGATGGGTTTCAATAAACTAATGCGATAGGCAATCATACCAGCCATCGCCTCGTGAACAAAGCGACCTTCAAACGGATAAAATACCGCGTGATAACCTTCTCGGGTTTTAAAAGTTTCAATCAAGAACTGATCGCGCTGCGGGATAATGCTCTCACGTTGTTGACGGATGATGATATCTCGAAGAGCCTTGACTTCCG
The DNA here is from genome assembly GCF_000831385.1 of Nonlabens marinus S1-08. Classification (NCBI taxonomy): domain Bacteria; kingdom Pseudomonadati; phylum Bacteroidota; class Flavobacteriia; order Flavobacteriales; family Flavobacteriaceae; genus Nonlabens; species Nonlabens marinus. The sequence continues at coordinate 496,259 of NZ_AP014548.1, read as the reverse complement.
GAGTTCGTTTTTTACCAGTTTGAAAATTGATCATTTCCTCGCGCAGCAATTCGCCCAACTGTGCACTCAACGGCAACTTACTTCCTTGCCAGTTGGAAACCTGAGCTCTTTTTTTAGCAGAGTTGCGTACCTGTGCGACCATTCCTTTCAATCTGATAAATTCCAAGGTTCTTCCCGCAAAAACAAATACATCACCACGAGATAATTTACTGATGAAATATTCCTCGATGGAGCCGATGTAACCGCCAGTTACATATTTAACCGTAACATCTGTTGCAGTGACAATCGTTCCCATTTGTAATCGATGCCGCATCGCGACCTTGCGATCTGTGATGACATATTTACCATCTTCTTCAATAGTAACTCGCTTATACTCGTCATAAGATTGTAGTGATGAACTACCATGCACGATCAATCTCAGGCACCAGTCCCATTCGTCTTCGGTTATACTCGCATAGCAAAACGTATTTTTAATTTCGGGATAGATTTCGTCAGGATAAAAACCACCTGAAACAGCCAGCGTACACAAATATTGGATTAGCACATCAAAGCAAAGAATGTATGGTAATCGATCTTCCACTGCTTGAGTGGAAACTGCCTTTTGTAGTGCGCTGGCCTCTATCAATTCCAAGGCATGTGTTGGTAAAAAATGAATAACGCTTGTCTCGCCAGGTCTGTGACCAGAGCGACCGGCGCGTTGCAGGAACCTGGCAACACCTTTGGGTCCGCCTACTTGGATGATGGTTTCTACCGGCGCAAAATCAACGCCCAGATCTAGTGATGAGGTACAAACACACGCTTTTAAGCTTTCATTACGTATGGCATTTTCTACCCAAATGCGCGTTTCTTTATTGATCGATCCATGATGCATGGCAACCTCACCGGCAAGCTCTGGAAAATTAGTCATCAAGCCCTGAAACCAAAGTTCACATTGTGCTCGCGTATTGGTAAAAATCAGCGTGGATTTGCTGCTGTTGATAATATCAACTACTTCTTTCATTAGGTGCAATCCTAGGTGTCCGCGCCACGGGAACTTGTCCATCGACTCTGGAATAATCGATTTGACCTCAATTTCCTTTTTGAGGTTTGCTTTGATGAGCACGCTTTCGCGAAAGCGAGATTCATCAACACCCAGTAACACTTGTCTAGCCTGTTCCAGATTGCCTATGGTAGCGCTAATTCCCCAAACGCGAAGTTCCTGGCTCAAGCCGAGAAGTCTAGAGATTCCCAGTTCCATTTGCACGCCGCGCTTGGTTCCTAGCAGCTCGTGCCACTCGTCAATTACGATGGCGTTGAGATTACCGAAAAACTTTTGATGATCCTTAGATGCCAATAATAAATGCAAACTTTCTGGTGTTGTAATCAACAAATCTGGCATCGACTTCATTTGCTTTTTGCGCTCAGCGGTAGGAGTATCGCCAGATCTAATCCCAACCGTAAAAGGCAAACCAATGCCGTCCACAAATCGTTGTGAGGTCTGTTCAATTTCATTGGAAAGAGAACGCAACGGCGTGATCCAAATCGCCTTCAAACCTTTTTTAAGCTTGGTTTTATAATCAGGATTATTTTTAATGTAATTCAGAACAATCGCAACCCAAAGCGCATAGGTTTTCCCACTACCAGTAGGCGCGTTGAGCAATCCATGCTTACCCGCCAAAAACGCATCCCAAGTCATTTTCTGAAACGGAAAAGCCGTCCAGCCTTGCTGCTGGAAAAAATCTTCGGCGATATGGAAGAGTTGTTTTTTGTTCAATTTCACCTTGGTCTGATATAGCGTATAGCCTCCGTATTTCCCCAATATATAAGTAATGTGTCTTTAGTCTGTTTGAGTAATCTGCCCTTCGGTTTGAGAGTTGGGTAATTTAAATATATGCTGTCCTTCTTAATAGTATAAGAACCGTTTCTGCCATCACTAAGATCGAAATATCCAGAAGGATGAAATTCAATGTAAGAGTCTCTACCCATCTTAGAATTGGTAAGCCATCTGCCCTGTATTTCATCCTTGTCGAATAACTCTGTCATTGATTGATACTTTGTAGAAAGATTTTGCTGTGTTGATACACAAGAAATTATTACAATGACAATAATTAAACTAATAATATTTTTCATGCTAATGTTGTTTATAGAAAATCCCCATCCGTAGGAATTAGCGCTTTTAAATCATCCAGCGTGTTGGCTTCTTCAATGGGTTTATCCTTTCTCCAGCGTACAATTCTGGGAAATCTAGTGGCAACTCCAGATTTGTGTCGTTTACTGGGCGCTATGCCTTCAAAAGCAATCTCAAAAACGTGATGCGGTGTTACGGATCGAACTGGCCCGAAACGTTCCAAGGTGTTTTTCTTAATCCAAGCATCAACTTTTCTAAATTCCGCATCGGTTAGTCCGGAGTACGCTTTCGCGAAAGTGACCAACTCACCATCCTGCCATAACCCAAAAGTGTAGTCTGTATAGAGATTTGCTCGCCTACCGTGACCTCGCATCGCATAGGTCAAAACAGCGTCGACAGAGAATGGATCGACTTTCCATTTCCACCAATCGCCTTTTTTACGACCTACTAAATACGGACTGTCTTTCCTTTTTAACATCAAGCCTTCTGATCGGCGTTCTTCTGCTTTGTTGCGTTCTTCGGCGACTTCTTCCCATGAGTTGAAGTGCATGGTTTCTGAAAGCATTAGTGGAACGGCCCCATTCTCCTGCGGAGATTTCCCTAAAGGGGAAAAAGGTTTTGAACTGGAACTCAGATCCGAACTAACGTAACTGTTCTCGACTGCACTTCGACTCCGCTCAGTGACCTCGCTCGAACTGACATTATTTTCTGATTTGTCATCCTGAACTCGTTTCAGGATCTGCTTGTCGCTACCAGATTGGCCATAAGGAACTCCATCCTTCACCGCATCCACCAATTGTTCTAACAACTTCCTACGCTCAATAAATGGCATTTCCCTGATGTCCTTTCCCTGCCATTCCAATAGATCATAGGCGACAATCACTACAGGCACATCTTTCAACAACTTTTTGCCCACAGTCTTGCGACCTATCCTAGTTTGGAGATCATTGAAATTCATAATCCGACCATCCTTATAGGGCAGTATCTCACCATCGATAACAGTACCATTAGGAATCAATTCCGGAAATTTCTGAAATTCTGGATATTTATCGGTCACCAATTCCTCGCCGCGTGACCAGACAAAAAGTTCTCCAGCGCGTATAATAGTTTGAGATCTTATTCCATCCCATTTATGCTCTGCACTCCAGTCGTTTACATCGCCTAGATCTTCTACTTTATCTTCAATAGCATAAGCTAGATAAAATGGATACGGTTTACCGCGCATGGCAACTTCATTATCCTCAAAAACCAATTCTTGAAAAGTGGTGTTCTCGCCGGTCCAACTTCCCATCAGTTTATGCGCTAGGATGTCCTGATCAATACCAGTTGAGGCTGCTAGTGCACGAGTCATTAATTTTTGAGAAACACCTATTCTAAAGCCACCAGTCATTATTTTATTGAAAACGAAGCGCTCGTAATAATTAAGCTTGAGCCAGTTTTCCTGTAAATATTCCTTTTTCTCAAGGTCTGTTTTTTTGCGCAAGGCAATCAACTCGTGAATAATTTGCGATAGTGATTTTTCTGACGGCTCGCTGGTGGTAGGTAATATCAAAGCAATAGTTTCTGCTAGATCGCCTACGATGTGGTAGGATTCTTCAAAAAGCCACATAGGTATACCGCTTATCTCTGTCGCCCATTCGCGCATCAGTGTTGTATTGACTGGTCTTTTAGGCCTGCGATGGGATAGGATGGCAATGGTCCATAGTTTATCTTCCTCTGGTGCGGTGTTGAAATATTCCGTTAGTGCCGCGACCTTGAGATTGGTTTTATTGGTGCCATCGATAGTTCGTATGAGTTCTGCAAATTGTTTCATAGCGCTGTGCTTGAATTTGAACTCGAATGCGAATTTGAACCTTGATTGAATAAAGTGTTCTCGACTGCGCTCGAACTGACAATTTCATTAGTCGCGCACTGAGGCATCTGCCAATTATTTAGGCAATTATAATTGGTAAGCATTATTTCTTTTCTTTTTTCAATTTAACTTCCTCTGCTTTTAAAGTTTCAAGTTCAGGTTCAGTTTCAAGTTCTTTTTCAGATTCATTCAAATTTTCTCCTTCATACTGAGTGCGTTCACTAATCGCATTCAATCCTTTTTCTTCCCGCAGGTACCTTGCAAAAATCTCTTGATAACCGTGTGTGGTAATGACATTTTCACAACCGGTTGCATCAATACTTTGCAGCAAACCATCCCAATCGCAATGGTCCGACAATACAAAACCTTTATCAATAGCACGCCTGCGGCGCGCACCTCTAAAGGTCATCCAACCACTAGCACTGGCCGTTGCATAAGGTACAAATTTGCGCATCCAGGCAGATCCATGAGCGCTAGGTGGCGCGACCACGATACTCCCTTTCAACTCTTCTTTGGTAGTATCTCTAGTGACTAGAGTCGTCTCTGGAAAATCAATCAATTCTCTTAACACTTCAGTCATTTTGTATACGGCTCCATGACAGTAGATCTTCATCTGGCTAGTATCCAAATGTTTGATGAGTCGCTGTGCTTTTCCCAAGGAATAGGCAAATAGGATAGAGGTTTTTCCTTCCGCATGATTTTGTGCGCACCATGTGTTGACATCGTGCATGACTTCTGATTGTGGTCGCCACTTAAATGCTGGTAGTCCAAAAGTGCATTCCGTTATAAAAGTGTCACATTTGATAGGTTCATAAGGAGTAGAAATCCCATCATTTTCGGTTTTGTAGTCACCAGTAAAAACCCAAACCTCGTCGTTGTGTTCCACTCTTATCTGGCAGGATCCTGGAATGTGTCCCGCAGGATGGAATGAAAATTTGACGTTGTTGATGAGTAAATTTTCGCCGTGAGCGATACCAGAAACATTAATGTCGCCCAACCTGTGGGAAATAATAGGAACGTTATCGTGATGCGTGATGTATTTCTTGTGTCCCCAGCGACTGTGGTCTGCATGGCCATGTGTGATCAACGCCTTGTCCACAGGTTTCCAGGGATCGAGGTACACACCTGCAGCATCGCAATAGATTCCGCTATCGGTAAATTGTAAAAGTGGTTTGGACATTGCCTAAAATTAGGCACGGAGTACCAGAATGACTGATGGTTTAAGAGAAGTTTATTAGCGCAAGCTGTCAGATGGCACCGCGTTGAGGTCACGCAAGTCGGTTTTCAATTCTTCAATCAACTCTTGTTCTATGCGTTCAAATTCAAATTTCTCATTGAGTTGTGCGGTAAGGTTATCTTGAGCGGTAACGATGGCATTAAAGTAGTCCTCGTATTGATCAGCAGTTTTAGTGGTGTATTGCAAAAATGACTCATAGGATTTGACACGGCTTTCTAACACTAGCAAACGGGACCGGATGGGTTGGTTTTCAAATTCTGGCCTCAGGTTGTCACGCATATTTTTTACGGCAAGTGCTAGCCTTCCGGTGGCTTCTAAACTATGGTCGTAATTTTCAAAAGCAGTTTGAAATGCTGTGTACTCTTCCCAGCTGCTGGTTACGCTCGCAGCATTACCCACAAGTGTTAACCTAGGAGTGTCAAATGGGATTTCAGCAAGGTTTACCGGTTTTGGTGTAGGTTCTTTTTTCTGGTCCTGATCACAGGACAGAAGTAGAAAGCTTAAAAAAAGAAACAATAGATATTTCATAATTGATACCAAAACTAATCAAAAATTAAGGTTGATCGGTATGCAGCAATCTGTTTTCAGAATTTCTATAATTTGTTTAACAAAAAGAGATATATTAACTTTTATATTTAAACAAACATATGTTATTAACTAAAATACTGATAAAATGAAAAATTATAAAAATTTAATATTGTTTGTTTTTATCATGGTGTTGTCGATCGGGTTGACTTCTTGTAAGGAGGCAGCGGAACCGCAACAGGAAACTACAGATAACGCAGAAACTGCAATGACAGAATGGACGGTAGATTCAGTAAAAAGCCATGTTGAAAATTGGAAAGAAACGCCTAAAGGTGTGGCTCAGGTGATGCTGGATAAATATGGGGTACCCAATGAAATTACAGATGAAAGATTGGTATGGCACAATAACGGCGATTTTGCCATGACTATGTTAACTAATGAGGAAATCGACCACCGATTCCCAATGCCACATAAGGATTGTCTTTTACAAACTGTTAATTATCAGGTTCCGGTAGAAAAGTATTCTGACATGGCCAGATATGATGGTAGTGTAATTCTGGAAAGAACTAAAGGTACCATGGGAGCAAGATGTGATAAAGAAATGGCAAATTACCTTGCCTTAAATCTAGCTCATGATGTGGCTACAGGGAATAAATCTGTAGATGAGGCCAGAATGTTTTATACGGAAACTATCATGTCAGTAATTCAGGGAGAAAAGCCTGAATACACTCAAAAAATGATGTTTTCACAAAATGCAGACGCAGGTTATGTAGACGAACCTAGCATACCTGAGGACAAATTGAAAGAAATGAAAAAGTAATGTTTGAATACATATTGTTGATGGCTCTCTTTGGATTCGAGATTATTCTCGTTTCAAAGGGAGTTTTCTATTTTATTATGAGAACGGAACATCTATTGATCTGCAGGCTTGTAACATCATCAGTTCCAACTAATTTTATGGTGAACTGCTATTGGAACCAGTTCTTTCTCAAAATACATCGATGTTCCACATGTTATGGTAGGTAACGCTTTCGCGAAAGCGGAACCCACAACAACTTACCGTAACATTCTAAATGCGTTGTCCTATCATCCTCTTATCTTTGCATCAAAATTAATTTACCAATGCCCCAAAAAATTCTAGTCATAGGCGCCTGCGGCCAAATAGGAACAGAACTAACCATGAAACTGCGCGAGCTGCATGGTAATGATCAGGTTATCGCTTCAGACATACGAGAAGGGAATGAGGAGTTGATGAGATCTGGGCCTTTTGAGATCATCGACGCGATGGATTATGATCAGATTGAGAATACGTGTTTGTATTACGAGGTGGATGAGGTGTATTTGATGGCCGCAATGTTGAGCGCTACGGGTGAGAAATTTCCCGATAAAGCCTGGAAATTGAATATGAATTCGCTTTTCCACGTGCTGGATCTTGCTAAAGATGGAAAAATTAATAAGGTGTTTTGGCCATCGAGTATTGCTGTTTTTGGGCCAACAACCCCACAAGTCGATACGCCACAACATACCATTATGGAGCCGACCACAGTTTATGGTATCAGTAAACAAACTGGGGAGCGCTGGTGTGAATATTACCATAGCAAATATGGAGTGGACGTGCGCAGCATACGCTATCCTGGCTTGATTTCTTGGAAAACTCTTCCTGGTGGTGGAACTACAGATTATGCTGTAGAAATTTTTCACAAAGCGCTAGAAGAACAATCTTATTCTTGTTTCCTTTCTGAAGATACTGCCTTGCCTATGATGTATATGGAAGATGCCATACGTGCTACTGTCCAAATTATGGAAGCCCCTGGAGAACAAATCAAAGAACGTTCTTCCTATAACTTGAGCGGGATGAGTTTCACTCCAGCTGACATAGCAAGCGAGATTCAAAAGCATGTTCCAGAGTTCCAAATGTCCTACGCTCCAGATTCCCGTCAGCAAATTGCAGACAGCTGGCCTAGTTCTATAGATGACTCAACAGCTAGGGAAGATTGGAACTGGAACTCCACTTATGACCTCAAGAAGACGGTTGTAGAAATGCTGGAACATCTGCGCTAGAATGTGAAGTTCCCTGTTTCATATTATTATATTTGTACTTTAATAAAATTGAATTATGTCATTTTCATCTCTGTTTGAATCTGGAGAAAGCGCCAGAAACAAAAGTCACTTTGCAATGCTAGTGACTCTTGCTTATTCCTCTGGTTTAAAGCCAGAAGAAACCACGCAACTATTACGTTTTAAGCAAGTTCTTGATATTTCTGATTCTGATTATGAAGTTATTCTTAAAAACCCACAGGGATACCCAGTAACACCTCCTAATACCAGTGATGAGCGTATTCAGTGGTTGCACGATTTGTTTAAAATCGTTTTCGCAGACAACGTTATGGATGAACCAGAGCACAAATTATTAAGAAAATATGCTACCGCATTAGGCTATACAGATGCTGATGCAGAATACCTGGTAGAACGTTCTATAGAGATCTTTAATGGTCACTTGAACCTGGAAGATTACCGTCATCTATTGAATAAGAACCGCTAGAAATTGCAATAAGTAAAATAGAGAAGGGCTTTTCACATTGAAAAGCCCTTTTTTATTACTCAAATTTTAAAGAATTAGTTCTTTGCCTTTGCGATGAACTCTTCTGCTTTTTCAACCATAGTTTTACTTCCACAAATAAATGGCACACGCTGGTGAAGATCTGTTGGTTTCAATTCCATGATACGTGTTTCTCCATCACTCGCCTTTCCGCCAGCTTGCTCTACAATAAAAGCCATGGGATTACATTCATAAAGTAGGCGTAATTTACCGGTGGCAGCTTTAGAGCTTTTAGGGTACATATAAATTCCACCCTTGATCATATTGCGGTGAATGTCACTTACCAGGCTACCTATGTAGCGGCTGGTATAAGGACGGTTTCCTTCTTCCTGCTGGCAGTATTTGATATAATCTTTGATTCCTTGAGGGAAGTGTACATAATTCCCTTCATTAACACTGTAAATATTTCCTTCTTCAGGAAACCTCATGTTAGGATGGGAAAGGTAATAGGTTCCCAATGCTGGGTTTAATGTAAAACCGTTGACGCCGTGGCCTGTAGTGTAAACAAGCATTGTTGAAGTACCATACACGATATATCCTGCGGCAACTTGTAGATTTCCTGGTTGTAGAAAATCTTCTTTTTTTACAGGAGTTCCTAATGGAGTTATACGTCTATAGATGGAAAAAATAGTTCCTACTGACACGTTGACATCAATGTTAGAGCTACCATCTAATGGATCTATAAGAACCACATATTTGTTCTTGTGATCACTATTGCTTCCTGCGATAGTTATGAAATCTTCGTTTTCCTCACTGGCGATACCACAAACAATCTCACGATTTGTTAGGGTTTGGATAAATACATTGTTAGCGAAAACATCCAGTTTTTGTTGATCTTCTCCTTGTGTGTTGATCTCTCCCACACTACCGGTAATGTCTACGAGTCCTGCCTTGTTGACTTCGTGATTCACCATTTTAGCAGCTAGTCTGATCGAGTTGATGAGTCGTGATAGTTCACCACTGCTATAGGCAAACTCCCCTTGGTTTTCAATGATAAATTCTCCTAGGGATTGATTAATACGGGACATAGAGCTATTTAAGGCTGACAAATATAAAATTATAGAGGCACTATAACGTTATAGTGGACTACTTTTTACGATAGATCTCAAGGGCTTCTTCCATTTTTGACTTTACTTTGTTATCATGATACACATACGTCCTGCAGTCAAAGAAGATTATCCACGAGTTCTAGAATTAATTCAAGAACTAGCAACTTTTGAGAAGGAGCCTGACGCTGTAGAAGTAACAGTAGAGGAACTTCAAAAGCACGCATCTGAAACTCCGCCTTTATTCACTTGCTTCGTTGGAGAATACCATGGAGAGATTGAGGGAATTGCGTTGTGTTATCCCAGGTTTTCTACCTGGAAAGGAAAAACCATTCATTTGGAAGATTTGATCGTCACTGATCATATGCGAGGTAAAGGTCTGGGTAAGGCGCTCTACAATAAGGTGCTGGAATTTGCTCAAGAACAAAACGTACGTCGTGTGGAATGGGTTGTACTAGATTGGAACACCTCGGCGATAGAATTTTATAAGAGTAGTGGAGCTTCCATTATTCCTGGGTGGCACCTCGCACAAATGGATAAAACATCACTTGCCCAATATTTAGATCAATGAGAATATACAAATTTGGAGGAGCATCAGTTAAAGATGCCGATGGCGTGCGCAACGTCATGAATGTATTGAAAACCATGGGAACCGATAAGCTAGGGGTCGTAATATCTGCCATGGGAAAAACCACAAACGCTTTAGAAGCGGTCATCGCCAGCTATGAATCTAACGATACTAGTTATTTAGACCTTATCGATCAGCTGCACGAGGAACATTTAGTGGTAGTGGAGGACTTAAAAAAGTTGGCTCATGGTGTGAATGAGGCTAGTGTATTACGCTTTCGCGAAAGCGAAATTAACAAAGACCTCAAAGCAATTGTCGAGTCCTTAAAAGGCGAGATGTTGCGCAACAAAAGCCGTAATTACAGTTTCTTATACGATCAAGTGGTCAGCCATGGAGAACTGATGTCTTCTAAAATTGTAGCAGCATTTTTGAACGCCTGCGAGATTCCAGTAGTATGGAAAGATGCACGGCAATTGATCATGACAGATAATAAATACCGAGACGCGACGGTAGACTGGGAACAAACCCAAGAGCAAATTCAAAAGCACTGTGCAGACGAGTTATTCATTACTCAAGGATTTATAGGGTCTGACGAGAATGGCTTTACCACGACACTGGGTCGTGAGGGTAGTGACTATACAGCAGCTATTCTTGCGTATAGTTTAAACGCTAGTGAGGTGAGCATTTGGAAGGATGTTCCTGGGGTATTGAACGCAGATCCTAGAGTTTTCAACAACACGGTATTGTTAGAGAAAATCCCCTATGATGAAGCGATTGAATTGGCTTTTTATGGAGCATCTGTAATTCACCCAAAAACGTTGCAACCGTTGCAGGAGAAGGAGATTCCACTTAAGGTAAAGTCGTTTATCAACCCTAAAGAACAAGGGTCGACGATTACTTCAAGTAAATCCTTGGTGCCTACCACGCCTTGCTTTATAGTTAGAAAAAATATGGTGTTCTTGAGAATTTCTTCTAGGGATTTCAGCTTTATTGGAGAAAGCAGCATTTCAGATATTTTTCATGAATTGAGTGAAAGCAAAATGCAGGTAGGTTTGCTTCAAAACAGCGCCATTAGCTTTTCGTTGTGTTTAGAAGACAAGTACAATCGCATTTCTACCTTATTAGAAGGTCTAGAAGGAAAATTCAAGGTGAGCCATGTCACTGGAGTTTCTTTGTACACCATTCGTCATTATGCAGGTGATACCATTCAAGAAATGGAAGAAGGGAAGAACGTATTGTTGAAACAACGAACCCAAGAAACACTACAATTGGTCGTCCAAGAGTGATCACTTTTTGATATACTATATTTGTGAAACACGGTAGAACGAGCATATGAGCCTGGTAAATGCAAACGAAGTAGCAAAAGCAATCCAAATTGACAAATATGGATTGCTAGGAAAGTTAGGCGGCTGGTCCTTAATGAAACTACTGCGCATTTCTACCCTCAATAAAATTTATAATAAGAACAAGGATAAGGAAGGGATGGTGTTCCTTGACGCCATCCTCGATGATTTACAAATTCAATTTGAGATTCCAGAAGATGACCTGCGGCGAATTCCAAAAACAGGACCGTTTATTACTATATCAAATCATCCACTAGGCGGCGTCGATGGGATTTTATTATTAAAGCTGCTAGTAGATCGCAGACCAGACTTCAAGATCATTGCTAATTTTTTGCTGCATCGCATTGAGCCCTTGAAGCCATATATCATGCCTGTAAACCCGTTTGAAGATCATAAGGATGCGCAATCCTCTACTAAAGGGTTTATTCAAGCGATGCGTCATTTGAAAAATGATTTACCCTTGGGTATCTTCCCAGCAGGTGAAGTCTCTACCTATAGGGATGGGAAATTAGTAGTAGATAAAGCCTGGGAGCCATCAGCAATGAAGTTGATCCAGCGTGCGGAAGTTCCTGTTATACCCATTTACTTTCATGCGAAGAATAGTAAGCTCTTTTACAGACTCGCTAAGATTTCAGATATCTTCCGTACGGCAAAATTACCTTCAGAGTTGCTTACGCAAAAGCATAGAACCATCATCGTCCGTATAGGAAACGCCGTCCCGGTGGCTACACAAAAAGAGCACAGCTCACTAGACGATTTTACAGAGTTTTTGCGCCGCAAGACTTATCTGCTATCCAAAGCTTACGACAAGGAAACTGTAAAACTGCGCGATATTCCTAAGAATATTAAATTACCGAAACCCCCACCGCAAAAAATTATCAAAACAGGTGATTCTAATGCGATGATACAAGAGGTCAATAAACTACGCGATGACGAGAAGCGCTTGTTGATTTCCAAGAATTATGAGGTTTTTCTAGCCAAAGCAGATCAAATACCTAACATTCTTAGAGAGTTAGGCCGCTTGCGTGAGATCACCTTCCGTCAAATAGGTGAGGGGACAAACAAGTCCATTGACCTGGACGAGTTTGATCAATACTACCACCAGATGTTTTTGTGGGATAATGAGGCAAACCGGATTGCTGGAGCCTACCGCATGGGCATGGGCGAGGAAATTTTTGAGAAGTACGGGATTGAAGGGTTTTACCTCAATGAACTCTTTACTATTGATACAGATGCCCATAAAATGATGAAAGAATCCATTGAGATGGGTAGAGCTTTTATCATTCCAGAATACCAGCAAAAACCGATGCCATTGTTTTTATTATGGAAAGGAATTGTGCATTGCACGCTGCGATTCCCAAATCATAAGTACTTGATAGGTGGAGTAAGCATCAGCAATAAATTTTCTAATTTTTCTAAGTCACTCATGATTGAATTCATGAAGTCCAACTATTACGATCCCTATCTCGCACAATTCATCAAGCCTAAAAAGGAGTTTAAAATCAAGTTAGAAGATGCCGACAAAGACTTCATCTTTGACGCTTCAGAGGCAGATTTGAACAAGTTTGACAAACTCATTGATGAGTTAGAACCTAATGAGTTGCGACTTCCTGTGCTGATCAAGAAGTACGTCAAGCAAAACGCTAAGGTTATTGCCTTCAACGTTGATCCTTTATTCAATGATGCCATTGATGGATTGATGTATATACGCATCGCAGATCTTCCTGAAAGCACGGTTAAGCCCGTAATGGAAGAATTTCAAGCGGAAATGGAGGCGAAATATTTTGAATCGAATGGAGATGAAAATAAAGAGGCTACCGATTAATACTAATCTTTCGCGCTTAGTAATTCTCTTGATAGGTTTGATGGGTGGTATAGCTAGCGCCCAAAGCACAAAAATATCTGGAATTGTTGTGGATGCGACAACCGCTGAGCCGTTAATGGGTGTTGCTGTATATATTTCTGGAACCTCTACAGGTGTAGTGACAGGTCCAGATGGGACTTACAATATCATTTATTCTCCTGCTTACAATGCACCATTAGTTTTTGCCTTTTTAGGCTATGAGAAAATCCAAATTGAGAATCCAATAGATATGGATTTGAGTCGCGTTAAAATGACTGAACAAACTAATACGTTAGAAGCGGTGGTTATTGATCCAGATCCATGGGATCGAGCGACAAAGGAAGAGTTGTTTCTCAACTATTTTGTGGGTAAAAGAAGTCGCGAGGACGCCACAGTACTCAATTTAAAAGATGTAAAGTTGCGATTCAACCCCAGTTTAAAGCAACTCATAGCTTTTGCTAGTAATCCTATTCTGCTAAAAAATGAAGAGTTGGGTTATTTGATTACTTACGATCTTGCTGAATTTGAAGTGAACTTCAAATTCATTCCAAATTCCACTGATATAGAGAAAGTGTTCCGTTTAGAACACGCACGGGATCGCTATATAGCAGAAAACTCATTTGTCTCTGGCACCTCCTTTTATAGAGAGTTTCCAGGTAAAAAACCTACGGAACGCCAGCGGGAACGCCGCAGAAAAAAAGCTTTTTCAAAATCCCACCTAAGGTTATTTCGATCGATCATAAGTGAACAGCTCAATGAAGCTAATTTTGAGCTGTTCTACGATGGATTTAAAGTCAAACCAGAGGATCACATTAGAGTACGTCGAGAAAGTGATGAAGTGTACCAAGTAACCTTCAGGAACTTGAAATATTCCATTAGAGATCGCGATGGAAATCAAACGGATATGTACTTGTCAAGTAACTACATGTACATAGATCGTTATGGAAACAACCTTTCTCCTCGAGAATTGATGCTCTCTGGCTATATACCTGAGTTAGGTGTAGGAGGTATGATGCCTATGGATTACGATTATTCTGTAGGACAATAAAAAAAACCGCCAGTGGCGGTTTGATATTGGAGGTAATAAAATTTAAAACCAAGGCTTTCGTCCTATCTGATAGGTTTCATAAAACTCCTCATCAGATTTTGTGAGGTAGATAATACCCTCAATGAATCCTATAATTTGTCCGAAACCACAAGTTAGAACGGTAATGATGATTTGAATGATCCCTTCTTGTGTGTATCCTAAAACAAACTTGTGGATTCCAAACCCTCCCAAAAATATCCCCAGCAAACCAGCTAGAACTTTTTTATTTTCTTGACCTTGAACCATATCGTTTACTCCACGCTGAAAATCTCGTGCGCTTTCTTGCGCGCTTCTTTTTGCGTCTTCAAAATCATTATTTCTTTTTGTACTGTCGTAACCCTCAGTGCTCATTGTTTTTTGTTTAAGTTGGTGCCCTAAAAGTACTATTATTTTTCAAACAGATGTTCGTTTTTAGGCTCCCACAATTCAATTTTGCGACCATCAACATCAAGTGCCCAGGCAAATTTACCATAGTCAAAATCTTGAGGTTCACCAACTAAGGTTACACCATTAGATTGTAGTTCAACTAAAAGTTGATCTAGATTTTCTACCCTGTAATTGATCATAAATTCCTGATCACTAGGCTGGAAGTAATCGGTGTCTTTAGGGAATGGGCTCCATTGTTGGCTGGTTTTCTGCTCCGGATTTTCTGCATCTCGTTGCCAAAAGGTATGTCCATATTGATCCCCCTCAATACCTAAGTTTTTTTCGTACCAATCTTTTGTGACTTGAACATCCGCACATTTGAAGAATATACCACCTATACCTGTTACCTTTTTCATGCTTTTAATTTTTGAATCATTTTGTCAGCGATGGTTTCAGCGAGTTTAAATTTGGATTCAACGGTCCATCCTGCTACATGAGGAGTTAAGATTACGTTGTCCATTACCAGTAGTTTTTTAAATGCGGGAGGAATATCGCTTTCGCGAAAAAGGTTTTCAAAGGAGCTTTTCTCATATTCTAAAACATCCAGCCCTGCACCTAGAATCTTACCACTCTCTAACGCTTTTACCACATCTGAGGTGACCACTGATTTTCCACGAGCCGTGTTGATTAAATAAAAAGGTTGCTCAAATCCAGCGATGAAATCATCGTTCACCATTCCTATCGTTTCTGGTGTTTGTGGTGTGTGTAAACTCAAGACTTCTGCTTTTTGCTGCAATTGAGTAAGAGTTACTTGGCGAGCATTTTCATCGCCCACACCATCTTTAATGTCGTAGCATAAGACCTCGCAGTCAAAACCCCTTAGTTTTCTAGCAAATGCTTTTCCCATATTCCCGTAACCTATCAAGCCCACGGTTCGACCATCCAGTTCAATCCCACGATTTCCTTCTCGATCCCAAATTCCTTGACGCACTTCTTGATCTGCCTTTCTGAGCTTATTGAATAAAGAAAGCAACAGTGCTAATGAGTGTTCACCTACTGCATTCCTATTTCCCTCTGGGGCGTTGAAGCAGGTAATGTTCATAGCTTCCGCAGCTTCAAGATCTATATTTTCCAGTCCAGCGCCTACACGACCTATACATTTCAAGTTAGTTGCATGAGATAAAAACTCTGCATCAATCGGGAAACGACTACGTACTACCAGGCCGTCATATTCAGCTATTTTTTGTTGGATCTCTTGCTTACTGGACTGATGATCATGGTGGTTTACAAAGCCAGCATCTGCTAGCTTTTGCTCTAGTATCTCGTGATTGCTGTCTAAGTGTAGGATCTTCATATGCTCAAAGGTAAAAGAAGTATCTAAAAGACGAGGATGATCCCTAATTAGTAATCAATCGAATTGATCTCTTCTTCAAAATCATGTTGCAAATCCTCATGTAAGGTAGAAATACGAACCTTTATAAGCACCACCTGACGTTCTACAATGTCTTTAATAACCTTGACATTCATCAATCGTGGGTGGGTTTCCTGCAAACTGCGGCAAAAGTGGATCAGCAAGGCTACTTCAGTTTCTTTACTACCAGAATAACGCACAAATTTTTTAGTCTCTCTCAAAATCCTACGAACCGCCTTTTTTGCGTAGTAGCCATTACTGGTATTGATTTCCAGCAATTTTTCGTCGATGAGCGTTTTAATAGTTGCGATGTAATCGTCCTCATTGTGCGATTGAAATAGCAAATAGGAGAGCAGTTCCTTATTTTCCTTCTTAAATCTGGAAAGCCGCAATACGATATCCCGCAACTCGCTTTCAGAGCGATGTTTTAGTTCATCTCGCAATTCTTTGGCACTGGCTGTTTCCATGCAGTGAAGATAATGGGAATTACGCTTTCGCGAAAGCGGAAACCTATCAACCGTCTATATACCGATAATGGCTTTGGCGAGCATAAAGTAGATCAAAATCCCGCAAATATCGTTGCTGGTCGTGATAAATGGACCTGTAGCAAGGGCAGGATCGATACCGCGCTTATGCAAAATAATAGGGACAGAGGTTCCAATAAGCCCTGCAGCGATAATGACCGTAAATAAGGCTGTGGAAATGGCTAGTGAAACCATCACGTCGCCTTTAGAAAAATAGGTGTAAGCAAATAATAAGATCCCTAGCATCAAGCCATTAAGCATGGCTAGCAAAACCTCTTTAATCAATCGATTCCCAATACTTCCTTTCAAATCGTCGTTTGCGATACCTTGTACAATGATTGCACTGGATTGTACTCCTACATTTCCAGCCATCGCTGCAATAAGAGGAGTAAACAAGAATAAAATCGCATGTTGCGACATGAGTGGTTCAAATAGACCCATAATCGCAGCGGCACCAATACCTCCAAAAAGCCCTAAAACCAACCATGGAAACCTTGCTCGAGTTAATTCCCAAATACTGTCATTAGCCTCTACATCTTGTGAGATACCAGATGCGAGTTGGTAATCCTTTTCAGCTTCTTCGGTAATAAAGTCAACAATATCGTCGATGGTGACACGGCCTACGAGTCGATCCAATTCATCCACTACGGGTATGGCTTCTAGATCGTATTTACGCATGATGCGTGCTACTTCTTCACCACTGGTGTTTACGGTGACATAATCCACTTTAGGTATGTAGACGTCCTTGATAGGAGTAGATTCTGCGCTGGTTAAAAGGTCCTTAAGTGACAAACGACCTTTTAGCTTTTGATTGTTGTCCACCACATAGATGGAGTGGACCCGGGTTACATTTTCTGCTTGTGCACGCATTTCGCTTACACAACCTGTAACTGTCCAGTTTTCATTGACTTTTACTAATTCTTTAGCCATCAATCCACCTGCGCTATTCTCTTCATAGCGCAACAAGTCTACAATGTTCTCAACGTGCTCCTCATCCATCATGGCAGAGATCACTTCTTGAGCGACATTTTCAGGAAGTTCATTCAGGATATCAGCAGCATCATCTGTATCCATTTCTTCCAGCTCGTCTGCGATTTCTTGAGGCGAAAGTGCGCTAAGGATTCGGTCGCGCTGATCCTCGTCCAGTTCCATCAAAGCCTCTGAAGTGCGAACACTGTCCAGTAACTTGATGATGAAAATTGCCTGATCCAGGTTGAGATCATCAATGATCTCTGCAATATCAGCAAAGTGTAATTCTTCTAGAATCGCCTGGACTCTGACAGAATCATCCTGCTCGATCAATCGCTGTAGATCCTCAATAAAATCGTCTGTTACCTGAAATTGCATAGTATGGGGTTGAGGTTAGGACAAATATAACTGGATAAAATTGGATGTGGAACCTTTGATCGGATTAGGCTTCAGCATACGGTTTATGCAACGCCGCTTAAAGCTTTGATAGTATTGAAATATAGCTTGTATAGCTAGCTTCAATTATTAGTTTGAATAAGTCAATTTATCCTAAGGCTTCAATTTCAGTAGTCAGGTCTACAAAATCTTGAACCGAAATCTGTTCAGGCCTTAGGCTAAAGAGTTCCCTGTCTCGCATCTCGTCTGGAAGGTCCATTGATTTTAGGGAATTACGCAAGGTTTTACGGCGTTGCTGGAAAGCTAGTTTCACCACTTGTCTCAATTTCTCAAAGGAGCAGGAAAGCTGGTCGTAGTCTGACTTTCGCGTAAGCAGTAAAACACCACTATGTACTCGTGGAGGTGGGTCAAAAACTTCTGGACCTACTGTAAATAAATAGTCGGCATTATAGTAAGCTTGAGTCAATACGGATAAGATTCCATAGGTTTTAGAGCCATGATCTGCACAAATGCGCTGTGCAACTTCTTTTTGAAACATCCCACCAAATTCTGGAATCTGGTCGCGGTATTCTAAGGTTTTAAAAACAATTTGCGTACTGATGTTGTATGGAAAGTTCCCGATAATAGCAAAAGGTCGATCGTCATAAATTTCTTTCAGGTCCTTTTGTAAGAAATCGGTTTCCACGACTTGAAAGCTTTCTGGTGAAACAATTTTATTATGTTCCAGCGGGAAGGAATGCTTTAGATATACCACAGACTCGCTATCCAGTTCCAGCGCTGTGACCTTGATGCCTTTGCGCAACACATGCTTAGTCAATACTCCAGTTCCTGGGCCTATTTCTAATACTTGATTATAGCCTTCATAACTCAAGCATTCTGCAATATCAATGGCAACGCTTTCATCTTTTAGGAAATGCTGTCCTAGATGCTTTTTGGCAGTGACGCCTTTATCGGTACTCGTGTATTTTTTAAATTGTTTTTTAGCCAAGGGTTTGTTTTAAACTTTATTTTCTTCCAAGATTTCATCATTAGAAATTACATCCTTCCAAATCTCCAACATTCTTTTTCTTCTGTTTTGAAAAATTTGAATTAAAGACAGAACTATAGTTAAAACTAAGGCTATGATGGAGATTAAAAAACTAAAGTTAGATTTGTCGAGATATTTATCCACTAATTGATTTTTGTTATGTAGTTGATCTGTTATTCGATTCACATCAGCAGAGACTGCTGAATAATTTATTCCTAACTTTAATCTTAAGTTTTCAAAATCATTTTTTTGATTTTGATCTAACTTATCAAATGGGTTAATCAATTCGTGTGTTTTAATTACAAACACTAGCCTTTTCAGATAGAGAGTATCAATCTTTTCAAGATTTAAATAGTAGTCAGTCTTCATGTCATATAATACCTCGGACAAAGGAGTTTCTGCTGGATATTTTGATTGATCACTATTTTTGTTGAATATATCTGTGATGCTAGGAGATGTTACTACCCTATTATTGTAAATATTCTTTACAACATCCAAACCTGCATTAGCTTCAATGGCCTTCTCCATTTGTGACTTGATATCCTTATTAAAATATTTTTTATCGAATGATAAGTTTTTGTTCTTGAAAAGAAGTATTATACTAATTATCGCCATTATAATTGTAAGTGCACCCATCAATCCTACAAACGTTCGAGTTTTTTTATGATTATTTCGAAGTTTTACTACTTTTTTTTGTGCTCTTCTGAAAGCCTCTGTTTTAGGATTGTCTTCCATTGAAATTCTATTAAATTCTTAATTCAAATTAGGGTGCACTCTATATTCATCAATTACTTCTAACTCGGTTCTAAATGAAAGTACGGTTTCCCCAAATTTATCGTACGCCAGCTTCCTTAAAGAAGGCGCATATTTCTCATAATACAAATCTAAAGATTCCCTGCTGCTCGCTTTGTATTGTATGGAATAGGTACTGCTAGAGTCCTCTTCTTCTACCAATACTTTAGTCAAACGTGCGTCCATGAACAGCCCTGTGCCTAATACTTGGGCAATATGCTCGCGGGTCCATTCCAGCCATTCTGCTTCTAGAGATTGTGACATGTTACTGGTCACGTTGTAAATTACCATGTGCTTGTTTTATAATTCTGTAGTTTCAAAATCACCTCTCAACCTGCGGAATCTGCGACGGGCATCAATAAAGTAGATGCTGTCTGCATGATTGTAAATGATTTTCTCATAAATCTTTTGCGCCTCTTCTGGCTGCTGTGTTTGGTTTTCATAGAGCAAGCCGATACCATATAAAGCATCGTCCATCAAGATACTCGATGGGTAATTGTCTATAATCTTCAAGTAGTTCTGCTCTGCTTTTTGGAATTGTGATTCGAGTTCGTACAACTTGGCTTGCTTTAACAAGGCCTCATCTTCTATGGGATCGCCTTTATGATCTTGCAAAAGGGCGTCGTATAAGGCAATAGCTTCTGTACGTTTGTTTTGATATTGTTTGAATTCCGCTTTCGCGAAAGCTTTTAAAGCCACATATGTCGTATCATATAAAGAGTGATCACTTATGGTCAAGCTCAGTTCCATGGCGTCGTTTGCAATCAGTTTGCTTGCTGCTCCACGCAATACTTTAAGCTGCGTAAGGCTCCAAGGGAAATCTCCTTGAAAGTAACTAGTTCGAGCCACTTTAAATTGCGACTCCTGAGCGATTTCAGCATTTGGGAGTTCATTTTGAATCTGACTATATAAGATCAAAGCACGATTGAATTGTTCTTGAAGTACAAGAATGTCAGCCAGCAGCATTTTGTTTTCTGCCATTTGATACCTGCTCAACTTTTGGTCTTCTAAAGTGCTTAACAATTCAATGGCTTGTTGAATGTCTCCAGTCTGCAAAGCTAAAAAGTTAGCATAATTGTGCTGTAAAGAGAACGTGCGCTCATCTTTACCATAATCGCTGATCAACTGCTCGTATGATTTTTTTATAGCGGGAAAATCGCTAACCACAGCGGCATCTGATTTAATCTTCAACTCTAAAGTTTGCGCGACGTATTTGATGCTTTGCACCTGAGTTTCTTCTATGATGTAATCTAGTATGTTTAAGGCTGCGGCATCGTCCTTTTCTTGCATCGCCATCACCGCTAGGTTCTGAAGATTCAGAATATTTTCTCGGGTGCGGTTGTAAATCGCTTTTTCTTGAATAAAAGCTGCATTAAACTCCTTTTGCTGGATAAATAACCAACTCAAAATCTGATTGTAAATCAAGCTGGGGTTTGATCTGGATCTTAATAAAACGGCTTTCCTTAAGGCTTGATTTCCAGAGTTTGCAGCATCATCTGTGATGTATTGCGAAAAGATAGCTTGAGTTCTTGGGACCAACTCCTCATTATTTTGAATCAGATCCAGGTATTTGTTGAACATGAGTTCTAGCTTTCCTTGCTCACCATACAATCGGGCTGTTTGAAAGTTGTAATCATAACTGGGGTTGACAGCCATGGTTTTTTCATAGCTAGTAATGGCTTGATCCAGCAAGGTGCGACGTTCAAAAGCCTGAGCAATACTATAACCGCTCTCTGGCATGGAATCAATTTGTGCAATGGCACTGTTGTAATATGCAGCCGCAAGCTCATCCTTGCCTTGTAAACTGGCATTAAAACCGCGTTCTACAGGAAACAAAAATTTTGCCGCTGCGATTTGTTCTCCTTGATTCAGTAAGCTGTCTGCTTTTTGATAGTTTTCCAATTGTTGCTGGAATTCCACCATCCGGAATAGGTAATTGAAGTTACGCTTATTGCCTTGATAAGCCTTTTCATAAATAGTATAGGCTTTTTCGTATTCTCCTTGATCTGCATAATTATCTGCGAGCTGTATGCTTTGGGCTTGACCCAAAATGGAACTTAGCAGAAAAAGAAAAAGCAGCAGTCTATTCATTCAATTTTAATCGATGCGGTCAAAGCCGCAATAAGGAATCAATGCTTTTGGCACATTGATGTAATTTTCCATTTGATAATTCTCTAAAATGGAAGCGAGTATGCGTGGCAAGGCCAAAGCACTACCGTTGAGAGTGTGCGCTAATTCTGTGCCATTATCTCCATTTCTAAATCTTAGTTTCAAACGATTGGCCTGAAAGGTTCTAAAATTAGAAACACTACTTACTTCCAGCCATTTTTCTTGAGCTGTACTGTAAACTTCAAAGTCATACGTAAGTGTAGAGGTAAAGCCTAGATCACCACCGCACAATCTCAAGATACGATAGGGTAATTCTAACTCTTCTAAAATCCCTTTTACATGAACGACCATAGCGTCTAAAGCCGCATCACTCTGATCTGGATGCTCTATGCGTAGTATTTCTACTTTGTCAAATTGATGCAAGCGATTCAATCCACGTACATCAGACCCATAACTACCCGCTTCCCTGCGGAAGCAAGGTGTGTAACCTGTCATGGCAATAGGTAAGTCTTTCATTTCTAAAAGATCACCGCGATATAGATTAGTGATAGGAACTTCAGCAGTTGGGATGAGGTATAAATCGTCTTCACCCACATGATACATTTGTCCTTCCTTATCTGGTAGTTGACCAGTACCGTATCCACTAGCTTCATTGACTAGATGCGGTACTTGTATTTCTTCATAACCTGCGGCAGTATTTTTATCAAGGAAGTAATTGATCAATGCGCGTTGTAATCGAGCTCCTTTTCTCTTATAAACTGGGAAACCAGCACCTGTGATTTTATTCCCTAATTCAAAGTCAATGATGTCATACTTCTTAGCCAGCTCCCAGTGCGGTTGTGCATTTGCAACAAGAGTGGGGATGTTATCATGTTCAGAAACTATTTCATTGTCAGTATCTAACTTGCCAGCAGGAACAGAGTCTTGCGGGATGTTAGGTATACCATATAGAATGTCTTGCAGACCATTGACGGCATTCGTCAGCTGCTCTGAAAGATCTTTAGAGGTTTCTTTCAAACCGCTAGTTTTTTCCTTTAATGCATTGGCTTCTTGAGCTTGTCCAGATTTGTACAAATCTCCTATTTGCTTAGATAATCTGTTGCTTTCTGCAAGAGTTTCGTCCAGTTTTGCTTGAATACTGCGGCGTTTTTCATCCATCGATAGTGCTTTTTCCAGCATGGGGTAAGCATCGATATTTCTCTTTTTCAGGGCTTGTGCAAATTCTTCTTTGTGCTCGCGTATGGCTGCAATCTGTAACATGAGAGGTTTCTAATATGAGGTGATAAAATTAGGGATTCTGCTAGTAAAAATGCCGGGATGCAAAGCTTTACTTTTTACGATTCTCTTCCCTGTCATATCCTGGTGAGGGCAAGATCCATTCCGCATGTTCCCAGTATTTCCACTCTGTGGCTGCGATATCTATTTCTGGATCGGTAAATTGAGAAGGCCTGCGGCCGTTGATGCCTACTCGAGCATTGATAAACACGGCAATATCTTTCCCTTCGGCGGCGGCTTCTTTTTTCAAACGCTGTGCCAGTTGCCACATAAAATCGGGTTTGCTTTGAACGGCTCCTAGTTGTTTGCGGGATACATGATCCTTAAGGTTGACAATCGACCGCTGGCCCGTATTTTTATCAAGTGTGGTATATGTTGCTGATCCATTGCGGCTGCGCAACATCATTCGCCAACTCAAGCGATGGCCTTCTTCAGTCCAGAAGACATCACCCTTGATCGTCCAATGCCGCAAGGGTAGGAGAAACATGATAAATAAAAAGATACCGCTAATCCCTAGGATCCAATTGCGATACTTAGGGACGATGACTTCACCTTTATCATAGAATGTTTTTTTCCATAAAAACCATTGATGAATCTTTTCTACGGAAAAGAAGAATATTAAAAAGGAAAGGGCGAGATAAGGGAATATCCCAATTTTAAAAACGACGCTATTGAAGATATGGAAAAAGACGGAAGCTGTAACTGCTACCCATCGAGTACGTTTCCACAATAGAAAGGGAACGATCAGCAAATCAAAAAATAATCCGAAATATTTAATGGCCTCATGGGTCCAGGACTCTTGTAAAAGAGACCATTCTTTCCCGCGTATGCTCATCAGGTATCTAGGGAAACTTCCATCCAGCCAGTCTGGGTAAAATTTGGCCACACTAGCATATGCATAGACAATCCAGATCAATGTGATGATAAAGACATAGATCAATCGCGGCATATGTTCTTTACGCAGTTCAGGTTTTCTAATTGCGTCTATAGAGGCAGACCGGTGTGCAGGTAAAAAAACCATGATGTAATTGAGCAACATCAATAAATAGCAGTGATTGTTATAACTGGATTTTTGCAGTAAGTATACATAGGTCCATGTAATGGCATAAAAGAGCATGGCTACACGGTAACGGTAGCCTACCATGACCATCAACCCTGCTACCCCCATAATACTGAATAGTATATACATGCCATCGCCAGGCAAAGGTTCTAAAAATTCAAAACCAATAAACGTAAACGTGAAGTCTGGCTCAACGAACTGGCGACGAACCATTCCAGTAGCAATAGATCCAAAAGCTTCTACGGCAAGCAGCAGCCCAAAACATATCCTAAACAGTACTAATGCTGAATTGTCAACCTGCTTGAATAAATACTGATTCACCTTATGTTGCATAAGCTCTAGTTTTTGCCTCGTCTGAAGCCATGGCGGCTTTTAATTCTTGCATTGATTTGAATTTGACTTCATCTCGCAGTCGCTCATGAAAATAGAGCTCCACTAATTCTCCATAAAGATCCCGATCAAAATCAAGGTAAAAGGTCTCAATTTTTTGAAGATTATCAGCTCCAGGAACAGTAGGGTTCGTCCCTATGTTAGTCATTCCATAAACGGTTTTACCATCAAGTACACTACTTGTAATATAAACGCCTGGTTTAGGTATCAATTTATAAGGCTCGTCAACTTTAAGATTTGCTGTAGGGTAATCAATCGTTCGCCCTATTTGTTTTCCTTTAACAATGGTGCCATGAATGCTGAAAGGCCGGTTGAGGTATTGTGCTGCGGTAACCACGTCGCCATCCGTGATGGCTGTTCTAATTTTAGTACTGCTCACTGCTACTTCTTCCACTTCTTCCTTAGAAATTTCAATGATTTCGAAACCATATTCTAAAGCATCCTTGCGCAAATCCTCAATATTAGCGGTGCGGTTTCTACCGTAATGATGGTCATAACCTATCACTACAACCGCAGCGTTAAGTTGATCTACTAAAATATTTTTGACATAATCATGTGCTGTAGTTCTAGAAAACTCTAGTGAAAATGGATGAATTACCATGTGATCCACACCGCTTGCAGCTACTAAATCAACACGCTCATGTATGGTGTTGATGAGCTTAAGGTCATGATCTGGTTGCAAGACCATGCGCGGGTGAGGAAAAAAAGTCAAGAGTACTGAGGTGAGGTTTGCACTTGCAGCTCGATTGACTACTTTTTTGAGAATTTGTTGATGACCGTGATGCACGCCGTCAAAAGTACCGATAGTAACTACGGATTTTTTTTCAGACTGGTATTGGTCTAGATGCGTGTAAGTCTTCAATGTGGCTTTATTTTTCCCACTGCAAAATAAATAATCCCATGGGAATTTGCAGGGTTTTACGGAGGAACTCGCATGGAGCTTTTTTGGGTGAAAGTTCTAGTAAGTTCGCTTTCGCGAAAGCGAAATACCTCTCAAATTATTTACCATTATAGGCATTCATTGCATTAGCAAGTCCACCGTGCACAAAGGCCAGTGCTGCTGCTGCGGAAGTCTCAATACGTTCTTGAAGCGATTTGCGCTCTACGTCATCCCATTCTCCCAATACATAATCCACCTGCCGGCCTTTAGAAAAGGAATCTGATATCCCAAATCTCAATCTAGGGTAATTAGGCGTATTTAATTGCACCTGGGTGTCCTTTAGCCCATTATGGCCGCCATCACTGCCTTTACCTTTCATTCGAATTGTGCCGAATTCTAGGTTGAGGTCGTCTGTAATCACAAGTAATTCTTCTTTAGAGATATTTTCCTGCTTCATGTAATATTTAATTGCCTTGCCTGAGAGGTTCATGAACGTATTGGGTTTAAGCAAAATGACTGTTTTACCTTTATGGGTTGTAGTAGCCACATCGCCTAGTTTGAGCGTTTCAAAGGAAACTCCTTTGTCTGCTGCTAACTGGTCAAGTATCTTAAAACCTATATTATGTCTGGTCTCGCTGTATTTTGCGCCAGGATTGCCTAATCCTACAATAAGGAATTTCTTCATAGTGTCATCAGTTGATATGGCGGCCTCTTGTTTAGGGGACTGGAACCAATTTTTCCAAGGGAATTTCATAAATCAAAAATAAAAAAGCCGTTCCAGCAATAGCAGGAACGGCTTGTAAAATATTCAAGGAGTGGCTTATTCGTCAGTTCCTTCTTTGACAGCAGCTTCATTGTCCACCTCAGTAGCTGGTACTTCATCTGCTGGTACTTCTTCTTCATCATCACCTTCATCTGCAATTGCAGTACGAGAGTTTTTGATCATCAATACTACTAGAGAATCTGAGTGCATGATTTCATACTCATCAACTCTCAAGTCACGTACATATTTCTTATCGCCAATTTTCATTGGAGAAATATCCATGGTGATAAAGTCAGGAAGGTTTGCTGGTAAAGCCTTAACTCTTAATTTACGTAGGTTTCTTCTCAAAACACCACCGTTAAGTACTCCACGAGCTGTACCTGTACTTCTTACAGGAACTTCCATAGTTACCATTTTGTCGTCAAAAATCTGGTAGAAATCTGCATGTAAAAGTAATTCTCTTACTGGGTGCCATTGCATGTCCTGTGCAATAGCAGCAAATTTACCGTCGCTACCCAAATCTATTTCTACTAGGTGTGCATCTGGTGTGTAGATAAGGCTTTTGAACGCTTTTTCTTCAGCTGAAAAGTGTATGGGCTCGTCTCCTCCGTAGATTACACAAGGTACCAATCCAGCATTACGTAGGGCTTTAGTTGCCTTTTTGCCCACGCTTTCTCTTTTAGATCCTGAGATCGTGATTGATTTCATTTTGGGTTATTTAATTATTAATTGAAATTACATTATAAAATTATCGCTGATCGACTCGTTGTTCTGTACACTTGCCATCACACTGGCAAATAATTGAGCACAGGACAAGACTCTGATTTTATCGCTTTGTTGTCTTAATGGAATGGAATCAGTAACGATCAATTCCACAAGTTTTGAATTTTCTATACGTTCATAAGCTTTTCCTGATAGGATCGCATGCGTACAAATAGCTCTAACGCTTTTTGCACCTCGTTCCATCATAACATCTGCAGCTTTAGTCAATGTTCCTGCAGTGTCTACCATATCATCCACGAGAACCACATTTTTACCAGTAACATCGCCGATAAGCTCCATGTGGGATATGACGTTTGCTTTTTGACGTTGCTTGTAACAAACTACCACGTCACTTTCTAATATTTTAGAATAAGCATAAGCCCTTTTTGAACCTCCCATATCTGGAGATGCGATGGTCAAATCGCTCAAGCCTAACTCTTTTAAGTAAGGAATGAATAAGGATGAAGCAAATAGATGATCTACTGGCTTCTCAAAGAATCCTTGAATCTGGTCTGCATGCAGGTCCATTGTAATGATACGTGTAGCTCCAGCAGCCTCAAGAACTTTAGCAATCATCTTTGCACCTATCGGTACACGAGGTTTGTCTTTGCGATCTTGACGTGCCCAACCGAAGTAAGGTATTACTGCTGTGATGTGACGAGCACTTGCACGCTTTGCACCATCAATCATCAATAACAGCTCCATTAGGTTATCACTGCTAGGATGTGTTGATCCTATTAGAAAAATACGGCGTCCACGAATGGACTCTTCAAAAGAAGGTTGAAACTCACCGTCACTAAAGGTGGTGAAGTTGACTTGGCCTAGCGACGCTCCATATTCTTGAGCAATGGATTTTGCGAGATCCATGCTTTGTCTACAACCAAATAGTTTTGCTTCAGAAATAGAATACGGCATCGTGAAAGGTTTAGGGTCTTGATTTTAAGGCTGCAAATGTAAAACTATTTTCCCTGCTTGCGTAGAAAAAGCAACGGAAAAAAATTGGAGATTGAGATTATTTGTTACTTTTGCATTCCCAATTTTAATGCCTCAGTGGTGGAATTGGTAGACACGTTGGATTCAAAATCCAATGCTGCAAGGCGTGCCGGTTCGATTCCGGCCTGAGGTACTCAAAGCCAAAACTTTATTGTTTTGGCTTTTTTGTTTTTAGGATTTCTTTTCCTTTACGAGTAATGCTTCCTTTTTCTATGTTATGTAGTATAGATTGCTGGAACTGTTTGACATCATATGGTTTTACAATGATATCGTCCATACCACTAGAATATATTTTCTCTCTCATTTCCTCTAATTCTACAGCTGTTAATGCCACTATGGGGACTGCATTGAATTTGCGTATTTCTTGAGTTGCTTCAATTCCATCCATAACTGGCATGTTTACATCCATAAGGACTAAGTCGTAGCACTGCTCTTTTACCTTGTCTATTGCAACCTTCCCATTTTCAGCAACTTCACAGATAACACCATCTTTCTCTAAAATTTTTCTAGTGACCATCTGATTGATTTTGTTGTCTTCAACAATCAGTATGCGCGCTCCATTTAATAACTTAGGGCTATAAATGTTTTTGACGTGCTGTTTTTTGAGGGTTACTTTTTCTTGGACAACTTCATAGGTCATTTGGAAGGAGAATTTTGACCCTTTTCCTAGCTCACTTTCGACTTTTATTTTTGATCCAGCAGCATGCAGTAATTTTTTAACTATGGAAAGACCCAATCCAGTTCCTTGATAAGTGTTGTTTTTGCTTTCGCCTTGAGCGAACTCCTCAAAAATATGTTTGATTTTATTTTTTGCAATACCATGGCCGGTGTCGGCTACTGAGAATTCTATAGTAGACGTGTTGCCAGTAGTTATGGCTTTCAACTCTACCCGTATCTTGCCGTTTTCTGTAAACTTGCACGCATTCCCCACTAGGTTCATCAATATTTGAGACAGTTGTGTGCTATTTCCTTTAATAAGATGTGGCAACTGGACATCATACACTGTCTCTATCGTGTTATCGTTTTGTATTCTAATGTATTCAAAGGAGGAAATGATGTTGTCTAGAAGCTCGTTTACATTAAATACATCGTCTTCTTTGTCCAACTTTTGCGAAGAATCGATTTTGTTGAGGTGAAGTACATCATTTATAAGAGCTAGCAAATAATCTGCCGAGAACTTGAGGGACTGTAAATCTTGGAAGTTTTCTTTGTCTTTGTTTTTTTCTAACAAAATGCTGCTGAGTCCTATTACCCCATAAAGTGGTGTGCGTAACTCGTGACTTACCGTAGAGAAGAAATTACTTTTGACTTTTGCCAGTCGTTCTGCCTCTTTTTTAGCTTTGACTACCTGTTGGTTTTTGTATTCTAGGGTTTTTATGAATGATTTGCGTCTTCTTGCTATATAAAAAAGGATGATAATAGAGCCGATACCTATCACAATGATGCCTGCAAGCAAGTAGTTTGTCAGCGTTCGCTGCTTTACTTTTTCTTGTGCGAGTTCTGTTTCTAGATTTGCTTTTTGGATCTCTTTTTCTTTTTTATCAGCTTCAAATCGTGCAGCAATCCTCTTGCTTTCTGAGAACCTGCGCGTTTTTTGATTGATTCTGTTTAAGCTGTCATATTTATACAGCATTTCATAAGCGGCTAAGAAATTACCTCGTCGCCTTAAGACCTCAGAGTATAAACTGTATGACTCTTCCAGCAGTTCTCGCTGACCTTCTTTTTTAGTCAATGCGATAGATTTGCTTAAGGTGCTTTCAGCCTCTTTAAGATCGTTGTCACGCATTTGGCTTTTGGCTTGTAGAATATATGCCATCGCCTTAAATCTTGGGCCTACATCAGCAATTTCTGTATACTTACTCAAGGAGTCCATGATGACAGGAAACTGTCTCTCATCTTCTCTTTGAAAAAGGATGCTAGCATAATCATAATAGGAACCTTGCAGCCCAATGCTGTCCCTTTCTTTATGATAAATGATCAATGCATTTTTAAAGTAATGAATCCCCTTGTCGTAGGTTGCGCTGTCTTGAGCATATAACTGCGCAAAGTCTGTATAAGCATTTGCAATTAATATAGGGTCTCTGGTCTTCCGAGCATAGTAATGTGACTTTTCAAAACTCTCCAGTGCCCGTAAGGTATCTTCAAGAACCAAGTAATCATACCCAAGATAGCTGTATGAATTATGCGCCACGTCATAATCGCCATATTGTTCCGCTAATTTTATGGTGGCTAAATTATTTTCTAAAGATTCCCTGAAATTACCCTGATCATATAGATAATAACTCTTATCCAGCATGTTTCGCAAGTACTCTTGGATAGATAAGGTAGTGTCACGTTGAGGCACGACTCTAGACTTCTTTTGCCCATTACAGACACCAAAAGTAAGAACAACAAAAACGGTCGCCAGAACCCTATGGATCAATATTGCCCTGATAATTAGAATTTTAAAAGCTAATAAAGATACTATAACTTAATTGTAGCGGGATGATTATTTGTGATACTAGTCAGATCAGATCACGATTTTTTCTGTACACTTAAAGTATAAATAGTTGAGGGGCAAATAAATATATCTGTGTATTTTCAAAATTACGATTTTGAATACTGAGTGTACTTTGACGATAATCGATTTAGTATGTTGTAAAATTGCAGTTTCTTAACCATAATCCAATCCCTTGAGAAATTATTGCGTTCTAATTATTGCCCTTTTGTTTTCATGTTTTTTAATGCACTCGCAAATTGATAGTCTGGAAACTGTAAGAATTCAAGTGGCCGCTCCTGTCGATTTACAAAACACTACCGTAGACTTGCCATTTTCTATCAGCACTAGGAACTTTAAAGGTTCACAAACTGCAAAACAGCAACTTTCTTTAGATGAATACCTATATGGAATCCCTGGACTGTTTGTGCTTAATAGGAACAATTATTCCCAAGACTTGAGAATTTCTTTAAGAGGTTTTGGAGCACGGTCAGCCTTCGGGATACGAGGAATAAAGATCGTAGTAGATGGTATACCAGAAACTACTCCAGATGGGCAAGGGCAAATTGACAACCTAACTCTAGGACTTATTGATAATCTACAGGTATTGAGAGGGCCAGCTTCATTACTTTATGGAAATGCCGGAGGAGGAGTGATCAATATCAATACTGTTTCTCAAATCGACAGTACCTATATTGAGGCTGGAGCAGTCGCAGGAAATTTTGGGATGAACAAATTTGACCTGACTTCTGGTATCAAGCATGATGCAGGAGTAAGTGTCATTTCATTTTCCAGAACCTCTAGTGAGGGTTATAGAGATTTTAGCGGTTTTGAAACCAATCAATTCAATTGGAAATCAGCCTTTGATTTAAAAAATGACAACAATTTTAGTATACAATTAAATTATACAGATAGTCCTTTTGCGCTAGATGCTGGAGGATTAACCTTGAGCGAGGTGAAGCAAGATCGACGACAGGCTAGAGATCGTAATGTTCAGTTTGATAGTCAAGAACAAGTTAGACAACTCAAAACAGGGGTTTCTTATGATCAAAGTTGGGGGAACCTGTCGCTTCAAACCTATGGGTTTTATTCCTATCGGGATTTTGACAATAAGTTGCCTTTTGAGTCTGGCGGTCAGGTGCAGTTATACCGCAATTATTATGGGCAAGGCAGTTATTTGACCTACGATTCTCAAAATGACCGACTAAAAAACAAGTTTCAAATAGGTTATTCATTAGCGTTTCAAGCAGACCAGCGGTTGCGATATGATAATATGGATGGCGATCGAGGCGCACTTGATTTTAATCAGTTGGAAACTTATAATAATTATGGTTTTTATGCGGTCGACCGTCTAAGCATTGGCCAGTGGAACATATTAGGTGGATTAAGGTATGACATCAATAATTTGAAAGCAGAAGTTCGATCAGGTGATGACAATAGCGGTTCTCAAAATTTAAACAGTTGGAGCGGGAGCGCAGGAATTAACTATGAACTGAATCCATCACAACGTTTTTTTGCTAATGTTGCGACCAGCTTTGAAACTCCAGCGCTCAGTGAGCTTTCTTCCAATCCCGATGGAAGTTCAGGATTCAATCCTGATCTAACCCCTCAAAAAGCCGTAAATTATGAGGTAGGATTCAAGAGTCAAGAGTCAGCATTACAATATTCCGCTGCGGTGTTTTACATCCAGACTACAGATGATCTGGTTCCTTTTGAACAGGCTCAATTTCCAGGAAGAACATTTTATCGCAATGCAGGAAGTACCCAACGCTATGGTTTAGAGCTTTCTGCCACAGCCGCTATTACCCAAAACCTTGCCGTCAATGCCAGTTATACCTATTCTGATTTTGCCTATGCAGACTACAATCTGGACGGTCAAGACCTGGAAGGAAAACTGCTGCCCGGAATCCCTAAACATCTAGCAAGCCTAGGTTTGACCTACCAAGTCGAGAATGGATTGTTCCTTCAACTTAATACCACGTATCGAGGTGCGCTGTTTGCCGATGATCTGAACGATGCTAAAATTAAAGATGCTCTAATTTCTGATTTGAGCGCAAGCTATCCTTTACAACTGGGGAATACCAGATTCACCGTACTAGGGGGCGTCAATAATCTATTCAATTCCAGCTATTTTGATAATGTAAGAATTAATGCCTTTGGTGGGCGGTTTTACGAACCTGCCCCTGGGGTTCATGTCTACGCAGGATTACGCGTGCGAATTTAATTAGTAATAGAGGTGTTATAAGTTTTAAGCTCGAGCGCTTCTTTCTATATTTCGGGAAATAACCATCAACCACCTTTTTATTCTAATGGACAATTTTATCTTTTATTTTTTAGAGGGCTTCTGGCATGTGCTGGACCTTCAAGCTTATGATCACATCTTGTTTATCATTTTGCTCGCTGTGCCTTTCCTATTCAATGGATGGCGCAAGCTTTTATTACTCGTGACAGCTTTTACCATAGGACACTCCATATCGCTACTGCTAGTAGTTTTTGGGAAGGTTTCATTTTCAACGGCTTATATTGAATTTTTAATTCCGGTAACCATCGCGATTACCGCGTTGTACAACATATTCACAGCGGGTAGGCGACATAGAGATAACACGCCATGGTTTACCGCAAGTATCGCAGTGTTCTTTGGTCTGGTACATGGATTTGGCTTTTCGGGAGCCTTCCGTATGCTGGCGGCAGGTAGTGATGAAAACACGCTACTCATGCTGGGCGAATTTGCCTTGGGAATCGAGGCAGCACAATTAGTTATTGTGCTCATAGTCTTGATCTTAAACTTTATATTTACAGGACTTTTTCGTTTCAGTAAAAAGGATTGGACACAAATCATTTCGGCTATCATTTTTGGAATTGTTATCCCAATGTTGATTGCTAGATGGATGTGGTAAGTGGCAGATAAGTTTTAATGAATTTCGCTTTCGCGAAAGCGAACTCACTACAACAGCAAAACATAGCAGTAAAATTGAAAGCAGAAAAACAGCATAAGTACGATGTAGCATACTTGCGAATGGCGCGAGAATGGGCACAATTATCCTATTGCAAACGCCGGAAAGTAGGAGCGCTTATTGTACGCGATCGCATGATTATAAGCGATGGGTATAACGGTACGCCCAGTGGATTTGAAAATTTTTGTGAGGATGAGGAAGGGTATACGAAATGGTACGTACTGCATGCTGAAGCAAACGCTATATTGAAAGTGGCGGGCAGCACACAATCTTGTCATGGTGCCACTTTATATATTACCATGTCGCCTTGCCAGCAGTGCAGCAAGTTGATTTATCAAAGCGGCATTAAACGTGTAGTGTACCATCAGGCATATAAAGACAACAGCGGTCTGCAATTCCTAGAGAAAGCGGGCGTTGTAATAGAGCACATTACCGACCTTGATTAATGAAAAAACGCTACATATACTATCCATTATTTTTGGGACTCTTTTTGGGTCTAGGGGTTTTCCTAGGCAACTTGTTGTCAGTAAATGGATTGGATAATGGTTTCACCTCAAATTCTAGTGTCAAAAAGCGCAAGCTGAACCGGTTGATCGACATTATCGACCAGCGCTATGTCGATGAGGTCAACACAGACAGTATCGTTGACGTGGCTGTCAACGGCATTCTTCAAAATTTAGACCCACATTCCGTTTACATTTCAACAGATCAAGCTCAGGCAGCATCAGACGATTTACGTGGTAATTTTGTGGGTATCGGTATTCGGTACTTTGTGAATCAGGATACTATAGCGGTGCTTTCTACCGTAAAAAAAGGGCCTAGTGAAAATGCTGGAATCAAGAGTGGTGATAAAATCTTGTACCTAGATGGGAAACCCCTTTTTGGTGAAGATAAACTTTCAACAGAAGCGCTTAAAGGACAAAAAGGAAGCAAAATCACCCTAGGAATTCTAAAACCTGGAGATGAAGCTGTGGTGTATGTTCCTGTCGTGCGCGGTGATGTGGCTATCGAAAGTGTAGACGCAGCATACATGCTCACAGATCAATTAGGGTATATCAAAGTCAACCGGTTTACAGAAACTACCAGTCAAGAATTCAAAAAGGCAGTGCACAAACTAGAAGCTCAAGGTGCCACGCAGCTAGCAGTTGACTTACAAGATAATCCAGGTGGTGTATTGAATGCAGCTATTGATATGGCAGATGAATTCTTACGTGAGGATCAATTGATACTTTTTCAAAAAGACCGGAACAATCAAAGAAAAGATAGTTACGCAACTGAGAATGGTGATTTTGAGGACAAGAAAGTATTTATCCTCATAAATGAAAACAGTGCCAGTGCCAGTGAGGTAGTGGCAGGTGCTCTACAGGATAATGATAAAGGGACAATTATAGGCAGACGTAGCTTCGGTAAAGGGTTGGTGCAGCAAGAGATGCAACTGGGGGACGGGAGTGCCGTGAGATTGACCGTAGCACGATATTATACTCCTACAGGTCGCAGCATTCAGAGACCTTATAATAAAGGAAACGAAGATTATTTCAATGAATATTTAAAGCGCTATGAAAATGGAGAGCTGACTGATAAGAATAATATTGAAGTAAATGACTCCTTGAGGTATAAAACTCCAGGTGGCAAAGTGTTGTATGGCGGCGGCGGTATCATACCAGATGTATTTGTCTCTGGTCCTTTAGGGTATGAAGCGCAAATCTTAGATTATTTTGCGCGTACCGGATTCGCTGATCGAGTGGCTAATGATTATTTGCAAAAAGAGGGCAAGTTCTTGAGAAACATGAAGCAAAAGGAATTCATGGACAGCTATCAAGTTCCAGAAAGCTTACTGCTCACTTTTTACCAAAACGCACGGCGTTACAACAACTCTTTACGGCTTACTGGGAATAGAGATTTCATGACACTTTTAATTAAATCCTCTCTAGCAGAACAGCTATATGGAACAGAGCTTAAAGTGAAGTTGCTCAACACTCGAAATAAGGTCATCGATCGACTGGTAGAGCTAAGCACACAGTCTCGCTAGGATTCCTGACGCTCCTTAATTTTATAAGATAACAGGAGAATGCTAAGCAACACAACTACACACAGTGATGCTACTACACTGATGACTGCAATCTGACTTTCTCCCACAAATAAGTTTGAAAAATCTAGTTTGAATGCATTGAAAACCAGGCTTGAAATGGCTAATACCATTAGGATATAAACGATGTACTTCATGTTTAAAATAATTCTTTTACGTTAGTCGCAAATAGTTTAACAGCTATCGCCAGCAAGATAACCCCAAAGATTTTTCTAGCCACACTAATCCCTTGTTTCCCTAATACTTTCTCGATACGACCTGAGTTTTTGAGGACGATATACACAAAAATTATATTGATTAGAATCGCTGCAATAATATTCACAGCACTATATTCTGATCTTAGTGATAATACTGAGGTCAAAGTTCCTGCGCCTGCAATCAGCGGGAAAGCTATAGGGATGATTGCTGCTGTTTCTGGTTGTTCATCTTTGTACAATTGTACCCCTAGAATCATTTCTAGGGCAATGAAAAAGATGATAAACGCTCCTGCAACCGCAAAAGAGTTCACGTCAATACCTATCAAGTGCAGCATGCTCTCGCCTACAAACATGAAAACAATCATGAGTAATCCGGCCACGATAGAAGCTTTCTCACTTTGAACATGCCCCACTTTACGTCTTAAGTCAACGATTATAGGAATGCTACCTATAATATCGATCACCGCAAAGAGTATCATACTCGCAGTAAAAATCTCCTTTACATTAACGGACTTGAAAAAGTCTGAAACTACACTTAAATTCATGGCTCCCTTTTTTTCGGCGTGCAAAAGTACTGCCTTTTAGGGGTTTAACGACTCTTCCTCGCTGTTAAGTTTGAGTTATCAAAAAGCGATTAAATCAACAGCCTTGAAAGCAGCCGTCTCCATTCTCGCACTTTATATTTGTACAATCAAATCTTTGATATGTTTCAACTAGGAAAAACAATAATTTCAGACGATGTATTGGATAAAGACTTCGTTTGCAATCTTACCGCATGTAAGGGAATTTGCTGTGTGGCCGGCGAGGCAGGTGCGCCGTTGGAACAAAAGGAACTGGATATTCTCGATCAGGAATATGCAGCCATCAAACCTTATCTAAGGCAAGAGGGAATTGATGCTATTGAAGCTCAAGGTACCTGGATTGAGAGAGAAAACGGAGAGCTAGAAACACCTCTAGTCAATAATGCGGAATGTGCTTATACGACCTTTAAAAAGGATGGGACTGCACTTTGCGGTATCGAGGCCGCTTATCGAGATGGCGCAACACAATTTTACAAACCTATTTCCTGTCACCTATATCCTGTGCGGCTTCAAGAATACACAGACTTTACAGCAGTCAATTATCACAAGTGGCAAATATGCGATGACGCATGTGAGCTAGGTGAGGAGTTAGGTGTTCCGGTCTATAAGTTTTTGAAAGAATCGTTGATTCGCAAGTTTGGTAAAAAATGGTATGCCGATTTAGAGGCAATAGCAGCCGCAAAGTCTCATAAATAGAGTTTGTTTTAAATCATAGCTCTTGATGCTTTCGCGAAAGCGAAAATCCCTTTATTATTTCACCATCATAAAAAAGCCGTCTAACTCCATTGGAATTAGACGGCTTTTTAAAAGGTTAGAAAGTCTTAAGCTTCACAGCTTACACACTCCTTTTTCTGCTTGAACTTTTGTGCAGCATTCATACTGTGCTGGTAGTATAAGGACTTCAATCCTAGCTTCCAGGCTGTAATGTGAATCTTGTTCACATCCTTAGTAGCCATGTCTGGATGAACAATGATGTTCACGGACTGACCTTGATCGATGTGGTTCTGACGGTTGGCAGCTTGATAAATAATGTCCATTTGATCCAACTCGCTGTAAGTTTTAAAGACCGCTTTCTCATTTTCTGTCAAGAAATCTAGGTGTTGTACGCTACCATCATAGTTGCGTATGTCGTGCCATACTTCCTGAGTGTTCATTCCTTTTTCCTCTAGAAGCTCTTCTAGGTAAGGGTTTTTGATGGTGGTTTTTATTTTGGCAATATCTTTCACATAAATATTAGACCAGATAGGCTCTATACCTTGAGATACTTGACCTAAGATGAAGGCACTAGATGTGGTAGGAGCAATTGCATTAAGCGTTGCATTTCTACGACCGTAACCTTTTAGTAATTCAGGCTCACCAAATTTTTGTGCTAATTCTTCACTCGCTTTATAGCTTTTATCTTTAAGTGCTTTAAAGATCTCGCTATTTAAATTGAAAGCTTCTTGACTGTTAAAGGCAAGTTTCTTAGACTGTAGTAAGGAATGCCATCCTAATGCTCCTAGACCTAGGGAACGATTGTCTTTAGCAAACTTGTAAGCGCGTTCCATAAATAAGAACGTCTGTCTATCGTCTAATTTGTCTGAGTCTCTGTAAGCTTCTAATTTGTCAAGAAACTCTGTAATTACAGCGTCTAGAAAATACACCATAGTTTCTACCGCATCTGTATCTTTCCACTTGTCATAGTGCAATAGGTTGATACTGGACAATACACAAACAAAAGAATATTCATCGCTAGATGGTAACATGATCTCTGTACACAGGTTACTCGCATAGATCGGCATCTTTTTATCCTGATACACATCTGCCGCATTGTCGTTAGCGTTGTCTGTAAAGAAGATGTATGGATAGCCCATTTCACCACGAGATTGCAGTACGCGTGCCCATATGGTACGCTTTTTCTCATCTCCAGCGATCATTTGCTCCATCCACTCATTCGTCACGGTGACACCATGCGTCAATTCCTGAATAGGATTTCCTTCCGTTCCTATTTCTAGGAACTCTTCAATGTCTGGGTGCTCTACAGGTAGGTAAGGTGAGAAACGACCGCGACGTACAGATCCCTGACTTACAACATCTACCATGGATTCAAACAATCTCATGATATGAACCGCACCAGATGCTTCGCCATTATTTTTAATAGCTGCACCACGATGGCGTATTTTTCCAAAATAACCTGATGTACCACCACCTAGTTTAGACATCATTCCAACCTCAGATTGTGAGTATAAAATGTTACCTATATCATCGTCAATGTGTGAACCAAAACAACTAATAGGCAAGCCACGACGCTTTCCAAAGTTGGACCATACGGGAGACGCAAGGGAATAGAATCCTTCACTCATGTACCCGTAAAACTTATCTGCGTATCCAGGAATTTGTAAAATTTCTTCAGCACGCTCTGCGATCTCACGCATACGGCTTTCTGGTGTTGCACCAGGGGTCAGATAACCCGCTTCTAGAAAGTTACGACTGTTTTCATTGAGCCATTCAAAACCTGCTTCTTGTTTAGGTTTAGCAGCATTGAGTGCTTCCTTTCTTGCATCAGCAAGCTTCTGGTTTGCGTCAACCTTTTGTTGTTCTTGAGTCGTGGTAGTTTGTTCTTTCATAATTAAAATAGGTCGTCTTTGGTTACACTTTGGGCTCTTTTGGTATAGTTGATGGATCGCTTCACAAAGAAGTCTCCATGTTTCGTTGCAATGATCTCGTCATCAAACCATTCAGTTTGTGCGATTAGTTCTTCGTCGATTTCAAACACTTTCTCAATCCCGATGCTGGCAAGAGAGTTGTTGAATCTGTTTTTGATAAATTCGTTGACAACTGCCTTAGGTAGGAAGTCAAGTTCTCCTTCTTCAAAGATCCAGTCTACAAGCGCGCTTTCTGATTCAAAGGATTTGATACACATTTGTTTGATGCGTTCATGGTATTCTTCAGTAAACCACTCTGGCTGCTCATCACGTAAAATTCTGATCAAGTCAATACCGAAGTCACCGTGAATTTGCTCTTCTTTACTGGTAGCTTCTACCACATTAGAAATTCCCTTAAGCATATTTTTGTGCTTATTGAAGCCCATGATGATAAGGAACTGAGAGAATAGCGAAACATGCTCAATAAACAGAGAGAAAAGCAAAACAGCTTCTGCATAACTCTGGTTATCGTCTGCTTTAGAGTTACGTAATGCAGTTTCTAGATACTGCACACGCTTCATGATTACAGGTTTCTTTTTAAGGTTTTTGAATTCTTCATTCAATCCTAAAATTTCGATAAGGTGAGAGTAAGCATCTGCATGACGTACTTCACTTTCTGCAAAAGTGGATCCTACTGCGCCTATTTCTGGCTTAGGCATGCGGTGGTATAAGTCTCCCCAGAAGGATTTTACAGCAATCTCTATTTGAGAGATCGCAAGCATCGTATTTTTAATCGCACTTTGCTCCAATGGAGTCAAGCGGGATTTAAAATCTTGTATATCACTTGTAAAGTTATATTCTGTATGGATCCAGTAGGAGTGTCTGATCGCTGGAACGTAATCATATAACTGCGGATACTCATACGGTTTTAAGTTCACTCGCTTCTCAAAAATATCAGTCTTGCGCTCTAATGCACGTTGATTACGATATAATATGTATGCTTTGGCCGCCTCATGAAATTCAGTCTCCATCAATTTGTTCTCGACAATATCTTGAACCTGCTCGATGGTAGGAATGTAATTAGGGTCAATATCCTTTCTCTTCATCAAGGTTTGGTAAACGGCAAGGGCTACGTTTTGGGCGTCTTCCTGAGTTCCAGAGTTTACGGCAGATAATGCTTTAAAAACTGCATTTGTTATGTTGTTGAGATCGAACGGCTTAACGCTGAAGTCTCTCTTTCTGATGTGAGTGATTTCCATGGGCAAACTTTAAATAACTTGATTAATTTAAAAGTCGGGATAGATGGGGGAAATTTTACAAGATCTGCAAATTCGTTTTCACATGGTTATCAACATCCGTTTCATCATAGAATGTGACTGCATAACAGTTCATTAATAATCCGTTTCCTACACTTGAATCCTGCATTCTTCCATTTGTTGTGAACAGGCTTTTTTCCATTTCGCTTTCGCGAAAGCGTCAAATGATCATCATTGAGAATCAATAATCGATCAATAACATTTTTATAAGACTTACTGCGTCCCTCTAAAAAAAGCCATGAACAGTTGGTAGATGTCATTCTATTAAGTGTTTGATTTTGTGTAAAATATGTATTGAGTAAAATCATCAGTAAGCACTTCTTCATTTTTAAGGTACAACTGTAGGTCAAATGAATGGAAGAGATTTAGTGGTTAAGAGAAAAAACCCTTTTAAACAGTTAATTAATTTAACAACAATCGATAAATAATCATTTTGACGTTAAAATCGGTACAATATTAACTTAAGATAATGGTAATCAGTCTTTTAAATAGAGTATTGACCTTATATTGAAGTAATTAATAATCAAAACCATACAAACCAATATTATGAACTACACAGATAAAATAGGAAATAAATTAAATGAACTTTTAGAGAAGAACTACGATGCGGAAGCTGGTTATAAACTTGCTAAAGAAAAAGTAGATAATATTGCACTGAAAAGTTTTTTCGATAGACAACAACAAGAACGATATAATTTCGGTCATGAATTAAAGACGGAAATGAAAACTTTTGGACAAGAACCGGATAAAGGTACTAGTGTAAAAGGTGACATGCATAGAACGTGGATGAATATCAAATCTACCTTTAGTAGTGACAATGAAGAGAGTATACTTGAAGAAGCTATTCGTGGAGAGAAAGCTGCAATAGAAGAGTATAATGAGATCATTAATGAGACTACATTACCACCTTCTACTAAAAATATATTGACAAAACACAGAGATTCCATACAACAGTCCTTGAATAAGGTAAACGAAATGGAAGCGATTGCTTAAATTAACTTCTCTACAGATTGAAAAAAATCCCATCACGTTGATGGGATTTTTTTATGTTCATGGATATGTGGCGTTGTTCATAAGAATTTTTTCAAAAAGGGACTAAAAAACATATATTTAAAATTCTTGAATTTCTGATTCTGTTAATTTTAATCTGCTTGTCTTTAGCCTATTATAGGCAATGAGGCAATTCATATAGGCTCCATACATGTACTTAATCTTTGACACTGAAACTACTGGACTTCCTAAACGTTGGGATGCGCCCATCACAGATGTTGATAACTGGCCTCGAGTGATACAAATGGCTTGGCAGCTGCACGACGATATGGGAAACCTGGTCGATCATCAAGATTACCTGATCAAACCAGACGGGTTCGACATACCTTATGATGCAGAGCGTATACACGGTATATCTACCGCTCTAGCTCAAGAAGAGGGGATTCCCCTAGTGGAAATGCTAGAGAAATTTAATGCAGCTTTAGCCAAAACTACTTTTGTTGTAGGCCAAAACTTAAAGTTTGACTTAAATGTGACCGGTGCCGAGTTTGAGCGTGCTGGCATCACTAATTCATTACAAGAAACTCCTGTGCTCGATACTTGTACAGAGCATACAGCGCAACTGTGTCAGCTGCCTGGAGGTCGTTACGGCAAGTTCAAGCTGCCTACATTGACGGAGCTGCATGAGTTTTTATTCCAACAACCATTCAATGAAGCCCATAATGCCACGGCAGATGTTGAGGCAACTACAAGATGTTTCTTTGAGTTGGTTAGGCTTCAGCAGTACACTGTCGCTCAATTAAAGCAAGATGCAGATTATTTAGTTCGCTTTCGCGAAAGCAACCCAACAACCATACAGCCTGCAGGATTACAGCATGTCAATTTAAAGAAAGCTTCTGCGCAACTGGTAGAACACACCGAGCCAGAAATAACTAAGCAAGAAATTGCTGAAAACCTGGATGAGCTCAGTACCGCACCTTTCACACACCTGCACAACCACAGCCAGTTTTCCATACTGCAATCCACCGCTAGCGTTCAGGATTTAGTAGCTGCTGCTGCTGCAAATGAAATGCCTGCAGTAGCCATGACAGATCATGCAAATATGATGGGTGCTTTTCATTTTGTAAAAGCAGTAAAGGCTTATAATGCCAGCCTTGCCGGCAATGAAGATCTTCAAGACCGTCAGCCCATGAAACCTATTATAGGATGTGAGTTTCAGGTTTGTGAAGACATGAATGACAAGTCCATCAAGGACAACGGGTATCAGATCGTGATGATTGCCAAAAACAAGAACGGCTATCACAACCTTGCAAAAATGGCGAGCAAAGCCTACACCGACGGGTTTTATTACCTACCTCGTATTGACAAAAAGTTGGTTGAGCGGCATAAGGATGACCTGATTATTCTTACAGGTAATTTATATGGAGAAGTCCCTTCTAAAATTTTGAACGTAGGAGAAAAGCAGGCAGAGGAAGCCTTGCTATGGTGGAAAGAAAAATTCGGCGAAGATCTATACATAGAGATCATGCGCCATGGTCAGGAAGATGAACAACGGGCCAATGCGGTATTGATTGAACTCGCTAAAACCCATGATGTAAAGCTGGTGGCTTCAAACAACACCTACTACGTCCATAAAGAAGATGCTAATGCGCATGATATATTATTATGTGTCAAGGATAATGAAAAACAGGCAACACCTATAGGTCGCGGGCGCGGATACAGGTATGGTTTACCAAATCAAGAATACTACTTCAAATCCAGCCGGGAAATGAAAGAGCTATTTAAAGACCTTCCTGAAGCGATTTTAAATGTTCAAGAAGTAGTAGATAAAGTAGAAGCTTATGAGCTAGCTCGCGATGTACTGTTGCCTGCCTTTGATATTCCACAAGAATTTGTGGACCCTACTGATGCTGAGAATAAAACGAAGAACGGAGAGAATGCTTATTTAAGGCACTTGACTTATGAAGGGGCTAAGATGCGCTATGGCGATGATTTTAGCGATGAGATCAGGGAACGACTGGACTTTGAATTAGAGGTTATTAAAAACACAGGGTATCCAGGATACTTTTTGATCACCTGGGACTTTATCAAGGCAGCTAGAGAAATGGATGTGGCAGTAGGTCCTGGTCGTGGATCTGCTGCAGGTAGTGCTGTTGCCTACTGTTTAAAGATTACGAATGTAGATCCCATACATTATGACCTGCTTTTTGAGCGTTTCCTAAACCCAGATAGGGTATCCATGCCAGATATTGATATTGACTTTGACGATGAAAATCGATACAAAGTGATGGATTATGTGATTGAAAAATATGGAGCCTCACAAGTAGCACAAATCATTACCTACGGCACCATGGCAGCAAAATCTTCTATTAGAGATTGTGCACGAGCCTTAGATTTACCGCTACAAGACGCTGATCGTGTAGCAAAACTTATTCCTGATTTTGCGAAGCTGAAAAAGATTTTTGCACTAGAAGACAATGAAATAAGCAGCAGCTTCCGTGGAGAGGACGCTGAAATGGTACGCGAACTACGCGGCCTTGCAGAAGGCAACGACCCTGTGGCTGAAATGTTGAAACAAGCGCGAATTCTTGAAGGATCTGTAAGAAATACGGGAGTCCATGCGTGTGGAGTAATTATCACGCCAGACGATTTGACCAACTTTGTTCCAGTCGCTACCGCAAAAAACTCTGATTTATATGTCACTCAATTTGACAATGAAGTCGTAGAAAGCGCAGGGTTACTGAAAATGGACTTTTTAGGATTGAAAACCTTGAGTCAAATTAAGGATACTGTGGCCATAATCAAAGAGCGCCATGGTATAGCTCTGGACATTGAAGCCATACCGCTAGATGATGACAAGACCTATGAATTGTTCCAGCGAGGGGAAACCACTGCCATTTTCCAGTATGAAAGTGTCGGAATGCAAAAATACATGCGGGAGCTCAAGCCTACCCAGTTTGCCGACTTGATCGCCATGAACGCCTTGTACCGTCCTGGACCGCTGGAATACATTCCAGAATTTATTGATCGCAAGCATGGCCGCAAGGAAATTGTTTACGATCTAGAGGCCATGGAGGAATACCTTAAGGAAACTTATGGAATTACCGTCTATCAGGAGCAGGTAATGCTACTTTCTCAAAAACTGGCAAACTTCTCAAAAGGTGATGCCGATGTCTTGAGAAAAGCAATGGGTAAAAAGCAAATGGCGACCCTGCAAAAGATGAAGCCCCAATTCTTAGATGCTGGAGAAGGGAATGGTCACGATAGAACGGTGCTTGAAA
Organism: Nonlabens marinus S1-08; assembly: GCF_000831385.1. Lineage (NCBI taxonomy): Bacteria > Pseudomonadati > Bacteroidota > Flavobacteriia > Flavobacteriales > Flavobacteriaceae > Nonlabens > Nonlabens marinus. The sequence continues at coordinate 451,830 of NZ_AP014548.1, read as the reverse complement.
AAGTCTGGAAAGACTGGGAAGCATTTGCATCTTATGCTTTTAACAAGTCTCACTCCACTTGTTATGCCTGGATTGCCTATCAAACCGCTTATTTGAAAGCAAATTATCCAGCAGAGTTCATGGCGGCTACTTTGTCAAATAACATGAACCAGATCAAGGATGTCACTAAGTTTATGGATGAATGCCGTCGTATGGGACTTGATGTTTTAGGTCCAGATGTGAATGAGTCCAATTATAAATTTACTGTAAATGCTAAAGGTGCTATCCGCTTTGGAATGGGAGCAGTGAAAGGACTTGGCTTCAATGCAGTAATGACCATAATCGAAAACCGAAAGGAAAAGCCTTATCACAGCATTTTTGATATGGCCAAGCGTATTGATTTGAGAGCAGCTAACAAAAAATCTTTTGAAGCATTAGCATTAAGCGGTGGTTTTGACGGGCTAGGAGGTGAGAATCGGGCGCAGTTTTTCCATGAAATGGACAACGGCCAGATATTTTTAGAGTTGGTAGTGAAATACGCACAAAAATTCCAAGAAAACGAAAACAGCGCACAGGTAAGCCTTTTTGGCGAGGCTAGTGACGTGCAGATACCAGAGCCTCAGCTACCTATTTGTGAGGACTGGGGAACCATGGAGAAGTTGAAGCGAGAAAAAGAAGTAGTAGGAATTTATATTTCTGGACACCCGCTAGATGATTATAAAAAGGAGATGGAATTCTTCTGCAACAGCGAACTCGCTAATTTTAATGAGTTAGAAACTTTAGTAAATCGTGACCTAAGTTTTTGCGGTGTGGTAACGGAATGCCGTCATGCCGTGAGCAAGGCAGGGAAAGGCTACGGCTTCTTTTCAGTAGAAGATTATAACGATACGTATGAGTTCCGATTGTTTGGGGAAGACTATTTGAAATTCAGGCATTTTTTAGTGCCTAATACATTTCTTCATGCTAAGGTTAAAATCCAGCAAGGTTGGCCAGATAAAAATACAGGTAAGCCTAGAGAGCCACGAGTACTTTTTACCCATATGCAGCAATTACAAGACGTTATGTCAAGTGCTGCAAAATCTTTAACGATAGAGTTTCATGTGAGCGAGGTCATGGATAAGCGCGTGGCGCTGTTGAAGGAAGTACTGGAAAAACATAAGGGAGATCAACAATTATATTTCAACTTGAAAGATCATGAGGAAAAAATATCCATTAATATGTCGAGTAGAATGCAAAAAGTAAACGTCACTGCAGAGCTGCTAGAGATGCTTGATAAGGCAGAGATTGGCTATGGAGTCAATGGGTAATCGGGTAATCGCATACCTTTATAGGCAACTCTAATATAAGTTTAGGATAATTGACACACGTTTTATTTAAATTTGGTGGTAACAATTAAAGAAGAAATCATGGCACTAGAAATAACAGATGCAAATTTTGAAGAAACCGTACTTAAAAGTGACAAACCAGTAATGGTTGACTTTTGGGCAGCATGGTGTGGACCATGTCGTATGGTAGGACCTATCATCGATGAGGTTTCTGAAGAATATACAGACAAAGCAGTTGTCGGTAAAATGGACGTAGATGCAAATCAAGAGTTTGCTGCAAAATATGGAGTGCGCAACATTCCAACCGTATTGGTGTTCCAAAATGGTGAAGTAGTAGGCCGTCAAGTAGGCGTTGCTCCTAAAAATGCATATACTGATGCATTGGATGCTCTTTTGAACTAAGACTCCATACATACAAGCACAAAGCCCATCATTGCGATGGGCTTTTTTTATGCAAAATTTTGAGGGCAGTTCGCTTTCGCGAAAGCGAACAATACATCAAATGAATCAAACAAGTAAATCATTTTTTTTAACGGAAAACCTTGCAAGTTTAAGATTGTTGCAACAGCAGAATCAGCCTCGGAATTGTAACTTGAATGAAAAGCAAGAATCATGAATAAGACCATATTATTAAAAAGTAGACCTAAGGGCAGACCAGAGACTACCGATTTTGAATTTAAGGAAATAGAAAAGCCAACACCCAAGGATGGTGAAGTACTCTTGAGAAGCAAATATGTATCTGTAGATCCATATTTACGAGGTCGTATGCGGGATGAAAAATCTTATGTCGAGCCGTTTAAACTTGATGAGCCTATAGCGTCAGCAGTGGTGGCTGAGGTGGTGGAAAGCAAAAATGAGAAGTTCAAAAAAGGTGATTTTCTCACGGGCATGATGGAATGGAAAGAGTATCAAGTGAGCGATGGGAAAGGTTTGCGTAAAGTGGATAGTGAAAAGGCTCCTTTAAGTGCCTATCTTGGAATTTTAGGAATGACGGGACTGACTGCCTATTTTGGGTTGACCACTATTGGAGAACCTAAAGAAGGAGAAACTTTATTAGTTTCTGGAGCCGCAGGTGCTGTTGGGTCTGTCGTAGGGCAAATTGGAAAAATTAAGGGGTGTCGTGTGATTGGAATCGCAGGTAGCGATGAAAAAATTGATTTATTAAAAGATAAGTTTGATTTTGACGCTGCTATCAATTATGAGAAGACGGACGATATGGGTAAAGCCATTCGGGATGCAGCTCCTGATGGAGTGGATGTATATTTTGATAATGTGGGAGGTTATACGTTAGATGCAGCGATGGAAAACATCAATAGATTCGGTCGTGTGGTACATTGTGGTGCCATATCACTGTATAATGAAACGGAGCAGCCAACTGGACCTAGATTAGAAACTAAAATTGTCAAGAAAAGTTTGAAGCTTCAAGGATTCATCATTAGAAACTTTGAGGATAGGTTTGCTGAAGGAATCCAGCAACTAGGCAGCTGGTTGAAAGATGGTAAATTAAAGTATGAGGAGACCATAGTAGAAGGGTTTGATGAAATACCCCAAGCTTTCATTGACTTGTTTGACGGTAAGAACAAAGGGAAAATGGTGGTAAAAGTTTATTAGAACACTATCATTTATAATTGAAGACCTGATTTTATTTTTTAATGAATACGATCAGGTTTTTTATGTCCCGTATTCATATGAGAAAGCCTTAAGTCCTATTTAAGAAACTAGGGATTTGTGATGGCACAGCGTTGATCGATGGATTACGAATTAGTATCTTCACTTTATGGACCTGCAACAAGAACTTAATAAAACTAAAGGCTTTAAAAACCTGGCGCTGCTGGCTAGTCAGGTGGTGGAGGGCTACATCAGCGGGATGCATAAATCACCTTTTCATGGTTTTAGTGCAGAGTTTGCAGAACATAAAATTTATAACCCTGGAGAAAGTACGCGACATATCGATTGGAAGCTATACGCTAAGACCGATAAGTATTACACTAAAAAATACGACGAGGAAACCAATTTGCGTTGTCATCTGATTCTGGACAGCAGCTCTTCTATGCATTTTCCTGCAGTCAAAAAGCAAGAGTTGGGCGAGTTGAATAAAATCGGTTATTCTGCTCTTGCCGCGGCTAGTCTTATGAACCTGTTGAAAAAACAAAGGGACGCTGTAGGTTTGAGCATCTATTCCTCTACCTATGAATATTACGCTCCTGAAAAAGGAAGTGAACGCCATCATAATATGCTGCTGGATCAGCTGAACTTGATGTGTTCAACGCAGGCACAACAAAAGTCAACAGATTCCTATAAATACCTACACGAGATTGCAGAAAATATCAAGCGTAGATCTTTAATCATACTTTTTACAGACATGTTTCAAAGTGATCGCAAAGAGGATGAGCTATTTGAAGCGTTGCGGCATTTGAAATACAACAAGCATGATGTGGTATTATTTCATGTTTTTGATAGCAAGCTAGAAGTTGATTTTGAATATGAGAATAGACCTACTCGTTTCCTAGATGTAGAAACTGGTGAACATGTAAACCTTTACGCAGATAATGTGAAGGAAGCTTATAGCGATTCGGTTCAAAAGTATTTTGAACAGCTACGAATACGTTGTGGTCAATACCGTATAAAATACATGCCCCTTGATATCCGGAAGGATTTCAATACCCTTTTGACGACGTTTATATTAGAACGCCAACTGTTTAAATAAAAAAAAGCCAGTCTTTATAGACTGGCTTTTCCATGTGATGTTTGTCAAAAATGACTAGTTATCGTCGGTTTTGATTTTTTCAACGTTACCGTTTTCGTCATATTTGATTTTAGTCTCGTCACCGTCCGCGTCTTCAATCTTGATCTTGTCTTCTTTAATCTTTACTTCATCGCCATTTTCGATCATTTCTTGAACTGCGTCATCTGCAGACTCCTCTTCATTACGACAAGAAACCATTGCAGCTGCTAGAGCTAGAGAGAATAGGGATACTTTAAAAATAGTTTTCATTATTTCTTATTTAGGAGTCAAATGTATCTTAATCAAAGTATTAGAAGTCCCAATAATATCAAAAAAAAACCTGCCTTGGGAAAGGCAGGTTTTGTAACCATATTATGTTGAAAAGAGTAAAGGTTACTTCAATAGATAAAAGTTATAGTTAGGGATTATAACAAATTATCTAATGTGAATTTAGTTGAGTTTACCCGATTCTCCAAACATTACTGCCTATTATTAGACGAACTACATCATTTTTTAAGTAGTTTGATAGATGAACGGTTGTTTTCTGCATTTTCAGTTTCGATAATATACATCCCAGATGCTAAATCTGATATATCATACGACGAAGCGCTACCCTCAAAAACCTTAACACGTTGACCAGTCATGTTGTATACCTCCACCTGATTTACCGCTTCACTCAATTGGAAACTAGAAGACGCTGGATTAGGATAGAGTTGTATTGAATTAACTTGCGTAATTCCATTTAGACTCGCTGTGGTGTTTAACGGCTGTGTACTATAAAGTTTATAGCCACCAGGTTCCACGGTAATCAACGAGTTCTGATCGGTAACGTTAGTAGTAGTATTTGTAAAATATTCATACCAAGTTCCAGTTTGCGTATATCTAGGAGCTACGCTTTTAGAGGTGACGTCAAAATTAGCCACGACTACTACATCAAAATTAGGTCCATTGAGAGTGATGCGTTTGACCAAGCCATTCACATCAAGATCATTGTCCGTGTTATTAAAGGTCTCTGGGTATTTTGTTTTGAGCTTTATCAATTCACTAGTCACACCATATAAATCAAGACGATCTGCATCAGTTGCATAGCCGTTTGTAAAAGGAACTGGTTTTCTACCTGTTCTACCATTTTGATCGATAGGGATATCATAACCTAACTCTCCAAATTGCCACAGCATTTTTGGTCCAGGTATGGTATACAAAATAGTAGCTATAGCTTCTTGTCTATCTAATGCGACTGGCAAACTTCTAGTTTGGTGCGCAGAGTTACTCGTGTTACCGAATTGTAGTGTCTCATACATGATGCGTTGCTCGTCATGACTTTCAGAATAAGCCACTAGGTGTTGATCATTATAATTACGTGAAGTATAGTAACTTCTAAAAACGTTAGCATTGCTAGAAAACCCTAGAGAACTCTGCTTATATTCCGTTGACATTTTACCCCACAACATGAATCCGATATCAGCAAGTGCTTTTTCTTCTGGATTATCTGATAAATGTTCCAGTATCAAGTAAACGTCGTCATCGTTATTGGCTAAGATAAAGTCTCTGTATTCAGATAGGATATTAACTCTTGATTGATCATACTGCCCCCAGGCTCCTACATTATTTCCAGTATTTGTTTGAGTAAATCCTTTAGAAAGGTCAAATCTAAATCCATCTATTCTAAATTCATCCAAGAAATACTGCATGGTTTGTTTTGTGTACTCCTTAGTCCAAGGGCTTTCATGATTAAAGTCAGTTCCAACATTAAATGGGTGTCTAGGAGTTTGATTTAAATATGGATTGTCTGGACCTGCATTAAATCCACTGTCATCTGGCCACATTTGTACTAATGGACTTTGACCAAAAGCATGGTTATAAACGATATCTACAATCACAGCAATACCTTTAGAGTGAAGTAGGTCTACTAATTCTTTGAATTTGTCTGGAGTTCCATAAGCTTTATCGAGTGCGCCATGAAACTTAGGGTTGTAACCCCAACTGTCAGTTCCCTCAAATTCATTTAAAGGTAAAAATTCAACCGCATTTACTCCTAGATTGACGATATAATCGATTCTATCGATTATTGCTTGAAAACTATCTTCCTCTGAAAAATCACGTACCAGCAGTTCATAGATCACAAGGTTTTCATTATTCGGTCTTTCAAAATTATTAACCGTCCAGTTATATGGATCCTCTTTGTATTTATGCAGGGTTACATCACCCGTGGTCTGGGAAGTAGGGTAGGCTGGTAGATTTGGGAAATTACCCGGCTTGATAAATTGATCGTTTTGAGCATCCAGGATCAGAGTGCTGAACGGATCTGCTATTTTAGTTTCAAAATTAACCAAGTATTGGTATGAGAAATAATCACCTGCTGTGAATTCACTAGCTGGTAATGTGATCCAGAAATAATTCCCATCTTTAAACATTTGGTACTCCGTCTCTAAATTCCAACTGGTAAAACTTCCTAACAGATTGACGTCTGTCTTTCCTGGTGCAGCGAGCAAGAAGGTGACGCTACCATCTGGATTTTCATTCACACCATTTTTTAAACCTGCAGGACGTGTTGCATCGACAGTCTCTCCAGGTACAAATACGGTCCTGTTATCGCTTGCTACTTGATTCCCGTTATCTGCTGTGAATCCTATCACATAGTTCCCAGAAGATGAGAAAGTATAAGGTTCAGATATAGTCGATGCATTTGCAGTCGCAATCGATATGTCATTGACAGTGAGTTGTAAATCTGCCGACTGCGAACTTTCTGCGGTAATTGTCAGAGTTTCATTAACTTGATATATCGAATTGTTTTCTGGGGCAGTGATGACCGCATTTAGTCCTGGTAAAAAAACAGGTAAGAAGATATCTGGTCGGGTCTGTTTTGTAGCGTCTGAGTTTCTGACTACTAGGCAGATTTCGCTCACCACATCTCCTGGCTGTACATTGTAGAACTGCTCGATTGACATTCCAAAGTCTAACTCATAGCTGTTAGTTCCTGTTCTTACAAATAGTGGTGCACCATTGTTTTCATCAAAGGCAGGCACTTTTATGTTTTGCCAGCGTTCGCCGTTGATATTTACACCGGTGTAAGCATAAATTTGACCTGTCTCATTTTCAAGTTCGGTTCCGACAGCATTAAAAACTAGTTTGACAGAACTCTCTTGAGTAGGAGTAGCTGGTACTGTTGTTACTGGTGATTGCGCTTTCGCGAAAGCGAACATCAACAGGGCAATGAGTAAAAGTCTATGATTCATGGTATGCTATTTAAAATTTGAGAAAAAAAAAGGGCTGCGAACAGCCCTTAATTGAATAAACCTAAATTATTCTTTTGGAACAAACAGGTATCGGCCATCTAAATCACTAAAGAAAATATCATAAGTTCCTGCAACAGTTGGAACGTTGTCACCGTTCATCGCTCCTTTACCTGTATAAACAGTTCCAGCACCCCAGTTCGTATCCCAAGCATCGTTTGCTCTGAATTTCATCTCGCCACCTGTAACAGTCACATTACGTGCTACCCATAGGTGTGGATCAAAGTTGTTTCCATTATTAAGCTTAAAACGCTCTAGGTTGATGTCATTACTAGTATCAAAAGGTGCAGTAGGGAAAGAACTACCTAACATACCGATAGAAGTATAAGTTGTTGCCGTATCACCTGCTGGATAAGGAGTCATTGAATAACTACCGTTTCCTGTAGAGGTACCTGTAACACCAGTAATGTCTACTTCAACAGTATAATAACCTGCTGATGGTACGCTAAAAGGATCAGGCTCATTCCCACCGTCATTTAAAGTAATAGGGTTAGCAGCACCACGGGAACCGTATTGTGGTTGCCATGCACCTACCTGAGGAAGGATCTTGTAACCATCTGCAGAAAAACGTCCTGTGAAGAAAAATTGATTTTTGTTATCAGGATTGATGAATAATGGAGGATTAATACCATTGTTACCATCACCATTATTCCAGTCTTGTAACGGAGAACCTGCGCCTACAAAGTATAATACATCATAAGGGTAACCTACAAATGGAGTTACAGTTACAGATACATCGCTAGAAGTGATAGCGCTTACTGCTGGATCATTTGTAGTTGCTACTACTCGAGCTTTATATACACCTACAGTACCGTTCTCACCACCTAAAGCAAGTGCTGCTTCATTGATTTGGCCGTAAGTAATTGGTGTGTCTGTTCCAGATGATTGAGCCAAAACGTAGGGTGCGGAATAATCACCATCTGCTTTATCCATTTGAACGGAATAAGTTAGAGCTACAGGAAGGGTCAATTCAATACCTTCCCAGTTGAAACGCTCTGCTAGGTTTTCTTGATTATCAGCTGTTACCACAAAACTGCTGGACTGAGGCGATAATACCAATTCGCCTTTTTGATTCGTGTCTAATGTAAACTGCTCATCATTATCTGAACAGGCTATGATTCCTGCTATGATCGCAAGAACCACAAATAAGCTATAGATTTTTTTCATTGTGTTTTTATTAAAGAGGTGAATATTAATATCCAGGATTCTGGACTAAATTATCATTAAGATTAAGTTGTTCTGCTGGTATAGGATACAAGTTTCTGAATGCCGGAGTTGTGGTTCCAGTCTGTACGTTGCCTTTCCAAGCCCATGTATAATTTGTAGTAAACTGATTGAATCTAATTAGATCCTGACGTCTATGTGCTTCCCAAAACAATTCTCTTGCCCTCTCATCTAATATAAAGGGTAAAGTAAGCTGTGAGGCTGTAATGTTGCTGCCATTGTTTCCATAGGCTCTTTGTCTTAAGATGTTGATGTAGTTAACCGCTTGGGCTTGGCTACCACCTCCACCTCGAACTACAGCTTCAGCATACATCAAATAGGCATCAGCGAGTCTGTAAACAGGAAAGTCTATGTCTACAAAATCTCCGGTAGCATCAGATCCTTGATTACCATTAACATCTACATTTTTGAATTTTGCTATGGCAAAACCTTGACCAAATTGACTCTCGTCTGCAATTTGTTTGGTCTGATTGTTCGTGAAGAACTGCTCTCTGCCATCTGCTGAATTTTCTTCGCCAGGAAATTTAGCTACAAATTGAGGGGTCGTACGAATGCCAAACCATCCACCATTGATCCCAAAGTTACTAGGATTCATGTCACCACCTACTGGTGCATGAGTAAGGAAAGTTGTTCCACCGAAAGTTTGGGTTCTTTGACCATCATAATTCAATGTCCAGATAAACTCATTTTGTGAGCCATTAGAATTGTTGTCTGCTAAAAATAGATTTGTATAAGGAGCGTTTGTGTCCACACTATATCCTGCATTGATAACTCGGGAGGTATAATCAACTACATCTGTATATCTAGCAGTACCTGTATAAACTTCAGCATTTAAGTAGATTTTTGCGAGGGTCATCCACACCGTTGCTTGATCTGCTCTACCATAGCCGTTTTGACGTGCCGGAACTATCGTACTTTCAACAGCTAAAAGCTCAGATTCCACAAAGTTGAACAATTCTGCTCTGGTAATAAGTTGTCCAGGGACATTAGGGTCTGTATTTTCATCTTGAAAAGGCATTGATCCAAAAAGATCCATACCATGATAGTAAGAATAGGCTCTCAAAAATCGTGCTTCTTCTCTATATTCTCTGATCAGTCCTCGAGCAGATTCTGGAATCCCATTAGAATCTAGACTGGCCTCAGATGTATTTCTTAGAAAGTCATTACACAAGGCAATTTGATAATTGATCCTTGAGTACATACCTCTTATAAATTCATTCCCATCATTCCAAGTTTGACGTTGAAAATCTTTAATCGTACCATCATTCCATGCGATGAGTGCTTCATCGCTAGAAAGTTCTTGGTGGTACCAGAATAGTCGTAAATAATTAGAGAATCCACCATCAATTCCATTAATGTCTGCATTTCCATCGCCGCCTTCTTGACCTCCAACGATCAATCCACCATATACTTTGGCAATCAAACCTGGATAAGAATCTGGATCTTTAAGTATATCGCCTGCGGTAAGTTCTTCACCTCTTGGCTCTAAATCCAGCGTTTCCTGGCAGCCAGTGAAAACTAGCAATGCAAGAAAAGCACCGAAAAGATATTTGTGTAATTTCATAGCTATATTATTTAAGTGTAAATCCTAATCCTAAAACAACCGTTCTACTTCTTGGGTAAAGGTTGTTGTCTATACCACCCGACACTTCTGGATCTAGACCATCATAATCTGTGATGGTAAATAAATTTGTTCCAGTAATGGAGGTTCTAATGTCGACCTTGTCACCTAGGAATGTGTAACCTATAGTGGCATTGTCTAATTTTAAAAAGTCTGCCTTTCTAACGTAGTAGTCTGAAAAAAGTTGTGGATCTGTAAATTGAGATTCCAATACATCTGTCGTACTATTAGTGTAATAATTTCCAGGATTATTGAAAATGTTCTCGAAAGTGGCTGAGTTGGAATCAACGTTATTGTAGTTGTATAGTCCTGCAGATCCTCTCAAAGTAAAACTCATAAAGAATTCCTTATAATTCAAGTTTGAGGTAAATCCGTAATACGCATCTGGGTTTGCTTTTTTGTAACGTACCCTATCAGCCTCATTAATAACGTTATCCCCATTTACATCTACGAAAACGCCGTCTAAAGGGTTTCCATTTTGATCGTAAACTTGTCGGTAAACATGAAATGAACTAGGGTCAGAGCCTACCGCCCATTCTTGAATGTTATTACCTACACCACCTGAGATTCCTCCCACTGCAACAGGATTGTTATTAGGTCCAGCAAGGTTGGTAATTTCAATCTCGTTGAATGTAAGGTTACCACCTATATTCCAATTGAAGTTTTCTGACCTAACCAACTTTGCATTAACTCCTATTTCAAGTCCTCTACTTTCTGTGTCTCCTACATTTTGTAGTACAAAGTTTTCTAACCCGCCAGCGGCAATAGGTGCAAATTGTAGAAGGTCTGAAGTCTCACGGTAATAAGCATCAACGCTACCGGTTAATCGATCGTCAAAAAAACCTAAATCAATCCCCACATTATACTGTGCAGTTTCTTCCCATTTAAGATCTTGAGCGCCTTCAGGTCGTATGGTAGGTAAAAATGTATCACCTAGTTGGATAGAAGATTGTAATTGACCCGGCGTGAACACTTGAATGAAGGCGAAGTCTGGTCCGATTTCCTGTTGACCAGTGACACCATAACCACCACGCAATTTAAGTTGAGAAATAAAGCTGCTGTTTTGAACAAAATCTAGGTTAGTTAACTTGATAGCAGCACTCGCGCCTCCGAAGGTTCCAAACCTTTCTTCAGGAGAAAACCTAGAAGATCCGTCTCTTGAAATACTTCCTGATAAAACAATTAAATCTTTTATATCAAAAGACAAACGTCCGAAGAAAGAAACCAAGCGATTGTCCCCAGGGAAAAACCGAAGAGGTATTGGGTCCCCATTTGAGTCCGAGAATGACCCATCAATGGTATTTCTGCTGAATGTTTCTCTTGTAAAATCTTGATAACTGCTACCTACTGTAGCTTCAAAATCAGTATCAATAGCCTCCAGGAATTTTTTATAGTCCAATCGACCGTTTAACAAGGTGTTTCTTCGCAATCCATACGAAAAAGATCTTGAGCCATTATCAAAAAAGCCTGCTCTTGAATTAGCAGTTCTTATAGAGAAAGAGTCAAACTCATTATAATCGAAACCTGCGTTACCATCAAAAACCAGTCCGTCAACAGGAAGCTTATAGTTAGCATTCAGGTTCATTCTGATTTGATGATTGTCATTTTGAGAATCAAGGCTCTCTAATAAACCCACTGGGTTAGCAGGTGCATTCACCTCTGGTGTTCCACCATTAAAAAATTCAAAGAAACCGTTAATCGAACTATTAGGGTCAGTTGATCTTACAGGCCTTGTAGGGTCAAATACTATAGCGCTACCTATAGCCCCACCATCAGCAAAGCCTCTATTTTCTAAAGCACCCTGAGCTGTGTAAGTTAATTTCAATTTGTTGTCCAGAGCGCGCTGTGTTAATGCAAGATTTAAAGTAGATCTACTATAATCAGACCCGATAAGTGTACCTGCTTGATTGGTTTGTCCCAGTCCTAGTCTTAAGGAAGTGGACTCCCAACCTTTAGAAATTGATAAGTTGTGAATACCAGTAGTACCCGTTTGATAAATTTCGTTTTGCCAGTCTGTACTAGCGTCTCCTAATAAGCTTAGGTCTTCCCCTCTTTCCGTTGCCAGCGCACGTAATTCATCTGCAGTCAAAACATCTACTTGATTGAAGTTTCTGTTAACACCGAATTGTGCGTCATAGCTCACCGCCCAATCACTATTTAATTGTCCTTTTTTAGTGGTAATTAATACAACACCGTTTGAAGCACGGTTACCATAAATTGCGGTAGCACTTGCATCTTTAAGGATGGTATAGCTTTCAATGTCATTTGGGTTCAAGCTGTTTAAATTAGCATTACCTTGATCAAGAGGCACACCGTCTACTACATAAAGTGGGTCTTGGGATGCACTAAGAGTTGAACCAGCACGCACTCGGATTACAGGGCCGTCCCCTGGACTACCACTTGCTGCAACCACTTGTACACCAGCCGCTTTACCAGCTAATTGTTGTCCAGCAGATACTATCGCACCTGTATTAAACTCATCATCACTTACAGTGGTCTGTGCTGCGGTCACATTCTCTTTAGTGGTACTACCATAACCTATAAGGACAATGGCATCTAATTGTGAAGCATCTTCATCAAGTATTGCATTTATAATAGTTTGACCAGTATATTCAATCTCTTGGGTCGCGAAGCCTAAGTAACTAAAAACTAGGGTAGCACCTTGAGGTATGTTGTTAAGCGAATATTTTCCATCAAAATCAGTTGCAGTACCATTGCTGGTTCCTTTTACAACAACGGAAGCCCCTAGAATAGGGAGGTTGTTGGCAGCGTCTGTGACAGTTCCTGATACTTGCTGCGCAATAGCAAGCAGCGGCAGCACTAGAAATAACAAGGCTATTTTAAATTTTTGATTCATTATTGAGATTTGAATTAATAGTTAATGGCAGTCTTCTTCTCACACGGGATAAAACTATGTAAAGAAAACGTTAAGAAATATTTTCAACTACAGTTTCTACGAAAACGTTTTCGACTTTTTATAGTTGTGTTATAAGGAGTATATTTAGCTTTCGCGAAAGCGAAAACCCCTACAGTTAAAATTTTATTTGATGGCTCAAAAAATTACCTTGAAGAAGATCGCACAGGACTTACAGGTGTCCATCTCTACTGTTTCTAAAGCTTTACGTGACTCACACGAAATCAGTCTAGAGACCCGCGAAAAGATCAAGCAGTATGCTAAAAAATACAATTATAAACCCAACAATATTGCCCTAAGTCTTAAGAACCAAAAGACCAAAAAAATAGGAATTATCATTCCTGAGATTGTACACCATTTCTTTGCGACGGTCATTTCTGGTATTGAAAAAGTGGCTAACGAGAAAGGATATCAAGTCATTATATGTCTATCTGGCGAAAGTTTTGCGAAAGAAGTGGTTAATATGGATATGTTAGCTAACGGCAGTATTGATGGTTTTATCATGAGTTTGTCTAAAGAAACTATGGAAAAGCAAGACTTTCATCACTTGAGAGAGGTGCTGAATCAAGGGATGCCCATCGTTATGTTTGATCGTGTGGTGGAAGGTATTGCCTGCGATAAAATCATTATAGACGACGCTGCCGCTTCCTATAGCGCTGCAGATTTCCTTATGAGAAAAGGCCGCAAAAATCTAGCGATCATATCAACGGTAGACTATGTGAATGTTGGAAGACTGCGTACTCAAGGATTTAAAGATGCCGTGATAGGTCGTGGTTTAGATTTTAAAGAAAGTAGTGTTCTCAAAATAGAGGATGCCGAAAATTGTGCTACAGAAATCGAAAACTTTTTAAAGAAGGATTCATACGATGGCATTGTGGCGGTCAATGAATTGTTTGCAGTGACTGCGAGTAAAGCTTTGCAAAATTTAGGTAAAACGATACCTGATGACGTGGCTATCATAGCATTTACAGATGGAATGTTAAGTAAATATGCCAGTCCCACCTTAACGACAATCGGTCAAAAGGGCGAGGATATGGGAGGTCTCGCTGCAGCTAAATTGATTGAACGCCTTGAAAGTAAACAGGATATCGATGAAAGCTACGAAACCGTTATCGTAAAAACTTCCCTTATTGAACGGGAATCCACACCATAATAATAGTATATTTGACTCGTGTTTTTTCGTAATCACAGCATTTATCAAAACTAGTCTTCTTCACACACGTCTAAGTTTTGATAAGTCATAAGGCTTATCGTCATTAATAAATAACGATATGCAAAAGCCTAAGTTAGGTTTCTGGGACATCTGGAATATGAGTTTCGGTTTCCTGGGTATTCAGTTCGGTTTTGCCCTACAGGGTTCAACCATGTCACGTATTTTTGAAACTTTAGGAGCTAGCAAGGATGATATTCCTATGCTTTGGATTGCGGCCCCTTTAGCTGGCTTGATTGTGCAACCCATTGTTGGGTACCTAAGTGATAACACTTGGCATAAAAGATTAGGAAGACGTAGACCTTTCTTTTTGTTAGGTGCGATTCTAAGTAGTATTGCCTTGTTATTCATGCCTTTTTCTTCTGAAGTATGGATGGCCGCTGGACTTCTTCTAGTTTTAGATGCTTCCATCAACATCAGCATGGAGCCCTTCCGGGCGCTGGTTGCTGATAAATTACCAGAATCTCAACGCAGTTACGGTTTTGTGGTTCAAACTTTAATTATAGGGGTAGGAACCTGGATAGCCAGTAACCTTCCTAAATTTCTCAATAACACATTAAATATCTCAAATGAGGCAGCGCCAGGGGTTGTTCCTGACTCGGTAAAAATAGCTTTCGGTGTAGGTGCTTTGGTTTTCATCACTTCGATTCTAGTTACCATATTTACTACAAAGGAATACTCACCAGAAGAAATGGCGGCTTTCGATGATGCCAGTGAGCCAGAAGAGAAAAAAGGCATGTGGGCAACAATCAGTTCCACCTATGCGCTGATGCCGGTCATCATGAAAAAACTGGGGGTGGTTCAATTCTTTTCTTGGTTTGCATTTTTTGCCATGTGGACGCTTGCAAACCCAGCATTGACAGAGCATATTTACAATGCCCCAAAACCTGATGTTAAAAATTTCGCTCAGCTAGATGATAGCGATAATGTATTGCTAGATGCAAATCAAGCAACCCTATTTTTAGATCAAACTCAAGAAGATGCCTATACAACACAAGATAAAGCGTACAATGAAGCTTCAGATGATGTAGGTTCTAAAATGGGTATCTATGGATTATCGTCCATGGCTTTTGCATTGTTGTTGACTTTTTACACTGCTTATAATAGCATCAACAGGAAAGTGGTACACATGGCCAGTTTGGTACTGGGAGGATTAGGCTTCCTGCTTATGTTTTACATTCCTGGCGAGCCAGAATACCTCGTGCTGTGCTTTGCCCTAGTGGGTATAGCCTGGGGGAGCATACTTTCCATGCCATACGCCATGCTTTCCAGTAGTGTGGAAAGTTCAAAAATGGGATTAATGATGGGAGTATTCAATATGTTCATCGTCATCCCACAAATCATTGCGGCTCTAGGTGGAGTGGTCCTATTGCACAATTTGATAGGCGAGGAGTCCATCCATGCCATGACCATTGCGGGAATATTTTTGATTCTAGCAGCACTATCTAACCTTTTGATCACTAACAAAAAAGCAATCACATATCAACCATCTATTACTAATGAGTAAGAAAGCATTCATATTTGATCTAGATGGTGTCGTAGTCGATACAGCCAAATTCCATTTTGTGGCTTGGCAACGACTAGCGGTTAGTCTAGGTATCAATTTTACCGAAGAAGAAAACGAACAGCTTAAAGGAGTGTCTAGAGTACGCTCCCTAGAGAAAATTTTGAAATGGGGCAATAAAGAAATTGATCAAAAAACATTTGAAGAGAAACTCATCCAGAAAAATGAGGAGTATCTAGAAATGGTAGAAACCTTAACACAAGAGGATATTCTTCCTGGAGTACATGATTTTTTATTACGCTTACGCGAAAGCGAACAACCTATAGCTTTAGGAAGTGCCAGCAAAAATGCGAGGCCTATCCTTAAGAAACTGGGAATCTATGATCTGTTTGACGCCATAGTGGATGGAACAGACGTGAGCAAAGCAAAACCAGATCCCGAAGTATTTCTAAATGCCTGTCAACTACTAAATATGCCAGCAAAAAACGCGGTGGTTTTTGAAGACAGCATTGCTGGAGTTCAAGCTGCTAATAATGCAGGTATGATCAGTATAGGTTTAGGAGATCAGAAAAATTTAAGTGAGGCAGATGAAGTTTTTGAAAGCTTCTTAGAAATGCCCACAGATTATCAACATCAGTTATTGAATAAAACGAAGTAATGAGTCGAGAATATATCAAACCAAATCCTTGGTCTATTATTGAAGAAGGCTGGAATCCAGACCTAGTTAAATCCAGTGAAAGCCTTTTTTCTATTGGTAATGGCGCCATGGGACAGCGAGCTAATTTTGAAGAAACTTACAGTGGTGAAACCTTTCAGGGCAGTTATGTAGCTGGAGTGTATTACCCAGATAAAACGAGAGTAGGCTGGTGGAAAAACGGTTACCCAGAGTACTTTGCTAAAGTGTTGAATGCCCCAAATTTTATTGGGATAGATGTCTTTATTGATGGAGAAGCTCTGGATCTAGCAAAGTTTGAAAAATCTGACGTTAAGGATTACCGCCGTGAATTGAACATGAAAGAAGGTTGGTACGAACGCTCATTTAAAATAGAGCTTTCTGACGCTAAGACGATCCAAGTAACCGCTCGCCGATTTCTTTCTTTAAACATAGATGAACTTGCCGTTATCAATTACCAAGTAACGGCATTGAAAGGAGATATGCGTATTTCCTTCCAGCCTTACCTGGACGCTGGAATTACTAATGAAGACTCTAACTGGGATGATAAGTTTTGGGAAGTAGAAGAGTTACAGACTACAGATCATCAAGCATTCATTCGCAGTCGAACTAATAAAACCAATTTCTACGTTTGCACATTCATGCAATCTGAGTTGTACAAGAATGGCGAGCATGTGCAATACGCAGATCCATTTGACAAGAATGAAACAGTAATTCGTCATAAAGTGGCAACTCAACTTGCAGAAGGCGATACTGCAACTTTATTAAAATATGCTGGATATACTTCAAGTTTGAATTACGAGCACTTTGAGATATTTGATGCAGCAAAGAATGTGCTTCATAAAGCAATCGAGAAAGGCTACGATCAATTGCTTGAAGAGCAAAAAGACGTCTGGGCCCAAATTTGGTTGATGGCAGATATTACTATTGAAGGTGATATGAAAGCACAACAAGGGATACGTTTCAATATCTTCCAATTAAATCAAACTTACTCTGGTAAAGACGCAAGATTAAACATAGGCCCTAAAGGATTTACTGGTGAAAAATATGGTGGGTCAACCTATTGGGATACTGAAGCATATTGCATACCTTTCTACATGGCTACTAAAGATCAAAAAGTAGCTAGAAACTTACTGAAATATAGGTATGAGCAGCTAGACAAGGCCATTGAGAATGCCGAGAAATTGGGGTTCTCTAATGGAGCTGCTCTATTCCCTATGGTCACCATGAATGGTGAGGAAAGCCATAATGAATGGGAAATTACCTTTGAAGAGATCCACCGCAATGGCGCGATGGTCTACGCAATTCACAACTACGTTAGATATACAGGAGACTATTCTTATGTGCCAGAAATGGGACTAGAAGTCATGATTGCGATTGCTAGATTCTGGCATCAGCGAGCCACATTCTCTCAACGTGCCAATAAATTCATGATTCTGGGAGTCACTGGACCTAATGAGTACGAAAACAACGTCAATAATAATTGGTACACGAATTACCTAGCAAAATGGTGTATTGAGCAAACGGTTAATCATCTTAACAAAGTAAAGGATGGCCATAATGATGATTACAATAGGATCATAGGTCTTACTAAAATTACCGATGGAGAGGTGGCTTCCTGGTTAGAGGTTGCTCAAAATATGTATGAGCCTTTTGATGAAGACTTAGGTATTTATTTACAACAAGACGGATTTTTAGACAAAGAAATAGTTCCTGTTTCAGAGTTGAAAGCCTCCCAGCGACCTATCAATCAAAAATGGTCTTGGGATCGAATTCTACGCAGTTGCTATATCAAACAAGCAGACGTGCTTCAAGGATTTTACTTTTTTGAAGATCATTTTTCTAAAGAAGATCTAGAAAAACATTTTAATTTTTACGAGCCATTGACTGTTCATGAAAGTTCGCTTTCTCCATGTGTTCACAGCATACAAGCAGCACATTTGGGTCGAATGGATCAGGCTTATGAGTTTTACTTGAGAACTTCGCGTTTAGACCTCGATGATTACAATCATGAGGTGGAGGAAGGTTGTCATATCACCAGTATGGCGGGAACCTGGATGAGTATTGTAGAAGGTTTCGGTGGTTTGAAGATTGTGGATGACATGCCTAGTTTTAATACCCGATTGCCAGAACAGTGGGAATCCTTCAGTTTCAAGATTAACTTTAGAGATCAGATTTTGAAAGTACATGTGGCTAAAGACGGTACCACAGTAACCTTAGATGGCGATAGTAGTCAAGATATTTTGGTTAACGGTGAAAAGCAAACCTTGGAACCTGTAGCAGTAAATTCTTAAATTATGAAAACCTCTCCAGTTGCATTTTGTTTGTTGATGTATTTCGCTTTCGCGAAAGCGTGCCTAGCACAATCACCATTACACGTTGAGCCCCCATTTTGGTGGGCAGGAATGCAGCATAGCGAGGTCGAGGTGTTGATTCACGCCCCCAATGCGGCGAAATATGATTTACAAACAAGGTTGCCAATAATAAAGAAGGTCGCAGGTGACAGTCCTAATTATCTTTTCGTCACTATAGACACGGAGCAAGTTGTCGTCGGGACTTACGAGATGAAAATGACAGCTCATAAGTTACCTTCTCTAACTTTTGATTACGAGATAAAACCAAGAGTTTCTACTTCAAAGGATCGTAACGGTTTTGATTCTAGTGATGCCATTTACCTGATCATGCCAGACCGTTTTGCAAACGGTGATCCATTTAATGACTCTGTAGATTCAATGACAGAAAAGACCAATCGGGATGAAAAAGGAGGTCGTCATGGTGGTGATATTCAAGGGATTATTGATCATCTAGATTATATTGAGGACCTAGGGGCAACTGCGATATGGAGTACACCTTTACTGGCTGATAATGATAAAGCCTATTCCTATCATACTTATGCTCAAAGCGATCTGTATCAAATTGATCCACGTTATGGAACCAATGAATTGTACCGCCGCCTTGCTGATGAATTACATGGTCGGGATATGAAGTTGGTCATGGATTACGTCACCAATCACTGGGGAGCCACCCACTGGATGATGCAGGACTTGCCTACTGATACCTGGATTCATCAATTTGACGATAATAAGGACAAGAATTATTTTCCTGTAAAAGGATATGCCAACTCCTCCTACCGTCAGACCACCCAAATGGATCCTCACGCTAGCGCTATTGATAAAAAATATGCGGAGAAAGGCTGGTTTGTAAGCACCATGCCGGACTTAAATCAAAGTGACCCATTAATGCTCAATTATTTAATCCAAAACACTATTTGGTGGATTGAATATGCTGGTCTGGATGGACTGCGGGTGGATACCTATTCCTATAACGAGAAAGAAGGAATTGCTGCATGGACGAAAGCCATCATGAAGGAGTATCCAAATTTTAATATTGTAGGTGAAACCTGGTTGCACGATCAAGCTCAGATTGCATATTGGCAAAAAGATTCGCCAGTAGGTGCAATTCAGTCTTACAATACAGGGCTCCCTAGTGTAATGGATTTCACTTTGCACGATGCATTAATGGCGAGTTTCAATGAAAACGAACAAGGCTGGGATAAAGGTGCGGTTCGCTTGTATGAAAATTTTGTCAACGACTTCTTGTATGCTGATGTAGATAACATTCTAGTTTTTGCAGGCAACCATGATACCAATAGAATCAGTGGAGACGGACTCTATAATGGTGATCTGGATAAATACAAACTTGCCATGACGTTAGTATTGACCACAAGAGGGATTCCGCAACTGTATTATGGAGATGAGATTGGAATGGCAGGTAATCGAGATACTGACGGTGATGGCGACATACGCCGGGATTTCCCTGGAGGCTGGAAAGGAGATGCGCGAAATGCATTTAGTAATCCGACTGCCTTACAGAAAGGGTATCAGGATTTTACTAAAAAGTTACTCAATTACCGTAAGAACAAGCCTGTGTTGCATAAAGGTGAGTTGCTACAATACGTTCCAGAACAGAATTGCTACGTTTATTTTAGAATTAAAGGGAAAAGCCGAGTGATGGTGGTAATTAACAACAATCCTAGCGAGATAGAATTGAACCTCGAAAGATTCAGGGAAGGAATCCAAGAACGTAAACAAGGTCAAGATATTCTAATTGAAAACTCCATTGATCTCACTCAGCCATTAAAAATTGGCGGCAAAAAATCTATGGTCATCGACTTGGATTAATTACGTAACCTATGACTATGAAAAAAATAGTATTTCTAATTACAGTCGTTTTTTTAGTTTCCTGTAAAGAGGATAAAGCCTCGTTAGAATCTGCCAGTATAATTCAAGTACCTACAAGTCCAGTCTATGCGAATAATGGCAAGACAGAAGTTTTGATTGCAGATTACATTGCAGGTGATCAGATTGCCGATAGTATCACAGTAGATAAAGGGATAAAGGCCTTGCCATGGTCAAGAACAGACAGTGTTTTTTCTTTTGAAATGATGGATGGTCCAGCTGTGAGCTTAATGACGCTATGGACAGACGGTATAAGAAACGACGTTCCGGTATTTAAAAGTTCGAGCAAGGTAATCCGCATTAATTATGATAAACCTGCGGTAGATTCTAAAGTCCAGATCAAAGGAGAATTCACAAATTGGGCACCGACAGATCTTCAAACTGATGGAGCAAACCTTTATTATGACGCCACGGTGCCTTCTGGTAAATTTCAATACTTGTTTATTGTAGACGGAGAGGAAGAAAAGCTAAATGGAACTGAGCCTTTTATTGTAAGCAATGGAATGGGTGGCTTTAACCGGGTAATTGATAACAGCCGCAAAGCCTTCCCAGCAGAATTAAGTTATGGAGCTATTACAGACAATGGGTTCACATTTACCACTACCGGCAAACTAGAAAATGTAGTCGTCTTTTACGAGAATCAGAAAATACCAGCAACCCTAGAAGGAATTACATATCATGTGACACTACCGGAAAAGGACTTTTCAGATCGAATTTCTAAAACACAGCTAGTTCGAGTATTTGCGAGCGATACAAACGGTAGAACAAACGATCTACTGGTTCCTGTTCAAAATGGTAAAGTAGTAAGAGACCCTTCTCAACTAGATCGATCTGATTTTCATACACAAGTGCTATACTTCATGATGATAGATCGTTTTCTAGATGCAGATCCATCTAATACCAAACCAGTCGCTGATCCAGAAATCCTGCCTAAAGCAAATTACATGGGTGGCGATCTGGCTGGAGTACTTAAAAAGATCAATGACGGCTATTTTGAAGACATGGGTATCAATACCATTTGGTTATCTCCGATCACGCAAAACCCTGAAACTGCCTATGGTTTGTGGCCAGAGCCTAAAACAAAATTCAGTGGGTACCACGGTTATTGGCCTATCTCGAATACTGCAGTGGATTACCGTTTTGGAAGGGAACAATTGATGAAAGAAATCATTGCTGCAGCTCATGATCGTGGGATGAATGTGATTTTAGATTATGTAGCAAATCACGTGCATGAAGAACACCCATTATATAAAGAACATCCAGAATGGGCAACCAATCTATATTTACCAGACAGCACACTCAATACGGAGCGTTGGGATGATCATAGGTTGACCACTTGGTTCGATACCTTTATGCCTACACTTGATTTTTCCCAGCCAGAAGTGGTAGAAAAAATGACCGATTCAGCATTGTATTGGGTGACTAATTATGACTTAGATGGCTTCCGTCATGATGCTACTAAACATGTTCCTGAGGCCTATTGGAGAACATTAACTAAGAAAATACGCAATAATACGGATCGACCTATTTATCAGATTGGGGAAACTTATGGTTCCTACGACCTCATACGCAGCTACGTGAGTACCGGCATGCTCGATGCACAGTTTGATTTTAATATGTATGATGCTGCGGTTTCCGCTTTCGCGAAAGCGGATAACAGCTACTCCAATCTTGCAGAAACCTTAAATAAAGGACTCGAATACTACGGCCACCACCACTTGATGGGGAACATATCCGGAAATCAGGATCGGGCTCGATTTATTAGTTATGCCAGTGGTGACGTACGCTTTGATGAAGATGCTAAACTTGCTGGCTGGACTCGTGAAACGCAAATGAGTGATTCCACAGCTTACGATAGATTAGGAATGCTTCAAGCGTTCAACATGACCATTCCAGGTGTGCCAGTGATCTATTATGGGGATGAATACGGTAGTATAGGTGCTGGTGATCCAGACAATCGCAAGATGATGAAGTTTGACAATCTTACGCGCAGGGAATCTCAATTGCGAGAGCTGGTGCAAGAATTAGCTCAGCTCCGTCGCAACTCCATGTCCTTACTTTATGGTACGACGCAGGTGATTACTGATGCAAATGGAATGCTCGTTCTGCGTAGAGCTTATTTTGATGAAGAAACCTACGTTTATTTCAATGAAACACCTATTATGATGAACGTGGCTGATAAAAATAAACGCTTTCGCGGAAGCGAAACAACCCTCATCAACGCGCTAGAAACCGATTCCCAAATACAAGTCAAGGCCCGCAATTTTGCCATTATTCAGGCCAAAAGAAAAACTGATAAAAATTCAAATTAACTCAAACTACTAGTTCACTATGAAAAAATACATCTGGTCCTTATTTCTCGTAAGCTTTCTATTTGCCTGTAAAGACGAAGCGAAGGTTGAGGAAAAACAAGAAGAATCCGTAGTAGAATACACACCTATTACCGATGAAGATCTGGAAACGGCAGTAATTTATGAAGCTAACATACGTCAGTATTCTGAGGCGGGTACTTTTAATGAATTTACTAAAGATATTCCTGAGTTGAAGGAATTAGGCGTGAAGGTCATATGGTTGATGCCCATTTTCCCTATTTCAGAAAAGAATAGAAAGGCAAAGGGTGACTTAATGGTAGAAGACATTGAGGATATGGAGGAACGAAAAAAGTATTTAGGAAGTTACTATGCAGTAGCAGATTATACCGGGATCAATCCTGATTTAGGAACTGAAGAAGATCTGGATGCACTCATCAAGACAGCGCACGACAATGGCATGTTTGTTATTCTAGATTGGGTTGCAAACCATACCGGCTGGGATAACAAATGGGTTACAGAACATCCAGAATGGTACACTCAAAATGAAGCTGGAGAAATTATCCATCCCGCAGGAACGGACTGGACAGATACCGCAGATCTCAATTATGATAATCAAGAAATGCGTGATGCGATGACTGCTTCCATGAAATACTGGGTAGAGAAACATAATATAGACGGCTTTAGATGCGATGTGGCACATGAAGTTCCAACTGATTTTTGGAATGCGAATAATGCAGAGTTGGAAACTATCAAACCTCTATTCATGCTCGCTGAAAGTGAGAAGAAAGATCTTTTTGATGAAGCTTTTGATATCGGTTATAATTGGGAAGGTCATCACATTATGAACGAATTGGCTCAGGGCAAAGCAGACGTAAATAAATGGGATGCTTACATGAAAAAAATAGACACCACCTATCCTGCAGATCATATCTTAATGAACTTTATTACCAACCATGATGAGAACTCATGGAATGGTACGGTACAGGAGCGCATGGGTAAAGCAAGTGACGCTATGCTTGTATTTCAATATGTAATACCTGGAATGCCATTAGTATATTCTGGACAAGAGTATGGGATGGACAAGCGATTGAAATTCTTTGAAAAAGACAGTATTCCTAAGACTAAAGGAAGAGTGTGGGAGCAAATGAAGCAATTAGGAACATTGAAAAATAGCAATTCTGCATTACATGGTGGGAAAGACGCTGCTGCTTACAAACGCCTTATAACAAATGATGATGCATCTATTTATGCAATTGAACGATCAAAAAATGGTCAACGGGTGATCTTTGTGTCTAATCTATCTAATGAACCCATTAAAGCAAAAGTTTCTGGCCTTAATGGAGAGTACCGCGACTTGATGTCAGGAGCAACGGTCAAATTTCAAGAAGGAATGGCCAGCGACATGTCGGCTTATGCCTACTTATTACTAGAGCCTATAAATTAATTTGAACGTCAATAGAGTAAGAAAAGCTGCAGAATATTCTTCTGCGGCTTTTTTGATTAATTAGAAATGCCCTATTTATTTTCGGCAGAAATCACATCGGTATCCTTGCGGTACTTAAGTAAGCTGATTCCTGCAAAAAAGAATATGACACCTAAAATGACAGATGGCCACTGTCCTGCACCTAAAGCTAAGGATCCAAATATTGATAATACCCCTAAGATAAGAGCGATGGCACCACCTACCGCCATTATAACTGCTAATATTTTGATCATGATTTTTGTTTATATATTGAGCCAAATGTAGACGAACTTCTAAAACAAAATTTGTTTTTAACTGATATTTAATCAATTGTAGAATGTATGTTAATAGCTTTTGTTACTATCATTTAATCGTAAATTGGAGCCTTTAAAATCAATTTCAATGGACAAGACCTATTATGATCCTAAAGACCTTAGGAAATTTGGCAAAATAACAGAATGGAGTGAAGAGCTAGGAACTAAATTCTTCGATTACTACGGTAGTGTGTTTGAAGAAGGTGCGCTAACAGCAAGGGAAAAATCCTTGATTGCACTTGCCGTCTCCCATGCCGTGCAATGTCCTTATTGTATCGATGCATATACAAGCGATACTCTCAAACGCGGCGTGACTAAAGAACAGATGATGGAAGCTATTCATGTTGCAGGAGCTATTAAAGGTGGTGCCACTCTGGTTCATGGTGTTCAAATGATGAATAAGGTCAACAAACTAGAGATGTAGCATTTCAATATTCTGCGAAAGCAGAATAGAAAGATTTTACATCCTTATAAATCGCAGTAAGTCATTTATCTGGGACTTTGAATGTAATTTCCACGATGCTTACGAGAAAGATCCAGCCAGCGTTAAAGAATATGTTGCAAAGCAAAACTTATTAATTATTACCCTAGTAGACTTAGGTAAGCTATGATACATTATTGCAATTAGCATACTTGGACTTGTAAGATTTACGCAGGATGATGACCAATTCATAGCAAGTGAAAAAGCCAGAATATTTGGGAATATAATTGAGATTAGAATTATCGCAAAACGAATATCATGGGTTTTTATAAAACTTGCCTGAGGTTTTTATCGTAATTATGTATCGCCTTAACACGCAAACCATTTTAAAAAAGCAGAAACACACCTATGAGTGTAGCAGTAAATACTAAAAAGTCCCTTCACAAACGCGATGCAGACCTGGCAAACATCAATAAGCAAATGGAAGTCCTTAATGGAGAACCCTTTTCTAATGGTGAATTACCGTCGTTCGCAAAGAAGATAAAAGAAACCAATCAATTCCCGCTCAGGCCTAAGAAGCTTGAGATACTTCAAGTAAATGTGGGATATATGTGTAATCAGGTTTGTGCTCACTGTCACGTGGATGCAGGACCCGATCGCAAGGAAATAATGACGCGAGATACCATGCAGCAGATTCTCGATGTGATCAAAACTACTGAGGCTCACACGCTGGACCTTACAGGTGGTGCACCAGAGATGAATCCAGACTTTAGATGGTTTGTGGAGGAAGCAGCAAAAGCTGGAATCCAAGACTTTATAGTTCGATCCAATTTGACAATAATTCGAGCTAACAAAAAATATTACGACCTACCAGACTTTTTCAAAAAACACAATATTCATGTAGTTTCCTCTATGCCACACTGGACTAAAGGAAAGACCGACAAGCAACGTGGTGACGGTGTGTTTGATAAATCAATCAAGGCATTACAAGAATTGAATGAACGCGGCTATGGTATGCCAGATAGCAGCTTAAGATTAGACCTAGTCTACAATCCTAGCGGTGCTTATTTACCGGGCGATCAAGCCAGTATGGAGAAGGAAATGAAGTCTCGATTAATGGAAGATTTTGGGATTCAATTCCACAATCTGTTTGCGATTACTAATTTACCTATCGCGCGCTTCCTAGATTACCTAGTGGCGAGCGAGAATTATGAGGACTACATGTATGCGCTTGTAGAAGCCTACAATCCAGCCGCTGTTGCAAACGTCATGTGTACAAATACCATTTCTATTTCATGGGATGGCTGGTTGTACGATTGCGATTTCAACCAGATGCTCGATTTGAAAGTGGACAACAAGATCCAGCATGTTAAAGATTATAATGAAGACTTGCTCAATGACCGCAAGATTCAGATTTCACAACATTGTTACGGCTGTACCGCTGGCGCTGGAAGCAGTTGTCAGGGAGTTGTTGCAAACTAAATATTCAATCATTTGTTCGCTTTCGCGAAAGCGAAATTCAAAGAAATTGATACCACACTTGTTTCATGCTGAGCTTGTCGAAGTAATGCGGTACTAAAGTAGAATCAACCACAATCACAATACCACATGAGTTATTTAAATGCCACCGAAGAATTATACAGAGACGCTGCACTTGTCCCTGATGTAGGGCTGTGCTGCACTACAAATCCAGTATGGGAATTACCTGGCTTGAAAATTCCTAGAATCATGCAAGAAATGAATTATGGTTGCGGTTCAACCGTTCATGCACGAGATTTGAGCAACAGTCCTAGGGTATTGTATGTAGGAGTAGGTGGTGGAATGGAATTGTTGCAGTTTGCCTATTTTTCTCGTCAAAAAGGGGGCGTTATAGGTATTGACGTGGTTCCTGAAATGCTTGAAGCTTCCCGCAAAAACTTCAAAATCGCTGAGGTAGAAAACGACTGGTTTAAAAGTGAGTTTGTAGAACTACATAAAGGCGATGCGCTAAATTTAAGCGCTGTTGCAGACAATTCCATAGACGTTGCGGCACAAAACTGCCTGTTTAATATCTTTAAGGAGGAAGACCTTAAAAAAGCGATTGAAGAAATGTATCGTGTACTGAAGCCTCACGGTAGATTAGTCATGAGTGATCCTACTTGCGAGCAGGAAATGAATGATGAATTGCGTAACGATGATAGATTAAGAGCGTTGTGCTTGAGCGGCTCATTGCCTATTGCTCAATATGTTAAGGCGTTGACAGACGTAGGTTTTGGAACGATTGAGATACGTGCCCGCAAGCCGTACCGTATTCTGGATACAAAAAATTACCCGACTGACGAGTTGATCTACATTGAGTCTATTGAAGTAGCTGCTATTAAGGATCCTATGCCAGAAGATGGGCCTTGCATCTTTACGGGTAAGGCTGCTATTTATTTTGGAAGCGAGCGCCAGTTTGATGACGGGAAAGGTCACGTGTTAGTAAATAACCAGCCGTTAGCTATTTGTGATAAAACAGCCGCAGCGCTTAAGGATTTGGGTCGTGACGATATTTATTTTAGTGAATCTACCTACCACTATGACGGTGGTGGATGTTGCTAGATATTAACTTTTACAATTACATTCGCTGTCTTTTCAACCATAGGTTTAACCTCATTTAGTCATCAATAGAAAACTTTCAAATACGGCAATACTAGTCTTCGCACAAACTGCGCAGGCTGATATTCAATACAAACCACTTGCTCATAATGGGCAATTAATGGATGTCTTGAATGATCGTGTGTTGAAAACGGTTGAAAAAAGTGGACTTGACTATTTTCATTTTACTGAGGATGAACAGGAAGGCCTTGGTTTTGGTCAGCGTTTTTCAAACAGTATTCAAAAAGTATTTGAGAAAGGCTACGATAAGGTTATCTGTATTGGTAACGATACGCCACAACTCACAAGCTCTCATTTACTTTCAGCCGTAAATTCTTTGAACTCTGGTAAGGCCGTAAATGGTCCATCGCTAGATGGCGGATTTTATTTAATGGGAATCAACTCAGCTGATTTTGATGCTGTAAGATTTGAAAGCCTGCCTTGGCAAACCAACAAATTAGCATCCAGTTATTTCAAATTGCTAGAAGAGCAGTTGCTAAGAGTGGATCTTTTGGAATATCTAGTAGACCTAGATTCTGAAGAAGACATCAAACGCCTTTTTGACGGCACGGATTTGAGGAGCAGTCTAGCTCAATCCATATTAAAGACTTTAATTAACAAACGTGCCTCACACGTTTATACATCAAAACAAACCGAATCGGTTTCTTTTGAACTTCCCTTGAATAAAGGCTCGCCAGCGTCTATCGCGGCCTAACATTCAGCGCCCTATCTGGGTTTTTATTTCACTTGTTTTATTTTATTCATGAAGAGAATTACTCTATTCATGCTTCTCCTGTGTGGTTTTACAGGATGGGCACAACTAACAATTACGGGAACGGTAAGCGACGCTACCGGCACTCCCATTTCTTTTGCAAACGTTGCAGAACGCGGTATTCAAAACGGAACCACAACAGCTGTGGATGGTACCTATTCCATAACCGTTGCTGAAAATGCCGTATTGACATTTTCATTTGTAGGGTATCAAACTGCTACAGTTCAAGTAAATGGACAATCAACGGTCAATGTTACACTTCAAGAAGGTGATGCGCTGGATGAGGTGGTGATTACCGCTTTAGGGATCAAACGTCAAGAACGCGAGTTAGGTTATGCAGTTCAAACACTAGATGCTGAAGATATTCAGGAAGTAAAATCAGTGAACCTAGTCGATAACCTCCAAGGTAAAATAGCTGGGGTCACGGTGACGCCTGGTGCTACCGGTGTGGGTTCTTCCTCTAAAATTACCATACGTGGTGAGGCGAGCTTCTCAAATAACAATCCGCTGTTTATTGTGGATGGAACGCCAGTCAACAACAATTCGGTTTTCAATTTCACAAATGAGGCGGCGGCAGGTTTTCAAGAGGTAGATTTTGGCAACGGTGCAGGTGAAATTAATCAAGATGATATTGCCAGCGTTTCCGTCCTTAAAGGTCCAGCTGCTGCGGCACTTTACGGAACTCGTGCAGCAAATGGTGCGATTATTATTGAGACAAAAAGTGGAGGTAAAAGGCCTGGACTAGGTATTTCTTACAACACCAGTTTCTTTATGGACAGTGCTTTCAAACTTCCTGAATTCCAAAATGAATTCGGTCAAGGGAACAGCGGCCAGTTTGAATATGTCAACGGTCTAGGCGGTGGAATTAACGATAATATTTCCTACTCGTGGGGTCCACGATTAGATCAAGGAACGTTGATTCCGCAATTTGATAGTCCAGTAACTTTGCCTGATGGAACTGTTGTACGCGGTGGTGATACATCTCTATACAGCGGTCTTCCCATAACGCCAACTCCTTTTGTGAGCCACCCAGACAATTTGAAAAACTTTTATGAAACGGGTTATACCGCCATCAATAATATAGCCGTAAGCAATGGTTTTGAAAAAGGTGATTACAGATTGAGTTTTACAGACCTGCGCAGTGAGAGCATTATTCCAGGCGTGAATCTTGATCGACAAACCGTTGCCGCAAAGCTAAACTTTAGACCTAGCGACAAGACTAAAATCAACGCTAGTATCAATTATGTCAATAGTGAATCTGATAACAGACCATCAAACGGTTACGGTAGTGAGAATGTAAATTATTCGCTTGTAGCCTGGGGACCTCGCTCTTTAAATATCGATAGTTTACGCGACTACTGGCAACCGGGATTAGAAGGTGTGCAGCAGTACTCATTTAACTATACCTTCTTTGACAATCCTTACTTTATATTAAAGGAAAACCGCAATAGCTTTGGTCGGGATCGTTTATTTGGAAACATTTCGATTTCTAGAGAATTAACTCCAGAACTTACGGCAACCGTGCGGTCAGGAATGGATTACAGCAATGAAAAGCGCCGCTTTTTACGTAATTATTCTTCGAATAGATTCCGCAATGGTGCTTATGCAGAGCATGATGTGTTGTACCGTGAGGTGAATACAGACTTCTTGTTGAATTATAAAAAACAATTTGGTGACATCAGTTTTGATGCTAGCGCGGGAGGGAATCGATTGAATCAATATGCACAAACTACGCAAGTGCAAACCACGAGCCTTGCACAGCCTGGAATCTTTTCCTTGAACAATGCAGCGAGTCCTATTGAGACCTTCGGTTTTACATCAGAAAAGCGGATTAATAGCTTGTACGCTTTCGCGAAAGCGGGCTACAAAAACTTCCTGTACCTGGACATTACCGCTCGTAACGACTGGTCCAGTGCACTGGCAACACCTTTCAGCGCAGAGAACACGTCATTTTTCTACCCATCAGCATCCACCAGCTTTATTTTGAGTAATGTGGTAGAACTGCCCAGAGTGATTGACTTTGCCAAAATTAGAGCCAGTTATGCTGAGGTAGGAAACGATACAGACCCTTACCAGACGCAAGGAACTTTCCTGTCCCAAACTCCAGTGAATTCTCAGCCTACTTTTACCAATCAGGATTTTATACCGAATGCCAACTTAAAGCCAGAAACTACCTCGAGCATTGAGTTAGGTTTTGACCTGCGGTTGTTGAAGCAGCGATTGAATGTTGACTTTACGTATTATAACGCGGTAACAGACGATCAGATATTATCCTTGCCTATTGCGGTATCATCAGGATTTAGCCAGCAAGTAGTCAACGGTGGATCTGTAAGAAACCAGGGTGTGGAAATTATCCTTAATGCTATTCCAGTACAAACCCCAGAATTTCAATGGAGTTCTACTGTAAACTTTGCCAGCAGCAGGGCTATTGTAGAAAGCTTACCACAAGAAGACGGTCGCTTGACGTTGGGTTTTTCCAGAGTTTATAATAATTCTGACCAGACCGTTTTCCACCAGGTGGAAGAAGGTGGTCGTGTAGGAGATCTCTATGGAACCGGCTACACCCGTAATGAGAATGGAGATTTTGTTTTGACGCCTGAAGGTCGTTTTATTGCAGATCCTACCCTTAAAAAACTAGGAAATTACAATGCAGATTTTACGGTTGGTCTGACCAATTCCTTCCAGTATAAGAACTTTGACGCATCCTTTTTACTAGACTGGAGACAAGGCGGGATTTTAGTTTCAAGAACCCTAGCCCTAGGTGCTGTCGCAGGACAATTAGAGGAAACCTCGTTTAGACCAGAAGCAGGAATCGTTGCAAATGGAGTCGTAAATACAGGAACCGCGCAGAATCCAATTTACGTTCAAAACACTACCGCAGTAACGGCAGAAAGTTATTACCGTCAGTTTTACGACCGCAATCACGAGGAAAACAATGTGTACGACGCGAGTTATTTAAAGCTGCGTCAGTTCTCGATAGGTTACAATTTCGTATTAAAAGAAGGGGCTTTTGGGATCTTCGGTGATGTAGCAGACTTGAGACTGTCGTTGATTGGTAGAAACTTATTTGCCTTTAGTGAAATCCCGCATTTTGATCCAGAACAACTGGCCGTTCAAGGTCAAGGCTTTGTCAATGGAGTGGAGGATATGTCCTATGCCTCGACCAGAAGTATAGGGATCAAAGCAGGTATTAATTTTTAAGATTTTTTCGCTTTCGCGAAAGCGAACTCAACACACAAAGAATACAACAGATGAAACATATAACTAAACATTACATCCTGCTACTTGCCTTTATGGGTGTAGCGATGATTTCCTGTACAGACGATTTTGAGGAACTGAACACGAATCCTAATGCGCCAGTAAACGTGCAACCTAGCTTGCTTTTGCGCAAAGTGATTTATGACTATGGCGAGCAAATGTCCTATGAAGGTTTTGTGGCTGGAGGATTGTTGAGTCAGCATTTGACAGCACTGGATTTCAACCTTTTTGACCGTCATGCGCTCAAAAGCCCGCAGCTGGGTGGTGATCCATGGCCTATATTTTATAGGAACTTGAGAGATAATGAAATCATCATCAATCAATCTCAAAGCACACCAGCCTTTGCGGTCTATGAAGGTCCAGCATTGATCTTTAAAGCATACATGACTGCAGGCTTAACAGATATATTTGGAGACGTTCCTTATACAGAAGCTTTCAAGGGATTAAGTGGAACTGTGCAACCTAAGTATGATTTGCAAGAAAATATTTACTTACAGCCTGGTGGGATTTTGGATAACCTAGACCAAGGAATTGCAGCGATACAGAATTACAGCGGTACCATACGTTTAGAAGGTGATGTGCTTTTCAATGGCGATTTACAAGCTTGGGTACGATTTGCAAATAGTTTAAAGATAAAAGCGCTGATGCGCATATCGGCTAAAGAGAATGTAAACGCCCAATTACAAGCTTTATACAACGGACAAAACTACATCAGTTCTAATGCGCAAAATGCGGTATTCAATTTTACAGATGGTGAGCCTAACAACTTCCGTATGGCGCGATTGAGAGCTGGTGACTTTAACAATTTTGTGATGAGCGAGACGATGGAAGAAGTGCTAGAAGGACTGAACGATGATCGCATCAATGTACTCTTTAGACCAAGAGCTAATAATAGCAATAGGGATAACTATGAAGGCTTGATCAATGGGATCGACGCATCTTCCACATCTGTAAGTCTTGCAGATTATTCACTAGCGGGACGAATTTTTAGAGAAAATACGGGAATGCTGGATGCGAATTATATGACGGCGTGGGAAACCAATTTCTTACTTGCTGAAGCTGCCCAGAAAGGCTTGATAACGGCACCAGCACAGCAGTTGTATGAAACGGGAGTTGCACAGGCTTACGAATATTGGAATACAGAATTACCTGTAAGTTACCTCTCCATGACTGGTGCATATGCAGCAAATGGAAATGATCCCCTACAACAAATCATTACACAAAAGTGGATTGCAAATATGATCAACGGCTATGAAGGCTGGATTGAATATAGAAGAACAGGATTTCCAGTCTTTAAACAAGTATCGGCCAGTTTGAACAACGGATTGATTCCCGTAAGAATGCCTTATCCAGCAGAAGAAGCTGCCTTGAATGCAGATAATTATAAAATAGCGGCAGATGCAACTAATGATAACAGTATCAACGTAGCGGTTTGGTGGGATGAGTGATGAAAAATCAAAATCAAAATCAAAACAAATTTAAACCTGAACTCGAATTCGAACTTGAACTCAAATCGAATGGGATGTTTTTGATTAACGATTAGTGAATGAAAAGTTTTGATTTAAGACATGGAAATTCTGAAGTAAGCCGCTTCGAGCATTTTTACTAACTACTAACTACTAACTACTAACTACCAACTTTGGAATACCTAACCCAGACATCGACCTTACAGTGGTTGCTTATTATAGTCAGCAGTGTGATTTTTTTCATACTCGCTCCCGATGCAAAGGATGTTGCTACCTTTTTTAAGGCACAACATCGCGGCAAGTCACCTAATATGTTGATGTTGACGGGAAGTTTGATTATCTCTTGGATCTTTGCCAAAAGCATTACCAATGCAGCAAACTTAGGGTTGGAATTTGGTCTGGTGGGAGGAGTGGCATATGCGGGATATTACCTTTCTTTTGCAGTTGCAGGTATCATTATTTATCAGCTGCGTACGGTGGGAGGCTATACCAGCATCCATCACTTTTTAACTGATAAATACGGTAGAAAGGCGGTCGGTTTGTTTTCTATATTGATCAGTTTTAGGTTGTTTAATGAAGTGTGGTCGAACACGATGGTCATTGGAACCTACTTCGGTGATATGGGGAGTACTCCTTATTATGCCGCCATCATTGTTTTTACATTATTGACGCTGGCTTACACTCTAAAGGGAGGATTGAGCAGTTCCATATTTACTGATGTGATCCAGATGGTCTTATTCTCTGTGTTGTTGATGATCATTTTAGGAGTCATATTCGCAGAGCCTTCTGCAGATGTAGGTGAGATGTTGACCAGCGGCACCTGGTCGATGGAACTGGGATTAAACCTGTTCTTTGCCGCGATCCTTCAAAGTTTTAGTTACCCGTTTCACGATCCTGTTCTGACCGATCGTGGATTTATCACGAGCCCAATGATCACGAGGAAAAGCTTTTTATGGGCTGCGGTATTAGGAGGCATATGTATTGTACTTTTTAGTCTTGTGGGGGTGTATGCACAGCAGGCCGGATTAGAAGGTCAGGCTGCGGTTGAGGTCGCCAAAAAACTAGGCGTTGTCTTACTACTCATCATCAACTTTATCATGATTACAAGTGCCGCCAGCACGCTGGACAGTACTTTTTCAAGCTTTTCTAAGCTATTGACGCTGGACTTGAACTTAGGTGCAACAGTCACCTTCGGGCGGGTGATGATGATTATCGTAGCCGTACTGGGAACCATACCTGTATTTTTAAATGCAGAAATTTTGAGCGCTACCACAATCAGTGGAACCATGGTCATAGGATTAACACCGGTATTTATGCTATGGAAGATGAAAGTACCG
This sequence comes from Nonlabens marinus S1-08, assembly GCF_000831385.1. Taxonomy (NCBI): domain Bacteria; kingdom Pseudomonadati; phylum Bacteroidota; class Flavobacteriia; order Flavobacteriales; family Flavobacteriaceae; genus Nonlabens; species Nonlabens marinus. Next base: position 417,166 of record NZ_AP014548.1, on the reverse strand, counting down.
CAAGTCAGTTATTTTTTGTCCGTAATATGCGGCCTTTTTTTTGGAGTATTGCTCATCTTTGAATGGTTTCCGGACCAGCTCATTTTTACCACAGGAAAGTACGCATCCCTATTATGGATCAATATTTATGGAGTATTTCTTAGTTTCATTTTATTTTTACTTCCTGCATGGATAAGAAGATCATAGACTTAGGCTACAAGAGTGGCAAGATGCTCCTTTTTGGAGGTGTTTACAGCAATTTGCAGGCGCTAGAAAGTTTGATCAAGCTTGCTAATGATCACGGTATTGCTCCAGAAAATTGTATTTGTACAGGCGACATTATCGGTTATTGCGGGCAACCTCAAGAGACGCTGGAAACTTTTAAGAATTGGGGAGCACATAGCATTTTGGGGAATGTAGAGATCCAGTTGCGGGACGATCAAGAGGATTGCGGCTGTGATTTTACCACAGGTTCTCGATGTGATGGTTTTAGTGAGATCTGGTACGCTTTCGCGAAAGCGAACTTACACACCACCACAAAGCAATACTTTAAATCCTTGCCTGACTACATGATTTTTAACTATGCGGGCAAGAAAATAGGCGTTGTTCATGGGAGTTATGATCAGGTCTCACAATTTGTATTTAAATCTACAGACTGGAACGAAAAGAAAGCCAGTTTACACGCATTGAAGTCTGATGTCATCATCGCAGGCCATTGCGGATTGCCTTTTACAGATCAACAAGGCGATGCCTTCTGGCTTAATCCGGGAGTGATTGGTATGCCAGCAAACGATGGAACGACTAAAACCTGGGCCATGATATTGGATGATTTGGATGGTTTTGAATATCAACATATTGCCCTGTCTTACGATTATGAAACTGCTGTGGATCAAATGAAGAAAAACGCGCTGCCCATAGAATATGCGTTGACCTTGAAAACAGGCCTTTGGGATAACATGGAAATTCTGCCAGCTGCTGAAAAAGAGCAACAAGGCAAGGAAATTGCATTCCAACCAGTAGAACAGGAATTATGAGATTAATAATGATTGCTTTGTTTACTGTCATGTGTTCCGCTTTCGCGAAAGCGCAATCTATAGACAGTTTACTTAAAAAGTATAATAGTCATACGGTCCCCTACATAAGTGTAGAGGAATTGGCCATGAATTATTCCGACTATACGGTGCTTGATACCCGTAAAAAGGAGGAGTTTGAAGTGAGTCACTTGCCCAATGCAATTTGGGTAGGTGAGAACTGGCAATTATCAAAAAAGGTTGCGACAGATGCTAAGATTGTAGTTTATTGCAGTGTAGGCGTACGCAGTGAAGATTATGGGGAACAATTACAGGAGGCCGGCTATACTGAGGTAAAAAATTTATATGGTAGTATTTTTGCCTGGAAAAATGCAGGTTTTGAAGTGCTCGACAATAAGGAAAAACCTACAGAGAAAGTGCACACCTATTCAAAGACCTGGGCGAAATATCTCAAGTCAGGAATTAAAGTTTATTAAAGAGTCAGTATGGAAATCCCTAAATGGTTTTGGCAAATTTTACTGTACACAAGCTGTGTTGGTAGTGGTTATGTGCTATACCTCATGGCTACTGGTGAACAGGATCGTAGTTACATTTGGTATCTGTTTTTGTTTTTGATGGCGGTATGGTTTGCGTTAAGACAGATACGTAAATAACTTGGAAGGGTTATAAATAAAAAGATCTCAACCAGGGGATTAGTTGAGATCTTTTCTAGGGTAGAGGCATTAAGTTAATTGCTTAAAATAAGATTGTAAGAGGTAGTAAGGAATTGCTCGTTGCCTGTAGAAGTCTTTCTGCAGAATACCTCAATGTAATCACCAGGGTTCATATCTACCGTTCCTAATATGGACACTGATTGATTTTGATTAGTCGTCAATGTATTTGCGATTGTAGTCGTCCCTGGTACTAATGTTGTTCCATTCTTATATAGGGAGAATTGAAATTGGCTCCCGCCAGTAGCGGTATAGGCTAGAGCAACTTGAGTAGTCATAATTTTAGCCTCCATTCCATCGTAATAAATTCTATTACTGAAAGTCGTTCCACTCGTATTTTGATCTCTGGTACGGAATAATCGAGCAGCAGTGGTTGTTACGGAAAGTTTTGCGGCGTTATTATTTGTAATATTAATTGGTGTTGATCCAGTCATGTATATGTTTCCAGTGGCTCTTTCATCTGTTTCAGCTACAAGTCCAGGACAATCGACACTCCAATCATTTGTAAAGTTATACCCAGTATATGGAGAGTTTCCATCAATATAGTTACCTCCTCCATAAAACACCACACCTTCAATTACTGCGCTACCTGTGATGTCATTCACTCCCATTATGTCCACACCCATATTTGAACCGGTTACATTCATGAATCCACTTTGTTGTTCGATCAACTGAAAAGTTCCGGTGAAAGTCTCGAAAGTTCCAGTGTTGGATCCATCCCAACCCATTGCATTGAGAAGGACTACACCTGTATTGCTGAAAGTAATCCCGTCAACGTTGTTCAAGAACTGTGCAATATCAAAAAATATGAGTCCATAGCCACTTATAGTACCTACGGATGCTGCTCCATTTATAATTATAGTTTGAAATGCTAAGTTTTGAGGGCCATTTGTACCGGCAGGATTGGAAGCTAATTCGAATACTTTTGTAGATATACCAGGCGAACCTGCAATGGCAATATTTCTTAGCGTGCCTCCAGTTGCTCCTTTAAATAATGGAGTAGTGGTGGTCATCACTAGGGCATCACGCTGTGTAAATTGTCCATAGATCGTGGCGTTATTCATGTCCAGACTATTGGTCATATAGATAGTGCCATTCAATTGATAACTTGTGTTTGTATCTAACGTAATAACACCTGCAACAGGAACTGGAAAGTCAGCCTGGCTTTTCACGATGACATGATTATCTCTAGTTTGCTTATTCGACTCAACAGTGTTCCATTGACCATCAAAATAGCTAAATTGACTTAGGTCTGTGTTATACGTCAATAACCCAGATGCAGGGTTGACAATGGCATCTATTTGCGCTTGAGTCATTCTAGGTATGAGAACACCTGAATTCTCAGATTTTATATCAAGAGCTGCGGAAGGATCTGGTTGAGCTGTGTTAATTCCCACTTGAGAGAATGCAAAGCTAAAACTGAATAGCAATAGGAGAGTAGAGTAAAATGTCTTCATAAGGGGATAAAGTAAGTTAAAGCACCAAATATACCGACCAAAGACACGTTTATAAAAAATAACACCAATATAAATTAACAAATACCACTTTATAAAGTAAACTAGCATCTGTTTAAAAGGAATCAAACAACTGAAAAACAGATGTTTGTAACAAATGATAGGGAGGAATCACACACTTCCATTTTTGATATTTTAACATTAAACTAACTCACTTAAACGATTAAAAATCACTTTAAACGTATAAACGAATTATTGTTAATTTTAAACATGAACTAAAGTGTGTTTTCTTACCCTGCAAAAAGTATTCCCGAAGCATATAGAATGTAAAAAGCCCAAGCGATCGCTTGGGCTTTTTTTAAAAAACCTTGGGAATTATAAACCGAAAGTCTCTTTTACCTGGTCTACATAATCCAATTTCTCCCATGTAAATAACTCTACTTCTCTTGTGATTTTACCGTTGTATGGAGATTCAAAAACCTTTGTCATTATTTTAGGTTCCCGACCCATGTGGCCGTAAGCAGCGGTATCTCTATAAATAGGGTTGCGTAATTTTAGTCGGGACTCTATAGCCGCTGGACGCATATCGAAAAGTTTGGCAACTTTTTTGGCAATTTCTCCATCTGTTAGGTCAACTTTGGAGGTGCCGTAAGTGTCCACATATATGGAAGTAGGTTCCACCACTCCTATCGCATAGGATACTTGTACAAGAACTTCGGTAGCCAGTCCAGCTGCGACTAGATTTTTAGCTACATGTCTCGCAGCATAGGCAGCGCTGCGATCCACCTTGGACGGATCCTTTCCAGAAAATGCTCCACCCCCATGGGCTCCTTTACCACCATAGGTATCCACAATGATTTTGCGTCCGGTCAGCCCAGTATCACCGTGTGGTCCACCTATCACAAACTTCCCAGTTGGATTGATGTGATATTTAATTTTGTCGTTGAACAATTTCTGCGCATAAGCAGGAAGTTGCTTTTGTACCCTAGGAATCAAAATTTCAATTAAGTCCTTTTTGATTTGTGATAACATTGTATCATCGTCTTCATTAAAAGGATCGTGTTGTGTAGAAATAACGATCGCGTCAATACGCTGCGGTACATTGTCATCACTATACTCGATAGTGACCTGGGACTTAGCATCTGGCCGCAAATAGGTGATGTCTTTATTTTCACGTCGCAGCTTTGCCAGCTCAATCAAGACCTTATGCGAAATATCTAAAGCCAGTGGCATGTAGTTATCTGTCTCATCAGTTGCATAACCGAACATCATTCCTTGATCACCAGCACCTTGTTCTTCTTTGCTATCGCGATCCACCCCTTGATTGATATCTTGCGACTGTTCATGTATCAAAGAGATCACACCACAAGAATCTCCAGAAAATTGATATTCTCCTTTAGTATAACCTATCTCATTGATGATATCTCTAGCAATGGTTTGAACGTCTAGATAGGTATCTGATTTAACCTCACCTGCAAGAACTACTTGCCCAGTAGTAACAAGGGTTTCACAGGCAACTTTAGATTCAGGATCAAAAGCTAGAAAATTATCTAGCAAGGCATCGCTTATTTGGTCGGCTACTTTATCTGGGTGACCTTCACTCACAGATTCTGATGTAAATAAATAGGGCATATGATTATTGCGCTTTCGCGAAAGCGAACTCCATAAAGCGCTCTCGCAGTAAATTAAAAATCGTAAGAAGGAAGAAGGACTGTGCGCGGTCAAATACTCCTGATTTAGCATTTGTGTTCTACCGAGATAGAACGAGGTTGCAAGCAGTCAAATCAATCCTCTTATTCCATTCAAAGATACATATTATGCCTGCATTGAAGTAATTGAGAGATAGATTTTATCATGTGAACCATCTGTTTTGATGATGAACCTATTGGAGCTGTTTTTTCAAGGCATCGATCTGCACTTGTTGCTCTTTAATCGCATTGACTAGGATTGGAATAATCGCAGTATAGTCAACGGATAAAGATTTCATTTCATCTGGAGCCTCCTCAACTACTGCTGGAAGATCTGTTTGAAGATCTTGCGCAATAAAGCCATATCGTTCTTTACTTTCACTGTCATTCTTATAGTTGTAAGAGTAAGTCTTGAGTGAAAGGATTTTATCTAACCCATGAGAAAGCGGCGCAATATTCTCTTTCTTTCTACGGTCGCTTACTACTTGAGCGTTTTGATAGTAAAGGGTTCTCCATGGCTTGTCATTTCTACCTAAATCACGATTATTTTCTACAGCAAAAAATGAAAAGTTTGTAAAATGATAATCAGCTAGTGAGCCGCCATTAGAACCAATATTGATTCTCAAGCCACCGTTAGCATCGTTATCGTTGGAATGCACGCCTTTAGTATACATTCTTCTAAAATGGCGATCAAATCTACCTAGGTCATAAGTTCCATTATTTGTCGTGATATTATTAGGCGCGTCCACGGCAGGGAGCATCGCATTGGTATCAAATGATAGACGGCTGCTATTCCCGAACGCTAAATTTATCGACCCAGTGGCCTGGGTGTTTTGCATAAAAAAGATGTCGCCAGATTGAATCATATTTAGATCATAATTTAAAAAATCAAGTGATAACCCATCAAAGTTTGTATTCGTCTTTATCACAAGAGCATTTCCTGGGTTGGTCGCTCCAGCGCCTATTCCCACATTACCATTTGCCTTTACTCTGATATGCTCGATTTTATTTGTAGCGATTGAAAGGTCTGTATTGTCAGATGTTCCTAAATAGTTATTTGTACCACCCCCTGGTGTGGTTCCAGAATTTCCTGAAAGAGACCACGCATCTCCAGCCTCCATAGAAGTCGTTGGGGTATCATTAGGGGTTGTCAATTTTTCCCATTTGCTTCCAGACCAATAGTAGAAACCCTTTCCTGTTGCATCATTAAGATTAAAAACAAGTAAACTTTCCTCAATAGCGCCTACAATTGGGGCTTGATTAGAAAGGTTAACGATATTGACTCTAGGGATCATAATCCCTTTGTCACCTGATGCCGCTTGTATATCTAATAAAGAGGCACTGCTGGGACTGTTAGTTCCTATTCCTACTTGAGAAAGGCTAAGAAACGTTGATAGAAGAAACACGGAAGAAAGTATAATTCTTTTCATTTTGGTATTTGAGTTGTATTATACTTACGTGTGTAAAACGAACACAGTTGTATCTTGGCGAAAAAACAAGCGATTTAAACGTGTTTCCACATTTAAGCACCGTTTAAGTGTTTAAAAGCGAGATTTAAAGTAAATTCTGACGTATTTCATCGAGATATTTTAGATGCTATTCAAGACATCATAGCCACAGATTAAAAAATGTAGCTCGCACACGATCATTTCATGACAACTTTCGTCGATTCTATTATATCACTTAAAACAAGTATCTCTTAAATTATATAACGAAGAGTGCTTCTTCTTTAAAATGAGCTATACGCTCGTTGAACTATTACCTTTTTCCTAAAATGCGAAATAGCTTCCATATCAACAAAAATCATCGCTAGTACCCGGGCAATATTTAAGGCTTGGATGATATATCTTAGTTGGGAAGTACATCAACAAAAACAATTGTTGTTCAAGTTGTTACATCATGAATATTCTCAATTTTAGCCTCTCTACACGGACTGAAAAAACTAAATAAGCTGTTAAAAATTTGGAATACCCATTTTAATTATTGAATCTTTACACTCACGTTCATAACCATACTGAAATTATCAAGAAAGGACGAGGGAACAGACCCATCGACTCCTTAGCAACCCTTCATTTATGTAAATATTTGGAGAAGGTGCTAAATTCTGCTCACAACTGGTGAGACAAGATGATACACATGTAAGTAGGTTATACTACCACAAGTTTCTTTTTTGATTTTTCCTTTTCGCAATAGCGAAATGGTAAATCTATATTTCTATTGGTTCTGGGCATTAATTCAATTTCTAATTTAATAAGAAAAAAATGTCAGATCAACAATTTTCAACCCAAGCATTACACGCAGGACACGATGTAAAATCCCACGGCGGCACTCGCGCTGTTCCATTGTATCAATCCACTGCCTACGTTTTCAACAACAGCGATCACGCGGCAAATCTATTTTCACTTGCAGAACCTGGATGGATTTACACCCGTTTGAACAACCCAACCGTCGATGTGTTGGAACAACGACTCGCAGCATTAGAAGGTGGAATTGCAGCAGTGGCCACTGCTTCAGGAACCAGTGCTATTTCTACCACATTATTAACGCTGTTGCGTGCGGGAGATCACATTGTGGCGAGCAACTCCCTTTATGGAGGCACTTTCAATTTGCTTTCTGTGACACTTCCACGTTTGGGGATCACGACTACTTTTGTGAACCCTAATGAGGATGACGCTTTCGCGAAAGCGACAAAAGAAAACACCCGTGCGATATTTGTAGAATCATTAGGTAACCCAAAATTAGATGTACTAGACCTCAAAAAAATCAGCCAACAAGCTAAAGCATCTAAAGTTCCATTGATTGTGGACAATACGGTTGCTACACCATACTTGCTCAATCCTATCGAGCACGGTGCGAATATCGTGATCCATTCCTTGACTAAATACATCAATGGTAACGGCACTGCGCTAGGCGGGATCATTATTGATGCAGGAACTTTTGACTGGACCAATGGTAAGTTTCCAGAATTTACTGAACCATCTGCTGGATACCACGGTTTAGTTTATAGCGAGGCACTAGAAGCCGCAGCGTTTATTGCAAAAGTCCGGATTGAAGGACTGCGCGATTTAGGAGGAGCCATTTCTCCATTCAATGCATGGCAAATTATTCAGGGTCTAGAGACCTTAAATTTGCGCGTCGCTCAACATTCTAAAAATGCCTTAGACTTAGCTACATGGCTCAAAGAACAATCAGATGTCGCCTGGGTAAATTATCCAGGACTGGAATCCAGTGATTATTATGAGCTCGCCAAAGAATATTTGCCTAAGGGTCAAAGCGGGATTGTTACCTTTGGTGTGAAAGGTGGTTACGAGAATGCTAAGAAAGTTGTGGACAGTGCCAAAGTATTTTCGCTGTTAGCAAACATAGGAGATACGAAATCCTTAATCATTCACCCGGCAAGCACTACCCACCAGCAATTGAAAGATGAAGACCAATTAAGCACTGGTGTGACTAAAGATTTGATTCGGTTGTCAGTAGGACTTGAAGATCTTGCCGATTTGAAGCAAGATCTAGTCAATGCCTTCCAACAAATCAAGTCAACAGTAGAGGCATAGATGTCAGAAAAATTGAACCATATCGCTATTCCAGATCTGCTCTTACAATCTGGCAAGAAGCAATCGATTCAGGTTTCTTACCAAACTTTTGGGCGCGAATTGCACAGCGCGCCCATCGTATTGGTTAATCATGCACTGACAGGTAACTCTAACGTCCCATCTTGGTGGGGCGCCCTAGTTGGCGATGGAGAAACTATTGATCTCAATCAAGTCACGGTTTTGGCGTTTGACATACCTGGAAATGGGTATGACGGCATCACAGATCATTTGATTTATAATTATCAAGAATGGTGTTTGGGTGATGTGGCATTCGCTTTCGCGAAAGCGATACAAACCTTAAACATACAGCACATTGATATAGGCATAGGTGGTAGCATAGGAGGCGCTTTGCTCTGGGAACTTTTGGCTATTCAACCAAAGCTTTTTGGAACCATCATTCCTATCGCTGCAGACTGGAAATCTACCGACTGGCTTATCGCTTGCTGTCATGTGCAAGAACAGATTTTGAAATATTCTGAAAAACCTATTGAAACAGCGCGCCAACACGCGATGACTTTTTACAGGGCACCTCAAGGTTTGAAAGAGAAGTTCAAACGCGAGAAACTGGCCAATGAGTTTAAAGTAAACCAATGGCTGGATCATCATGGAAAAGTTTTAGAAGCACGTTTCTCGCTGCCTTCTTATAGATTGCTCAACCATTTATTGTGGAATATAGACGCAGCTGCCAGCTTTGAAGGCAACATTGAAAAAATCTTAAAAAGAAGTGATACCATAATAGAAATGATCGCCATTGATAGCGATGGATTCTTTCTAGCGGCGGAAGATCGAGAAACCTTTGATTTATTGCGAGATCAACATCCTGTGAGGTATCATGAGATTCAAAGTTTGCATGGGCACGACGCTTTCTTAATAGAACACGATCAGGTGGCTCAAATTCTAAAAGATATATTCCGCAGGAATTTACAATCAGATCCCTCAACAAGATTGGATCAGGTCACCAATTAAATCATCAGTAAACCCATAAAGTTATTATGAAACTAGTACATCTATATTTATTTGGCATTGGGAATGTTGGTAAAACTTTTATCCAACAAATTCTCGACAGCCGACCTTTTTTCAAGTCTCATCATCAACTCGATGTGCGTATCGTAGGCCTTGCTAATTCAAGCACTGTTTTGACCCTAGAAGAAGGAATTGATAAGGAATGGAAGGAAATCTTTGATGCAAATGGATCGCCTAGAGATCCACAGAGTTTCTATAGATTTTCTGAGACTCAGGAAGCCATTAAAATTGCAGTCGATGCAACAGCAAGTATAGAGCTGTCTAGATTTTATCCAGAAATTGCCGAACATGGATTTCATATCGTTACAGCAAATAAAATAGCCAATACGCTATCTCAAAACTTTTATGATCAATTACGCTCTATTTTAAAGGGGAAAGATCTCTTTTTTGAATATGAAACTAATGTAGGTGCAGGATTGCCTATAGTACAAACTGCACGAGATCTCTACAATAGCGGTGAGCGGTTGTTTGAGATCAATGGGGTGTTTTCTGGCTCTCTAGGATATATATTTAATAGGTATTCTCAGGAAGACGTGCTGTTTTCTGAAGTGGTAAAAGATGCCCTTGAATTGGGTTATACAGAACCTGACCCACGAGAAGATTTATCTGGAAATGATGTAGCTAGGAAGCTTCTCGTTCTGGCTAGGGAAGCAGGTCTCAAATTAGAATTTGAAGATATAGCCATTGAAAATTTAGTAACCCCTAATTTACGAAGCGCCTCGTTAAGTGAATTTTTGACGGATCTGCCTCAGCTGGATTCCTATTTTCAAGAGCGCAAGAACGCATTAAAAGAGGACGAAGTTCTCAGGCATTTGGGGCAATTGCATGTCCAAAACAGGCAACTGAAAGTTTCTTTGCAAGCAGTTAGAAATGACACTCCCGCTGGACAATTGCTGGGGAGCGATGGATTTTTTGAAATTTATTCTGAGAGTTATACACAACACCCATTAGTGATCAAAGGCGCTGGTGCAGGAAGGGAAGTTACTGCTAGGGGATTGGTGTCAGATATTGTAAAGATCAGCAAAATAGCTACTTCTATAGAGATATCTCAAATTCTTTAAAAGCTTTATTTAGAAACACTAAAATAAAATGTAGTGCTTTCGCCTAGAACAGATTCTGCATGAATAGAGCCTCCAAGGTTTTCCACGAGTTGCTTAACGGTGCTGAGTCCTATACCGTGTCCTTGATTCCCATACCTATCGTATTCTCCTACGGTATTAAATAGATTGAAAATGTGAAGTAGGTTTTCTTTAGGAATACCGCGGCCATTATCTGTTATTGAAAATTTGTATAGATCTTCCGTTTCGGTTACCCCAAAATCAATGACGGTCTCTTCCTTATCATTGTATTTGATACTATTGCCTATTAGGTTAAGGAAAATCTGCTCCAGTGCAACGCGATTACAATGCAATTGATAGTTCTGTTCTGGTAAATGAATATCACAGTGGTGCTTGATATTAATAAGCTCAATGATATTTTCTAAAAGTTCATTAAGGTCAAAATCTTCCCTGTCATCCACTTCATAAGCGGAGCTTTCGTAGTGTGCTAGAATATTTGTGATGTAATCACTTAAGGATAAAGAGGAACTCTTTAAATATTTCAAGTACTTACGACCATCGTCATCAACGAGACCGTGATACTTCTTATTTAATATGTCTGAGGTCACAATAAGGTTAGCTAGTGGCATTTTCATGTCATGCGAAACCGTACCTGCAAAATCTTCCAGTAGGCCGTTGTGTTTTTTCAATTGATTCCTAGAGACCCGTAAATCCTCGTTGACAACATGTAGTTTAACCAACTCTTGAACCTGTCGTCCTAAATTGCGTAAAGCAATTTTTTGATCATGGGAAAGACTATTTGGCTTATCATCTAGCACACATAAAGTTCCTAGCACCATTCCGTCTGAATTTTTTATGGGAATACCTGCATAATATCTTATGGGGTTTTCTAGGTCGGTTACTAAAGGATTACTTTTAAATCGCTCATCGAGTTTGGCATCCTGAACCTCCATCAATTCGTCAGGATTTAAAATAGCGTGCGAGCAAAAACTAACTTCTCTAGGAGTTTCACAAGTCGCCATCCCTTTAATCGATTTAAACCATTGTCTATTCTCGTCGACCAGGGAAATGGCACTGCTTTTAGTGCCGCAAATGAAGGTAGCTAAATCGGTAATATGATCGTATTTTTCTTCTGGTAAGGAATCCAGAATATTAATATTCCTTAACGATCTAAGTCGTTGATCCTCATTATCGGGATGTAAGGCTACTATCATATAGAATATTGGTAATCGTTTAAAAGTATAGGGGTAGCTATTTCTTACAAAGGTAGCGAATTACAAACTTCAAAAGTTCTTATTGATTTTTTTTCGATTAGTTGCCTGCTTGTAAACCAAATAATTACAATATAAAAGTAGACGAAAGCCAATATGATCTTGTAGGACGAAAAGCGAGTTTGTTTTACATATTTTAGATAAATGATTGTTTTATTACACAATAATAATTTTATACATAAACAAACTTGTAGGAATTATCCAATATAAAGTAAGAATTAGACTACTAAAAAGTTATAACTTTAGTCATTAAAATAGTACACTGCTTTACTTTTATCGATATGTTTTGCATTGCTCAAAGCATTTTTATAAACATTTGCTAAACAATTTTTGGAAGGTATCGTAAAGCGCTGTTCCTTTATACTTAAAGACTTGTTTAGCTGCCGTTTGCTAACGACCTTTGCACATCCCTAAGAGAGGAAGAAATTGCTATGGAGAAAGAGATGATTACCACAGATATTTTGATTATAGGTGCAGGCCCGACGGGACTTTTTGCCGTTTTTGAAGCCGGATTGTTGAAGCTGAAGTGCCACATCATTGACGCACTTGCGCAACCTGGTGGTCAATGTACTGAGCTATACCCTAAAAAGCCTATTTACGACATTCCAGGCTTTCCAGAAGTACTGGCCGGAGATCTGGTTAATAATCTTATGAAACAGATCGAACCGTTCCAGCCTGGATTTACACTAGGCGAGCGTGCCGAAACCATAGACAAACTGGATGATGGAACATTCATAGTGACCACTAACAAGGGAACTAAACATCATACAAAAATCGTCGCTATTGCTGGCGGTTTGGGTTCTTTTGAACCACGTAAACCAACCATCGACGGATTGGAGAAGTACGAGGATAAAGGACTTGCTTACATGATCAAGGATCCAGAGGATTATCGTGGCAAAAAAGTAGTGATCGCTGGTGGTGGCGATAGTGCGTTGGACTGGTCGATCTTTTTGGCAGATGTTGCCAGTGAGGTAACTTTGGTACATCGCCGTGAGGAATTCCGTGGTGCGCTGGATAGTGTGGAGAAAGTAGAGGAGTTGGTCGATCAAGATAAAATCAGACTAGTCACTCCAGCCGAAATCCTTGACATCAATGGTGAAGGTGCTGTTGAATCCGTTCTATTGCAACACAACGACGAGGCAAAACGCATGGAAGTCATCGAGTGCGATGCTTTTATTCCGTTATTTGGTCTTGCTCCTAAATTAGGCCCTATAGCCGATTGGGGTCTAGAAATAGAAAAGAATGCGATCAAAGTGGATAATACCTTGGACTATCAAACCAACATTCCTGGCATCTATGCTATAGGCGATGTGAATACCTATCCAGGAAAATTGAAACTGATTCTTTGCGGTTTTCACGAGGCAACATTAATGTGTCAGAGTGCTTACCAAAGAATCTTTCCAGACAAACGTTATGTCATGAAATACACCACCGTTGGCGGCATTGATGGATTTGACGGTTCCCGAAAAGAAGCTGAAAAAGCAGTGGTCAAAAAAATAGGCAACAAGCAGAATGTCTGATATCAAGATCACCATCATTGACCGTGAAGGCCAGCGTCACGAGGTCGATGCGCCTACAGACATGAACATGAACATCATGGAAGTCTGCAAGGCCTATGATTTACCTGTCCAAGCGGTTTGTGGCGGTATGGCAATGTGCGCCACCTGTCAATGTTATATCATTAGCGATCACGATTTAGGTGAGCGCAATGATGATGAAGAAGCCATGCTTTGGGAAGCATCTTTTGTAAAAGATAACTCAAGGCTTGGATGTCAAATTCCGATTACTGAAGATTTGGAGGGGTTGGTGATTGAACTGGCTCCTGAGGAGTAGTGTAGTATAAGATCTTATGAAACAGGTTATTTTATTATTCGCTGCAACATTGGTGTTGATGTCTTGTAAAACTGGCGAAATATTCGCGCCGAACCCCTATGATGAGGGTGATGTAAGAGTTAATTCGAAATTAAACAGAGAGTATAAAAAGAGTCGACAATCATTTTTTGGGCAATTGAGTAAAGCCGATGCTGACCAACTGAGAGATTCATTACAGAGTCAGTTACAAACAAAAATTGATCCCGAAAAAGCGATTCTTATTAACTATGAGCAATTTGGGACTAATTGTCTGATAGCTAATGCTTCATTAAAAACTAAAGATGTCGTCGCTCATAATGGAATTCGAATTTCTGCTAGAATGAGTAAAAAGTACAATGCTGTTGATTTTTTTGTTTATGAGGATATTGCAGAATTTCAAAACATCTATGAAGCAATAGAGAAATATCAATCAGATCCTGGGTTTTTCAAATCGAACCTTTTTACTTCAGACCAAAATTGTGGGGCTTTTTTTCTATTGAAACCTGATGGTAGTTTTTTGAAGCACTATGGTGAAGATTATTTCACCGAGGTCGATAATTTTTTTAAAATGAATTGATCTGTTTTAATAAATTATCTATTTCTATGAATTTTATTTTTGATTTTAATTTTGTTTTTGACTTTTCAAAGTCCATATTTGTATCAGTTCATTGCATTTTGAGTTATAAAGAAAGGTTCAGGGATTAGACCCGTTGAGACCTTGGCAACCCTGCGACTTTGCAGAAGGTGCCTCATTCTACCGCAGCAATGTGGACAGATAACTATCAGCTTCATCGCTATTCTTTCTTTTAAAATTGCACGCTTTTTTTCGCTTTCGCGAAAGCGAACTTCTACTCAAAAATCAAGCAAACTAAAAACTTCATCATTTGATGAAACTCGGTTGCAAGCGAGCCTTTAATTAGAAACATAAAGATTGAGAAATAACGATTTATTTAATGCCTTGCAAGAGCGCATCCTAGTGCTGGATGGTGCCATGGGAACGATGCTGCAGCGACACAAATTTACCGAGGCAGATTTTAGAGGCAAGCGGTTTGCAGATTACGGATCTGATGTAAAGGGAAATAACGATTTACTTTCTATTACTCAGCCCGAAGCCATCGCAGGCGTTCACGCAGCCTATTTTGCGGCTGGAGCAGATATTGTAGAGACCAACACCTTTAGTGCAACAACCATTGCCATGTCAGATTATCACATGGAAGATCTGGTGGACGAGCTCAACATCCAGAGCGCAAAAATCGCCCGTCAAGTAGCCGACGAGTTTACCAAAAAAGAACCTCACAAACCCAGATTCATAGCAGGCGCCATAGGCCCAACCAACAAAACGGCCAGCATGTCGCCAGATGTAAACGATCCTGGTTTTAGGGCGATCACGTTTGAGGAATTACGCAAGGCTTACAAACAACAAGCTGCTGGACTCGTCAAAGGCGGCGTTGATATTTTACTGGTAGAAACCGTATTTGACACGCTCAATGCTAAGGCTGCCCTTTTTGCCATTGAAGAACTCAAAGAAGAATTGGGATCGGATATTCCAGTTATGGTCAGCGGTACCATAACCGATGCTTCAGGAAGAACATTAAGCGGTCAAACTGCCGAGGCTTTTCTGATTTCCATTGAACACATTCCGCTATTGTCGGTTGGGTTTAATTGCGCTTTGGGCGCAAAACAATTGACTCCATATCTAGAAACTGTTGCAGGGAAATCTCAATTCGGGATTAGTGCTTATCCCAATGCGGGCTTGCCTAATGCGTTTGGTGAATACGACGAGTCGCCAGAGCAAATGGCTTCACAAATCAGGGAATATTTGGACAAATCATTGGTCAACATCATTGGTGGTTGTTGTGGGACGACTCCAGAACATATTGCTGCCATAGCTAAATTAGCAGAAGAATACCAACCTAGACCTATTCCATCATTTCAAAAACTAGCAGATGTCGGATAAGGATTTTAGGCCACTCAAACTTAGCGGACTCGAACCGCTGGTCATCACACCCGAAAGTAATTTTGTCAACGTTGGTGAGCGCACCAACGTTGCTGGCTCCAAAAAATTCCTACGACTCATCAACGAAGAGAAATTTGATGAGGCGCTGGAGATTGCAAGAGAACAGGTAGAAAATGGCGCACAGATCATCGACATCAACATGGATGATGGAATGATCGACGGCAAGGCTGCGATGGTCAAATTCCTGAATCTCATTGCCGCAGAACCCGATATTTCCAGAGTGCCTATCATGATCGATAGTTCCAAATGGGAAATCATCGAGGCTGGATTGCAGGTGGTTCAGGGAAAATGTGTGGTCAATTCCATCAGCCTTAAAGAAGGCGAGGAAGAATTTATAAAACACGCCAAAGCTATCAAGCGCTACGGTGCGGCCGTGATCGTTATGGCTTTTGATGAGGTTGGTCAAGCCGATACCTATGAGCGTCGCATCGAGATCGCAAAACGCAGTTATGATATTTTGGTGGATGAAGTGAAGTTTGCACCTGAGGATATCATTTTTGACCTCAATATCTTCCCAGTTGCAACGGGAATGGACGAGCACAAACTAAATGCTATTGATTTTATTGAAGGAACGCGATGGGTACGAGAAAACCTACCGCACGCGAGCGTTAGTGGTGGTGTGAGCAACGTGAGTTTCAGTTTTCGTGGTAATAATAAAGTCCGCGAGGCAATGCACAGCGCTTTTTTGTTTCATGCGATCAAGGCCGGAATGAATATGGGAATCGTCAATCCAGCGATGCTGGAAGTCTATGATGATATCGACAAAGAACTTCTCGATTACGTAGAAGATGTGCTACTCAACCGTCGTGATGATGCCACAGAGCGTCTACTGGACTATGCAGAAAGTGTAACCCAAACTGCTAGAACCAGTATTATCGACAACAGTTGGAGAGAAACTTCCTTGCAGGACCGCATCACACGAGCGTTAGTAAAAGGAATTGACGCCTATATTATAGAAGATGTAGAAGAAGCCAGACTTGCCGCAACCGCACCCATCGAAGTAATCGAAGGCAACCTGATGACGGGAATGAATGTAGTGGGCGATCTCTTTGGTTCTGGAAAAATGTTCTTGCCGCAGGTAGTAAAAAGCGCGCGTGTAATGAAAAAAGCTGTGGCTTATCTGTTGCCTTTTATCGAGAAGGAAAAGGAGAGACTTAGACTCCAAGCCCCTAAATCCTCAAAGGGGACTTTTTCATCATGGCGTACCGCCAATCCAATAGCCTATGGCTTATTGCAACAAAGAGTAAAGGAAAAACGGAAAAACCCAACACCTGCAGAGAATAAGATGTGGGAAGTTTTGAGTAATAAAAAATTGGATGGTTACAAATTCCGCAGAGAGCATATTATCGGAATGTATATCGTAGATTTTGTTTGTCTTAGAGAAAATCTAGTGATTGAAATAGATGGTGGTTATCACGATACAGAAGAACAACAAGAAAAAGATCAAGAAAGAACCAACTGGCTTCAAGAGCATGGATTTAGAGTCATAAGATTCAAAAACGAACAAGTGCTCAACGATATTGAGTTCGTTTTGAACGAAGTTCAATACGAACTCAAAAAAGTCCCCTCTGGGGATTTAGGGGCCAGCGCCCCCAAAGTCCTCATGGCCACCGTAAAAGGCGACGTCCACGACATCGGGAAAAATATTGTGAGCGTCGTATTGGCCTGTAATAATTATGAGATCATCGACTTGGGCGTCATGGTGCCACCAGAAAAAATATTGGATGCAGCGATTGAGCATAATGTCGATATTATCGGACTCAGCGGACTCATTACGCCGTCGCTGGACGAGATGGTGTATATCGCCAAAGAGATGAAGCGTCGCAATTTTGAGGTGCCACTCATGATAGGCGGTGCGACAACCTCGCGAGCGCACACGGCCGTGAAGATCGCTCCAGAATATGAGGGAACCATTGTCCACGTAAACGATGCGAGCAGAGCCGTGACAATTGCTGGAGAATTGACAGGCGATAAGGATGATGATTATTTCGCTTTCGCGAAAGCGAAAAAAGAAGAATACACAAAGCTGCGCGACGACTTTCTAGGAAGGGCTAAAAAGAAAGACTACCTAACCATTGATACGGCACGTGAACACAAGTTTGCCATTGATTGGTCAAGTTATGAGGCCGTAAAGCCGGAAAAGCTAGGGGTTCATGTTTTGGAGAACATTGATTTAAATCGTGTTTCAGAATATATTGACTGGTCACCGTTCTTCCGCAGTTGGGATTTGCACGGTCGTTATCCGGATATTTTGAGTGATGAAGTCGTTGGCGAACAAGCCACAGAGCTTTTTGCCGATGCTCAAGAAATGCTCCAGCAAATTATTGATGAAAATTGGCTGGAAGCCAAAGCCATCTACGGATTGTTTCCAGCAAACACCATTAACCACGACGACATTAAAGTTGAGGGAACCGATCAGGAATTTATTTTTAGAACGCTGCGCCAGCAATCAAAAAAAGCCACAGGAAAACCACAGATAGCACTAGCAGATTTCATCGCGCCGAAGGATTCTGGCAAACAGGATTACATTGGAGCTTTTTGCGTGAGCACAGGTTTTGGCGTTCCAGAACGTGCAGCCCAATTTGAAAAAGATCACGACGACTACAATTCCATCATGCTCAAAGCACTTGCAGACCGACTTGCCGAGGCTCTTGCAGAATATCTGCATTTGAAAATCCGCAAGGAATTCTGGGGTTATGCCAGCGATGAGCAGCTGGAAAATAATGATTTGATCAAGGAAGAATACAAGGGAATACGACCAGCACCAGGCTATCCAGCCTGTCCGGATCATCTGGAAAAAGAAACGATCTGGGAACTGCTGAAAGTAGAAGACCAAATAGGAGTCAAGTTGACGGAAAGTCTTGCTATGTGGCCAGCTGCTAGCGTTTCAGGTTATTACATTTCGCATCCTGAATCCCGCTATTTTGGATTAGGCAAGATCAAGGAAGATCAGGTCAAGGATTATGCAGATCGTAAAGGAATCACTTTCGCGAAAGCGGAAAAATGGCTTAACCCAAATATTGCGGACTAACAACAGTATCAAAAATGAAGATCACCGATCATATAAAAAAAGCCAAAAAAACGCTGTTCAGCTTTGAGATTATACCGCCAGTAAAGGGTAAATCCATACAGGAATTGTACAGCAATATCGATCCCTTAATGGAGTTTAAACCACCATTTATTGATGTGACGACCTCTCGAGAAGAGTTTATCTACATCGAAAAAAAGAACGGACTACTCGAGAAAAAATTGACCAGAATGCGTCCGGGAACCTTGGGTATTTGTGCAGCGATTCAGAATAAATACGATGTGGATACAGTTCCGCACTTGCTTTGCGGTGGTTTTACTCAGCAGGAAACAGAATATTTATTGGTCGACTGTCAATACCTAGAGATCGATAACGTGATGGCATTGCGAGGCGATGCCCGTAAAGGAGATAAACGCTTTGAGTGCACAGAAGGCGGTCACGAATTTGCGATAGATCTAGTTAAGCAAGTTGAACAATTAAACAAAGGTCATTACCTACATGATGTCATCGAGATTTCTTGCGATGTGGATTTTTGTATAGGCGTTGCGGGTTACCCAGAAAAACATGAAGAATCACCCAGCATGAAAACCGATTTGAAGCGATTGAAGAATAAGGTCGATGCAGGCGCACATTATGTAGTTACCCAAATGTTTTTTGACAACAAGAAATATTTTGAGTTTGTCAAAGCGGCGCGCGATATAGGAATCACAGTTCCCATCATTCCCGGGATCAAGCCTATCGCGACTAAAAGACACCTACAATTATTACCGCAAACATTTCACCTAGACATTCCGCAAGATTTAGTGGACGCTGTAGAAAACTGCAAGACGAATAAAGACGTACGTCAAGTAGGCGTGGAGTTTTGTATCGAGCAGTGCCGTGAATTACTGGCGCATAATGTGCCCGTTTTGCACTTTTACAGCATGGGCAAAAGCGATAACATCTACGACATTGCCAAAGCCATTTTTTAATGTAGTTTCGCTTTAATGACGTACCGTATTTTATTTGTGGTGGTTTTTCTCGCTTTCGCGAAAGCGATGACCGCACAATCACAAGAACAAGTTCCCAGTATTGCAACACTAGACGTCTCCTTGATGCATGGGACGATCCTGCAACACAACCCAGATATTTCACACCTAATCACAGAACATCCAAAAGGAGTTTTACTGAGTTACAACCGCAAGACCTTTGGCGAGAATGAATGGGAATCCAGATATGGCTTTCCAGATTGGGGATTCAGCGCGGCCTATCAGGATATGAAGAATTATAATCTGGGTGAGGCTTACAGTGCTTACGCACACTACAATTTTCATTTTTTCAATCGCAATCTCCAATTTAGAGTTGGGCAAGGATTGGCCTACATGACCAAGCCTTTTGACGTGGAGACAAACCCGCAGAACAATGCTTATGGTACGACGATCACGAGTTCTACTTATTTGGTTGCGAATTATAGAAAAGAGAATATTTATAAGGGATTGGGATTTCATGCGGGAGCTAGTATTATCCATTATTCCAATGCTAACGTGCGTGCGCCCAATAACTCGACTAACACTTGGTTTTTCAATGCTGGTCTGAATTATACGTTGAACCGTGACGAGATTCCAGAATATAAGATTTGGGAAAAGCGTGGTTATACAGAGCCTATAGGCATCAATGCAGTGGCACGATTGGGGTTTAATGAAAGCGATTTTAGAGGCAGCGGTCAATATCCGTTTTATGATTTTTCTGTGTATGCCGATAAGCGCATCAATATTAAGAGCAGTTTGCACACAGGAGTAGAGCTTTTTGTTGCCGAATTTCTCGAGGAATACCGCGATTATGTAGCCAATAGTTTTCCAGAACAAGGCATCGATGGCAGTGAGAATTTCCAGCGTGTAGGATTATTGATAGGTCATGAGTTGCACCTAGGAAAAACAAGTGTGTTGTCTCAATTTGGTTATTATATATATCAACCTATTGAGTTTGAATCTAAGTTTTACAATAGATTGGGTCTACAAAGAAGGTTGACCGATAACATTTTTGCAAGCGTTACCGTAAAGGCACATGGTGCAAAGGCAGAAGGCGTTAGCCTGGGAATAGGCTACCGATTTGATAAAGTGTTTAACTCTAAATCGGAGAAGTTATGAGTTCAGAGTTAGGAATTACAAAAAGGTCAGTTCGAGCGCAGCGCTGCACTGAGCCTGTCGAAGTGTCGAGAACAGTTCAGTTACCTCAATTCAAAATTCAGAATTTATTTTTGGAATTTGGAATTTGGAATGTGATCAAACGCCAAAAATTCAATTCGTCAACTGTTATCATCCTATTACTAGCCATCACGCTAGCAAGTACAACCAGTTGCGATAGCGAGGAAGGCCTTAATTGTACCCAAACCGCCGGCGATATCCAGAGTTTTGAAGTTGACATTGATGCGTTTGATAAAGTCGTAATTTTTGAACGAATGGGAGCAACCTTTAAACAAGGTCCAATTCAAAAGGTAGTTGTGACCACTGGTGAGAATCTCTTCAACGACATTGAACTTAAAGTAGTGGATGGCCAGCTGCAAATTATCAATAACAATGGCTGTAATGTGATACGGAACTACGGCATAACCCAAATCGAAATCACATCACCCAACCTTACCGAAATCAGAACCAGCACCGGCGAGGACATCATAAGTGATGGCGTACTCAACTATCCCAACTTGACCTTACTTTCTGAAGATGCCACGGTAGAAGAAGATTTCTATAATACGGATGGTGATTTTAGACTGGCACTAGACGTTCAAAACTTGACCATCGTTTCAAACAACCTGAGCTATTTTTATTTAAGCGGCACGGTAGAAAATGCAAATATTACATTCCTAGAAGGCGACGGTCGCATACACGCTGAAGATCTTGAAATTCAAAATGCGCAAATTTTTCATCGTGGTACATCAGAATGGCGCATGGAGGTAAAACAAAACATCGCCGGAACCATCAATGGCTACGGCGATGTGATATTAAATAATCAACCTACAACCGTTGATGTCGATGAGACTTGGCGTGGTCGATTGATCTATCTTAATAATTAGAGAAGCGTGATAGGCATTTCTGCTCTGTAAGTTCCCCAACCCATTTTAAGGTGTACAACCTCATCTTTATTAGGTGAATATAAAGCCATGCTTAGGTTTTCAAGACTTTCTCCATCATTTGTTACGGGAATTGTAGTAGTTACAACATCCATTTCTTCCTTATGGGAGTAATGTCCCCAGGCGTCAATCTCGCTATTGATGTGGATCGTCCATTCATTCTCAGTAGGAACAACTACCATGGAATAGCGACCTGCTTTAAGTTCTTTGCCACCTATCATCGCATCGCTCATTAGCATTATTTCTGTGTTTTCGTTTGCTCCCAATCTCCATTTTTCACCAAATTTTTGGATTCCAGAACCTTTCTCATCGGTTGCCGTGAAAACTGCACGGTCATTAAGACTAGGCCTTCCGTAAAGCACTCTGATCTGTGGTTGCAACGCCGCTTTTTGCTCCTCTGTTTTCGCGAAAGCACGCTTTGTGGACTGTGCAGGAAAGTATGCTGCGTCCATTGGACTCTTGTCCATTTTGTCAAAATCCTGTGCTGTTGCCGTAAAGGTGATTGCCATGGCAGCAGCGGCTAAAAGTATGTTTTTCATAATGTTACAAATTATTTGTTGTTACAATGATACGCCCATTGCGGGTTCACGATGTTAATTCCGTTCTAAAAAGCATCAAGCCACTGCTGGGCGCAATGTGGGAAAGATGGATTTTGTTGCTTCCGTCCAGTGTTTTCTCAAAATCTTCCAACGTCATTTTTCCCATACCCAGATCAAAGAGCGCTCCCATCATGAGGCGCACCTGGTGGCGTTTGAAACCTTTTCCGCTTACGCGAAAGCAAAAACTCTCCTCTGGAAAAAAGTTGGCCGTAAAAAGATTGTTTTCTTCGATATAACAGCTGTCTACCACGCTGGTCGTGTTGGTTTCCGCTTGAGGTTTGTAGGTATACGACCAGAAGTCCTTCTCGCCCACAAAGAGTTGTGCGGCTTTTTTCATGAGTTCAATATCCAACTCTGACTTCATGTACACCATCAAGGACGCACAAAAGGGATGGAATTTCTCACCATGCGAAAACAAGTAGATGTATTCCTTGACTTTGGGAGAATTGATAATGTTGAAGTCGGCTGTGGTTGGTTCTATTCCCAACGCTCTAATGTCGCTAGGCAAGTTGAGGTTGAATTCTTTGAGAAATACATCGAGATCAGAAATAGGTTCATCATCGAGAAACAATTCAATAGCCGTTTCATTCACAGAAACTCGAGCATCAGTCCTTCCAGCTGCCAAAATTTTGAAGTTGGAATGATCAAAAACAAAGCGCAACGTGCGCTGCACCATACGTTCTACCGTGGGCAGATCTGGCTGCTTTTGCCAACCGTGAAATCTGAAGCCTAGGTATTGGAGTTTGATGATGTAATAATGTCTTTCTTTTCGGAACATGGTGCAAAGATGTGGAATCCTTTTATATCAATAGAAATAATATTTATACGTATATTTATAATAAGTATACGTATGTATTTAAAATAGCACTACGTTACGGACAAACCGATGCTGCTTTTGAGCGGCATGAAAAAGGAATGAATTATGAAAAAGAAATTGACATTAAGTATCGATGAAGATGTAATCCAAAAGGCAAAACAATATGCTCAAGGAACGGATCGTAGTTTATCAGAATTAATAGAAAGTTATCTGGCTAGAATTTTGAGCGTGGATTTGGTTCAAGAACAACATGGAACTTATCGCATAAAAGATGCACGAAAATCTAATACAAAGCCAAGCAAATACGATAAGCATATAGGTATATTAAAGGATTGGGATGTCGATCCTGTAAAGGATAAAGAGAAAATACGTGCCATTCGATATGAAAAATACCTAAAATGAGATATTTTATCGATGCCAATATTATTTTGGATATTTGGTTGAAACGTCCTCAATTTTTTGAGAATTCTCTACAAATATTCAAAAATATTGAGGAACGCAATTGGCTGCTTTATACCTCAGACAATGTCATTACTACTTGTTACTATATGATATCAAAAAAAATCAATCGAGAAGAATCAAAGCGTTTGATCGCAGATTTTTTAGTTGATTTGGAAATCGTTCCAGTTTCAAAACAAATGTTGTTGAATGCCACTATAAGTAAAATTTCAGACTACGAAGATGCTGTCCAATTTGAATGCGCTGCATCTATAAAAGGCATCAACGGCATCATAACTAGAAATAAAAAAGATTTCAAACATTCCACAATTCCAGTCTTTGCGCCTGAGGAGGTTTTGTTTTGATCGACTATAACGATGAAGTTGTTAGAACCTTCACGATCATTGTAATTATTTATTCGGGCACATTGAAACTTAATAATTCAAATTGAAGTTCACTGTTTTCTGTCAACCTGTATTGATAGATAGCTTTCCCTAGAACGTGACCATCATCGAAGTCTGCTATCAACCATTCGTTACTTAAAAGTTGAATTTTCCCGAATCTCATTGTTCCACCCAATGTCGCTTTGAGTGGTATTAGTTCTGTTTTGTTTCGAAGATTGTATGTTATAAATGTAGATGGATTTGATATACCAGCTTCTATGAACCTTGATCCATCATATTCGTCTTCGAACCAGTAATTCTTTTCAGTTTTTTTATGTGATAATAGCTTAGTTAGCGAGTCGTTATTTGATGTTAAGAGATCAATTTGAGACTCTAAATTCTCGTTTCCTCTTTGATTTGTGCAACTGGTAGTGCAAAAAATGAATATAATTATGTGAAGTATATTTTTAATCATACAGATGAAATTTTACTTCCCAGTCAACTCCTGAAACATCGCCTCCAGATTCTTGTTCCTTTTATTCAAGGACAAAATCTTTAGCTCATTATCATGTGCAAAATCAAAAACGCCTGAACGTTGATCTGTTTTGGTTTCAAATCTTAAGCGATAGTTGAAGCCGTGCAATTCTTTTACCTCGCGAACTAGCGGTATACGTTGTAACAATTCTGGCTCCACACGATAGTCAAACTCTACGTCGATAACTTGGATCTCATCGCTTTTAAGATTTTTCAAATAATCGTCCGCGACGATTTTTCCTTTATTGATAATAATGACACGGTCGCACATGGCCTCAACTTCCTGCATGATATGCGTGGAAAGTAGAATGGTAGTATTCTGAGCAACCTTACGTATCAAACTACGTATTTCTACCAGCTGATTAGGATCTAAACCAGTTGTAGGTTCATCAAGAATCAAAACTTTAGGTTGGTGCAACAGCGCATTGGCAAGACCTACACGTTGCTTGTAGCCTTTGGAAAGTTCTTGGATCTTTTTATTTTGGTGCGATTCTAGACCTGTTTCGGCAATTACTTCAGCGATGCGTTGTTTTGCGTTTTCCAGCTTGTAAATTCTAGCGCTAAACCCCAAATATTCCTTCACATACATATCTGGATACAGCGGATTGTTCTCTGGCAGGTATCCTATGGAACTCTGCACGGCGCGAGAATCTGTGGTGACATCATGTCCATTCACGGTTGCTGTACCTTCATCTGCATTGAGATAGGTAGTCAAAATGCGCATCATGGTAGACTTTCCAGCACCGTTAGGCCCCAAGAAACCAACGATCTCTCCAGACTTTATAGAGAAGGAAACATCGTCCAGCGCCTTTTGGCTGCCATATGTTTTTGTAATGTGTGAAACTTCAATAGACATAGTGTAAATATAATAATTGTGGGGGTTCGCTTTCGCGAAAGCGAAAACTAAAGAAATCGAACTCATCTATAAGCAACAATAACGTTGTCGTAACTTTTTTGTTGAAATGTCGGCACTTTGTTATGTCTTTTAAATAAAGTATTCTACTTTAGCCACTTATTATGAATTCAAATACTTACTTCTGGAACGGCTACTACTTCTATTTTATGGAAGCAAGGACTCTATTGAAGTAATTTTAAAAATATAACTCCCAATAAAGTCCTGATCCACATCAGGACTTTTTTTATAGTATAAAATGAAGGTAGCTATTCAAGGTATCAAAGGGTCGTACCACCATCAGGTGACGAACCTTCTTTATGAAAAAGCTGATTTGCTGGAGTGCTCCACTTTTGACCAAGTGGCACAAGCGGTAGCATCAGGTGTTGTCGATAAAGCTGTGATGGCGATAGGCAATAGCATAGCTGGTAGTATACTGCCTAATTATACCTTGATCAGACAAAATCAGATTTACATCACTGCAGAGTACTATCTAGATATTTCACACCAGTTGATGGCGCTGCCGGGACAAAAAATAGAGGATATAAAAGAAGTGCAATCCCACCCTATGGCCTTATTGCAGTGCAGAAATTACTTTCAAGGTTATCCAGAGGTGAAACTTGTTGAGACAAATGATACAGCCGCGGCTGCCTATCGGATACATCGAGATGGAAAAAAGGGTGTTGCGGCTATCGCAAGTGATACCGCTGCACAGCTTTATGAATTAGATATTATTGCGAGCGACCTACAGGACGTCGCCAATAATTCTACACGATTTGTGGTCGTAGAGCGGGAACCTAATTATGTGGATGATGCCAATAAAGCGACGATTAATTTCACGACCAGTCATGAGCCGGGAACGCTTGCAAGGATTTTGACAATTTTTGGAGCTCAGCGTATCAATTTAAGTAAGATTCAGTCGATACCTGTCATTGAAAAACCATTTGTTTTTTCTTTCGTGGCTGATCTAGAGTTGGAAGATTTAGAACAGTTTCTGAAGGCAAAGCAGCAAATAAGACCTTACGTGGAACAACTAGATATATTAGGAATTTATAAAAACGCTTCTTTATGATTGCAACAGCTAATAGACTAAAGAGCGTCCAAGAATATTACTTTGCAACTAAGTTGCGAGAGGTTCGTAACCTGATGAACGCGGGCAAACCCATCATAAATGCAGGAATTGGTAGTCCAGACCTATTGCCGCCAGACCATGTGATTCCAGCATTAACTGCTGCGCTGCAAGACCCCAAAGCACATGCGTATCAAAGTTATTTGGGCTTGCCTGAGCTTAGGGAGGGAATGGCCAGTTTTTATAAATCCCATTATAATGTGGATTTGGACTCAGAAACTGAGATCATACCACTCATGGGAAGTAAGGAGGGTATTTTGCATATCTCGCTAGCATTTCTCAATAAAGGCGATCAGGTGTTGATTCCAGATCCTGGTTACCCTACTTACGCCAGCGCGACCAAATTGTGCGAGGCGCAACCAGTCACCTACAATCTAACAGCAGCAAATAACTGGATGCCGGATTTTGAAGCGCTGGAGCAACTAGATCTTTCTAAAGTGAAGTTGATGTGGACCAATTATCCCAATATGCCTACAGGTGCTGCTGGAAGTAGAGCGGTTTTTGAAAAGTTGGTTTCGTTTGCACGAAAGCATAACATACTTGTAGTAAATGACAACCCATACAGTTGTGTAGGATACGAGAAAAAGATGAGTATTCACCAGGTGGAAGGTTCGCTAGAATGTGCGTTGGAATTGAATTCCATCAGTAAGACCTTCAACATGGCTGGATGGCGAGTAGGCATGTTGACCGGAAACGCTGATGTTTTGAAAGAAGTTTTAAAAGTAAAGACCAATATGGATAGCGGCATGTTTTACGGCATCCAGAAAGGAGCAATTGCTGCGTTAAAAACCGATGAAAACTGGCTGGCGGAACAAGATAAAATCTATCAAAATCGAAGAGAACTGACCCTGAAAGTAGCGGAAACCTTAGACCTGAAACCAGAACCACAAACTGGTGGATTGTTTGTGTGGTGCAAATTACCACAAGGAAAGGAAGATGACAAAAAGTTCGTAGATGAGGTGCTCCATAATCAGGATATTTTCATCACGCCTGGAAGTATTTTTGGTATGAATGGAGAAGGCTATGTGCGATTTTCACTTTGTGTAAAAGAAGAAGAAATAGCGATTATGCTGGACCGAGTCTCAAAAAAGGATAGAACATGAAAAATGTTTTTCTAATAGGTACAGGACTCATTGGAGGATCGATGTTGCTTGATTTGCGCAGTCATTTAAAGGATGCTACCTTTTACGGGATTGATAAAGACAATAGCCATGCTAAACGAGCGGTAACAAACGGAATCATAGATAAAGTGGCGGTCATGGGAGACCTGATAAATGCAGATCTTGTTTTGATCTCGATCCCAGTAGATGCAACTTTGAAGGTATTGCCACAGGCATTAGATTTAGTACCTGAAAATGCTTTAATCATCGATGTAGGATCGACTAAGAAAGCAATTTGCGATGTGGTTTCAAAGCATAAAAACCGCCGACAATTTCTAGCCGCCCACCCTATTGCTGGAACAGAATTTTCTGGGCCAGATGCTGCGATCAAGAATCTTTTTCAAAAGAAAACGATGATCGTTTGCGAGGTAGAAAAGACCGCGTTTAAGTTGCAGGAATTGGCAAAAGAGCTTTTTGAAATTTTGGGAATGCGAGTCAGATACATGACGCCTGCTGCCCACGATAGACACATTGCTTATGTCTCCCACCTGTCGCATATATCCAGTTTTATGCTAGGGAAAACGGTGATTCAGGAAGAGGAAAATGAGCGAGATATTTTTGACCTAGCGGGCAGTGGTTTCGAGAGCACGGTACGTCTTGCCAAGAGCTCACCAGCCATGTGGACGCCTATTTTTGCGCAAAACAAACAACATGTTCTAGATGCATTGGATGGCTATATTGAGAATTTATCCCGCTTTCGCGAAAGCGTAAAAAACAACGATCACAAAGCCATATTTGAAGATATGGAACAAACGAATAGAATTAAAACCATACTAAAAGGAATAGAAAATGGAAAATAAAAAGGAGTTTAGGAATTGGCTAGAAGCCCACAGACTGGAGCATCCATTGGTTATCGCAGGACCATGTAGTGCAGAGACGGAAGAACAAGTATTGAAAATAGCCCACGAATTAAAAGATAGTGACACTACTTATTTACGTGCAGGAATCTGGAAGCCTAGAACACGTCCAGGAAACTTTGAAGGTGTAGGAGCTATTGGACTTAAATGGTTGCAAAAAGCGAAAGCAGAAACAGGATTGTTAACTGCCACTGAGGTTGCTAATAGAGCTCACGTAGACCTAGCTTTAGAACATGATATAGATCTTTTATGGATAGGAGCGCGTTCTACTGTTAGCCCTTTCATAGTCCAAGAGATTGCAGACGCATTGCAGGGAACTGATAAAGTAGTTCTTGTGAAAAATCCTGTTAATCCAGATTTAGCTTTGTGGATTGGAGCCGTGGAGCGTCTATACACAGCAGATATCAAGAATTTAGGAGTGATTCATAGAGGATTCTCTACCTATGATAAGTCAAAATATCGCAACAACCCAGAATGGCAAATCGCCGTGGATTTCCAATCTAAATATCCTGATATCCCACTTATTTGTGATCCATCACATATCACAGGAAAGCGCGATATGATTCTAGAAGTTTCACAAACAGCACTAGACTTGAATTATGATGGTCTTATGATAGAAACCCACTACGACCCAGATAACGCATGGAGTGATGCAGCACAACAAGTAACTCCAGATTCCTTAAAACAGATTTTCCTTGACCTGCGCATAAGAAAGGAGCATGATGACGAGGCTGGATACCAATCAAAATTGAGCCAATTGCGAGCTCAAATCGACGTGATTGACAATGCCATTATAGAAACTATGGGCAAGCGCATGAAAACAGCAGACTCCATAGGTGCCTTAAAAAAGTCAAGAAACGTTGCGGTGCTTCAATCAAAAAGATGGAATGAGATTCTAGGGAAAATGATTCTGGAAGGTGAAGAACATGGTTTGAGTGAGGAATTTATTTTGAGAGTTTTCAAGGCAATTCACCAGGAGTCTATTAATCACCAGGAGAAAGTTATCAACGGTTGATGCTGATTTTGAGTATAGTTAAGGTATTTGAATAGAGCGGGTATGCTCGTTTCAAATACCTTAATTTTGTTTTATGGAAAACTCAGGCACGATATAGATGACAGGAATTGTTTACAGATCCACGGGAAGTTGGTATGAAGTAAAAGGCACTGATGGTGAATTTTATTCGTGTAGGATCAAGGGTAAATTCCGTTTGAGCGGCATCAAGAGTACAAATCCAGTAGCAGTAGGCGACAAGGTGGATTTTGAAATCGAGAAGAAGGGCGATGAGGAAATAGGAATTATTAATTTGATTCACGACCGCGAGAATTACATCGTTCGCAAATCGGTAAATCTTTCTAAACAAACTCATATTATTGCGGCAAATGTTGATCAGGTATTTCTGTTGATTACACTCAACAATCCGCCAACCTTTACCTCTTTTATTGACCGGGTATTACTAACGGCAGAGGCTTATCAGATCCCAGCAGTACTGGTGTTCAACAAGATTGACACCTATAATGATGATCAAGATCAGGTGAGCATCGACCCAGAAACTGGTGAGGAACTACTTACAATGACTGAGTTGGATGAAGTCCGTTACTTGATGAGTCTTTACAAATCCATAGGCTATGAATGTATTGCTATCAGTGCTGAAACAGGTAAGAATATAGAGAAAATCAAGGAAAAGATGCTGGATAAGACCAGCATGTTTGCAGGCCATAGTGGTGCAGGAAAAAGTACGCTGGCAAATGCCGTCCAGCCGGGCCTAGACCTAAAGACTAAAAAAATCTCAGACCAGCACAGTCAGGGACAGCATACCACGACATTTGCGCAGATGTTTGATTTGGATTTCGGTGCTCGATTAATAGACACGCCGGGTATTAAAGGTTTTGGTGTTGTGGACATGGAGAAAGAAGAAATAGGAGGCTACTTCCCTGAAATTGCCGAACGCCAACAGGATTGTAAATTTCATAATTGCTTACATATGGAAGAGCCTAAGTGTGCTATCAAAGAAGGGGTTGAAAATGGAGAGATCCACTTGAGTAGGTATGAAAGTTATGTTCAAATCGTCAAGGGCGATGAGGATAATTACCGCCAGGACAAACATGCCATCACATGAGAGTAGTCATTCAAAGAGTGAAAAAGGCTAGTGTATCTGTTGACGATAGGGTCGTAGGCAGTATAGGCGTTGGTTTACTAGTTTTATTGGGAATCACGCAAGACGATTCACAAGCGGATATTGATTATTTAGTAAGAAAAATCTGCGGGTTGCGTATTTTTCCAGATGCGCATGGAACGATGAACTTGAGCATTGAAGATGTAGACGCTGATATTTTAGTCATTTCACAATTCACACTCTACGCCGAGACAAAAAAAGGAAATCGACCCAGTTACATAAATGCGGCAAGACCAGAAATCGCCATTCCTTTATATGAGGCTTTTATGAGTTCGCTTTCGCGAAAGCGAGATAGAGACATTCCAACCGGAACTTTTGGTGCAGATATGCAAGTAAGTCTCGTAAACGACGGGCCGGTTACCATCATTCTTGATAGTAAAGAATAATCGTTAAAAGTGTTGATTCTTGAAATTTTAGATCCCAAGAATGTTAAGATCACATTTTTGTGTTTATTTAATGTATGAAATCGCATAATTTGTGGAGCTTATGAAAAATATCTCAAGACTAGTGCTGGCGAGCCTCCTGTTTTGTAACACCTGGGGGAGCCAGGCACAAACGACGTCTAAATTCATCTCACTCACCACTCCCAAAGATTTAAAAGTCAATGCAAACTCTGTAGTACGTCAACATGATGTTACCCTTTATATTAAAGACGTAGATCAGGCTATTGTCGAAACAGATCGAATCATAACCGTGCTAAACGACTTGGGCATGCGGGATGTGAATGCTGCAAAATCTTACAGTGATAATTTCCAAATCAAGGATTTGCGAGCTGTTATCTACGACGCGTTAGGGAATGAAATTAAAACCATTAAGGAGAAAGATTTTAGAGATGTGAGTGCGGTGAGTGACTTTAGTTTGTACGAGGATAACCGTGTCAAATACATGGAATACACACCTAGATCGTACCCTATTACGGTACACTTTACGGCAAAAGTTGAAATAAGTTCAACCGCTTTCTTGCCTCGATGGATGCCTATGGAAGATTTTTATGTAGGTGTAGAGTCTAGCACCTTTAGGGTTCTTAATGATTCTGAGATCAATCTTAAAACTAAAGAGGAAAATTTTGAAGGCTATGAGGTTGCAGTTGATGGAAAAAATAAATGGAGTATTAGCAATGTCCCTGCACTCAAAAAAGAAGCCTACCAACCCAGTTTGTCAAAAACAACACCTATCGTAAAAGTAGCCTTAGAGGTTTTTAAAATGGAAGGTGTAGGTGGCGCAAATAAAGATTGGAAGCAATTTGGAAAATGGATGCACGATGAATTATTATCTGATGTACAAGAACTTCCACAAAACGTAAAAGATGAAATCAAAAGTCTTACAGCTGGAGCAAATACAGATAGAGAAAAAGCAGAAATAGTATACCAGTTCATGCAAGATCGCAGCAGGTACATCAGTGTACAAGTGGGTATAGGAGGATGGAAGCCAATCGATGCCAGTGAAGTTCATAACATGGCTTATGGAGATTGTAAAGGACTTTCTAATTATACCATGGCACTGCTCAAAGAGGTTGGTGTAGATGCTAATTACGTAGGTATTTATGGAGGGTCGAGTATTATAAATTTTGATACAGAGTTTTCCATGCCAGAAGGAAATCACGCAATCATCATGTTGCCGCAACTAGATGGTCAGGATGATGTATGGCTGGAATGTACGAGTAAAACCAATCCTTTTGGTTTTCTAGGTGGGTTTACAGACGATAGGGACGCTCTAGTAATTACTCCTGAAGGCGGTAAAATTATGCATACCACGGCCTACCCTGGTGATTTAAGCAAACAGCTTACGGTGGCCACAGTATCACTAAAGCCAGATGGGAGCGCTGCAGCAGAGCTAGAAATGACCACAACAGGCGTTCAATATGCATGGCGCAGTGATGTAATCGACAATACTGCTATAGACACAAAATCCAATTACATGGAACGCTGGAGTCATTTGAATGGAATGACAGTGATGGGGTCTGGAATCAATAACAATAAAAAAATTCCAGAGCTGCGAGAAAAAGTAGAGATGAATATTGAACGTTATGCTTCTAAAACGGGCAACCTGCTATTGTTTCACCCTGTTGTTTTCAATAGAAATACATCAGAGCCGCCAGTGTATGACAACCGCTATTTTGATGTAGAAATTCAGCGAGGTTATGTGGATATCGATCAATACACTATAGCATTAGAGCCTGGAATGGTGGTAGACGCACTTCCTGAACCCGTTGAAATAATCAATAAATTTGGAACTTACCAGCTGACAGTTTCAGCAAAAGGAGAAAATGAAATTGAAGTCAAGCGTTTTTTAAAGATGGAGTCAGGTACTTTTAAAAGTACAGAGTATGCCGATTTTAGAAAATTCAGATCAGATATAGTAAAGCACGACAATGCTCGTGGGGTCATTAAATTATAAATTAAAATATGAATAAGTTAGTAATTGTTGTAGTGATATGTCTAGTAGTAAGCTCCCTTACCATGGCACAAGATTATCGTTTTGGAAAAGTGGACGATATAGATTTTAAAAACACCTATGCGCAAGGAGAAGAAATTCCGGCTGCTGAAGTTTTATATCACAATGAAGATATAAGTTGGGATTACAGTGAAAACTCTGGATTTACACAAAAAAGAAGAATTCATGAGCGTATTAAAATCAATACGGCAGATGGTTTAGATTACGCAACTAAAAAAATCAGACTCTATAACGCTAGTGGTTCTAGAAAGGAAACCATGTCGAAACTTAAGGGACGGACTTATAATTTGATTGATGGAAAAATTGAAGATGAAAAGATCCGTAGTGAAAATGAATTTGAAGAGGAATTAAGTGAAAATTACAAGCAAGAATCCTTTACAATGCCAGATGCTAGGGTAGGGTCTGTAATTGAATATGAATACTTAATTAGCTCACCATTTATAACTATCGACGATGTTATTTTACAATATGACATCCCCATCAAAAGATCAGAAATTCGGGTTGTGATGCTCGAGTACTACATATACAATGTCATGTTCAATCCTAGAGCTGCCTATGAGCCAAGTATAACTAGGGGAGTTCAAGATGATAAGATTAGAGCAGAATTAGACGCAAAACAGTTCGAGCTAAGCAACCAGGTGCTAACACTAGAAGAGAATGATATTCCAGCCTTGAAAGAAGAGCCTATGATGGGTGCGGTAGATAATTTCAGAGCCAAAATAACTATAGAACTAGCAGCTAAAAAGTTTCCAAATCAAGCAATGGAAAAGATGTCTACTGGATGGGAGGCAGTAGCTAGTAGTATTTACGATAATGATGATTTTGGTGGTCAGTTGAAACGAACAAAGTTTTTTGAGGATGACTTAGCTAAACTTGTAGAAGGGGTGGTTAACCCTAAGGAGAAAGCTTCAAAAATTCTAAGTTTCGTACAAAATAAAGTTAAGTGGAATCAGTACTACGGGACTATGGCCCAAAAAGGATTGAAAGATGCTTATGAAGAAGGCTCTGGTAATGTAAGCGATATCAATTTACTACTTGTCTCCATGCTTAGAACTGCAGGAATAGATGCGAATCCTGTTTTAGTCAGTTCCAGAAATAATGGAACACCCTTATTTCCAACTCGATTTGGGTTTGATTATGTAGTAGCTCAAGCTAATTTCAACGATGGATATTACTTAATGGATGCTACTGATGAAAATACCGGCGTAAATTCATTACCTGTACGAGCGCTGAATTGGCAGGGAAGAGTAGTCAAAGACAACGGTAAGTCTGAATTTGTAAACTTGACACCGTCTGAATTGTCTACTGAGATGACCATTGCTAATGTAGCGTTAAACGAGGATTTGACTTTAACAGGGACGACGCAAAAAAGGATGACAGATTACCGTGCCTACGGTTTCAGATCTACCTACCGCGATAGAGTGTCAGATGATATTAGCAAGTATTTTATGGGCGATACGCCGGGATTTGAGATTAAGAACCTAGAAATGATGGATTTGAAAAATCCAGAAAAGCCAGTTGGAGCAAAATTTAATGTTACTCTTAAAAATGCTGCAGAAGCTATTGGGGATAAAATTTATGTCACCCCATTGTTAAACGAGCTTACTGATGAGAACCCTTTCAAATTAGAGGATAGACAATTTCCTATTGACTTTGTTTACCCACGAGGCTCAAAAACTATTGTGAACATTGACCTTCCAGAGGGCTATGCAGTAGAGTCCTTGCCGGAAAGCGCACAATACGTTTATGGCGATAATGTAGGAGTCTATAAGTATACGGTTTCCCAAAATGGGAATAGAATATCTGTAATGTCAGACTATACGATGAATGGCACCACTGTAATCCCTAACGATTATAAATTTTGGAAGCAGTTTTTCACCTCTATTGTAGATAAGGACGCTGAGAAAATCGTGTTGAAGAAAATATAAATGAGCTATTTCGCTTTCGCGAAAGCGGAATAATCACCGCAAAATAAGTCACTCGATTTGAGTTTAATCATCAGTATGGTCAGCGTATGAATTGGATCCGAAAACTTGGAATCTTTATATTGGTTTTTGGGTTCAATACAGCTAACGGGCAAGATATTACTTTTGGAGAAGTAGCTGCAAGTGATTTTAAACCAGTTGAGGAAGGTCTTGCAAGTCCTTACAGCGCTGAGGTGCTTTACAGAAAAGAGGAGATCAGTTGGTTGTTCAATATTTTCAGCGTCACGCAATATAAGAAGATACACGAACGGGTGCGTATCAATAAAGAAGAAGGCTTCAAATATGCGACCGTAAGCAATTCATTATTTGGATCGGAATCTGCTAGACATGAAATTATAAAGGACCTCAAGGCGGCGACCTATCAGCTAGTTGATGGGGTAGTTATCACCTATCCTATTGCAGATGCATCACAATTTGAGATAGTTTTAGAGGAGAATTCTAGGAAGTATTCTTTCACTATGAATTCAGTTGCTCCAGGTAGTATCGTTGAATATATGTATGAAATTGAATCTCCTTTTGGAGGTCGGTCTAGTATTGATCTCCAATATGATATTCCCATTAAAATTCTTGATGTAACTGCCCAACTCCCAGCTTATAATACGTATGACATATTATTTAATCCTAATTCGTCCTTTGTGCCTAGTATAGGGAATTCTCGAGTCGATCCAAGTGTTTTGTTAGGTAATAGAGCGGTAGGTGTTGCTACCACTCAAGTAGTAAATATTAAAGCGCACGATATTCCAGCATTGGAAGAGGAGCCTTTAACTTATAATATTGAGCAATACAGAGCTAGGATGTACTTTAGACGAACTTCCTCTAGATTTAGAGAACAACCATTACAGCGATATGATAAAAGCTGGGAAGAATTGTTCAAGGAGGTGTCCGATGAGATTTATACCAATGAATTAAAAAACACTGATTTTCTTAGAAAAGAGATTCCCCAGTCATTAAGGGAAATTACAACTAGAGAAGAGCAAGTCAACGCTGCGTTAGCTTTTGTAAGGTCTAAGGTAGCATGGAGTAAGTACGATGGATTTTACGCTAGTGAGCAGTTGAAAGAAGTATACGAGAGTGGCAGTGGTAATGTGGGTGCTATTAATCTCATCTTACTGGCAATACTTAAAGAACTGAATATGGAAGCCTATCCTGTAGTTTCCAGTAGTAAAGGGAATCCTGAGCCTTTATATCCCAGCACAGCCACCTTTGACTATTTGATAGTAGCAGTAAAATATGGGGATTCTTGGCTTCTGTGTGATGCTTCTTCAAAACTTACCGCGGCAGGAGAATTACCCGTGAGAGCGGCAAACGGGAAGGGCAGACTTATCAAACCAGATGGATTAACATGTTGGGTGAATTTAGAGCCAGATTATCAGTCCGAAGAGATTACTATGAATAACGCAGTGATAAATGAAGATCTGTCCATTTCATCAAACGTGAGAAAGCGCTACACTAAATTAGATGCGTATATTATGCGCAGTAAAATTGAATCCTTGGATAGTCTAGATTATAAGGAGATTATAGACCATGATACGGAAGTAGGTTTAGAAGAGATATCATTAGAAAACATAGATGAGTTGGAAAAGCCGTTGGAAATCTCATTTACATTTAAACAAAAAGGGATTGAAAAAATTGGAGGTTTCTATTACTTGAACCCCTTACTCGAGGAAAAGGTTGAAGAAAACCCTTTTAAATTAGAATCAAGAAAACTACCTATTAACTTCAAATTTCCATATTCACAGAAAAAAATTGTGAACTTTATCATTCCTAACGGTTTTGAAGTTGTAGCGCTTCCCAACTCTGAGAAATTGGTTTATGAAAGCGATGTTGCTTCATATCAATATGCCATTTCTCAAATAGGAAATAGGATTACCGTAGTTTCTGATTTTCAAATGAAAAATTCGATAATTGAACCAACTTTCTATATGCAATGGAAACAGTTTTTCACGTCAGTAATTGCTAAAAAGCAAGAAAAAATCGTCCTCAAAAAGATATAAATGAGCATCAAAAAATCACAAGAACAAGTGGACGCCTGGATTAAAAACCACGGTGTTCGTTATTTTAATGAGTTGACAAACATGGCTCAACTGACTGAGGAGGTTGGTGAAGTTGCTCGCATTATAGCACGTCGCTACGGCGAGCAAAGCGAGAAAGAAAGCGATAAGAATAAAGATCTAGGAGAAGAGCTGGCAGATGTGATGTTTGTAGTGCTGTGCCTTGCTAATCAAACAGGAACAGACTTAGAAACGGCATTTCAGAAAAAATTGGAGATCAAAACTATAAGAGATCACGACAGGCATCATTCTAACGACAAGCTTAAGCCATAACCTATGAACCTTCAACTTAAAGCTCCAAAATTAACGGTAGTAGAAAAGAAAGCGATTCAGATTACAGGCTCCAAAAGCGAAAGCAATCGACTGCTGATCTTGCAACAGCAATATCCTAACTTAAAAATAAAGAACCTATCCAACAGCGATGATACAGTGCATTTGCAGCATGCCTTAAACAGCGGTACTGATGTTTTAGACATTGGCCACGCAGGAACCGCCATGCGTTTTCTGACAGCTTATCTGGCAAATCAAGAAGGTCGCGAGGTGACACTTACGGGAAGTGCTAGGATGAAAGAACGTCCCATCGGAATATTGGTGGACGCATTAAGGTATCTAGGAGCCCAGATTGATTATTTAGAAAAAGAGGGCTATCCGCCATTACGCATCAAAGGAAAGAAATTACAAGGCGGTGAAGTGACCATGGATGCTGGAGTTTCTAGTCAGTATTTGAGCGCTTTGTTACTTATAGGTGCTCAAATGGAACATGGACTGCAACTACGTCTGGCTGGCAAACTCACTTCAAGGCCTTACTTAGAGATGACCACTTCGCTGTTGAAGGAAGTTGGAATTGGTACGCGGTTTGAAGAAAATCATATTCATATAGAGCCTAAAAAGACAATTTTAAACGTAAAAATTACCGTGGAATCGGATTGGAGCAGTGCGGGCTACTGGTACAGTTGGGTAGCCCTACAGTCTCCTGGATACGCGATGCAGCTGTCTTCTTATAAAAAGACCAGCCTTCAAGGTGATTCAAAGTTGGTAGATATCTATGAAAAATTGGGCGTCGCCACCAGTTTTGAAAATGATCACATCCTACTGGAAAAACGTCAGGACTTTCAGCATCCACAAAAACTGGAATTTGACCTGACCCAACAACCCGACCAGGCACAGACTATATTTGCGACTTGTATAGGTTTGGGTATAGACTTGAAGTTAACAGGCCTGCACACATTACGCATTAAGGAAACGGATCGTATTGAGGCGATGGCTGTAGAAGGAGCTCGCTTTCGCGAAAGCGAAATAAAAACATCTCCAGACACGATAGAAATTCATTTTCTTTCAAAAAGTCACTTTAAAGATAAGGTCTCAATTGATACCTACAAGGATCACCGTATGGCACTAGCATTTGCGCCATTATGCATGAAAACTACCTTGATAATCAGGGATGCTGATGTGGTGACTAAAAGCTATGGGGACTACTGGGAAGATATGAAAGCTGTAAAGGTCAACATAACAGAAATTTAAGTACTGATTTACTTGACAACGCCTATTGCAGGATCGTATATTTGCAAATTATAACTAAACCTATTTATGAAGTTATCACAATTCGGTTACAAGCTGCCAGAAGAGCTTGTAGCAAAGCATCCTGTTGAGAATAGAGACGATTCACGCCTTATGGTTCTGCACAAGAAAACCGGCGAGATAGAGCACAAGATGTTCAAGGATATCATGGACTATTTTGATGAGAAAGATGTCTTTGTGATGAATGATACTAAGGTTTTTCCAGCACGTCTTTACGGGAACAAGGAAAAAACAGGTGCCCGTATCGAGGTGTTTTTGTTGAGAGAATTGAACCCTACGACTAAGTTATGGGACGTTCTTGTAGACCCTGCAAGAAAAATTAGAATTGGGAACAAACTATACTTTGGTGAAGATGAAAGTCTAGTAGCTGAGGTGATTGATAATACTACTTCTAGAGGTAGAACACTGCGTTTTCTTTACGACGGCACTTATGAGGAATTCCGTAAAAAATTGAGAGAACTAGGTGAAACACCATTACCTAAAGAACTAGAACGTGAGGTAGAGCCGGAAGATGAAGAGCGTTACCAGACCATTTATGCAAAAAACGAAGGTGCTGTTGCAGCTCCTGTAGCTGGATTGCACTTCTCTAAGCACTTGTTGAAGCGCATGGAAATTAAAGGCATCATCACTACAAGTGTGACTATGCATATAGGTTTAGGTACCTTCTCCCCAGTAGAGGTAGAAGATTTGTCAAAACATAAAATGGACAGCGAGCAAGCGTTCATCACTCAGGAAACTTGTAATATTGTTAATGAGGCTATTGATAAGCGTAGAAATATCTGTGCTGTAGGAACTACGACCATGAGATCTTTAGAAAGTGCAGTAAGCAGTGACGGTCATTTAAATACATTCGATGGCTGGACTAATAAATTCATATTCCCAGAATATGAATTTTCTATTGCTAACAGCATGGTTACTAATTTTCATCATCCTAAATCAACTTTAATGATGCAAGCGGCAGCTTTTGCCGGCTATGATTTTTTGAAGAAGGCTTATGATATTGCCATGAAAGAAAAGTACAGATTCAGTACCTATGGTGATGCGATGTTGATCATTGACTAACGTTTAATTACTTAATTATCTTAAAATACACCCTTTAACTGCTACAGTTAAAGGGTTTTTTGTACCGTTATTGTATATTCGATCTTCCCCTAAATATTGACAAATGAAGAATATTTTCCTTTTAATCATT
This sequence comes from Nonlabens marinus S1-08, assembly GCF_000831385.1. Lineage (NCBI taxonomy): Bacteria > Pseudomonadati > Bacteroidota > Flavobacteriia > Flavobacteriales > Flavobacteriaceae > Nonlabens > Nonlabens marinus. The sequence continues at coordinate 377,114 of NZ_AP014548.1, read as the reverse complement.
TTCCTTACGAGTGTAGCACTTAGTGCACAAGTAACTAATGAAGCGACACCACGCGGCTGGTCAGTACTGGAAAAGTCTGACGTAGCACCAATAGTGTTGCGTGCTCCAGATGTTAAGCAGTTAAAAAGTGAAGACCTTGCATCTCAAAATGATCTAAGAAAATCCTTGAGAGTGGGAAGTGAGATCAATGTTTCAATGAACCTGTTTAATAGTGGGACTTGGAAGAATCTTAGCAATGGAGATCGCATCTGGATGCTAAATGTAAAGGCAGAAAACGCAAAGTTTCTTAGAGCTATTTTTGATTTGTACAGTCTTCCAGAAGGTGCAGAATTGTATTTGTACAATAACCAAAGAACAGATAAAATTGGGCCTTATACCTCTAGTGAAAATCAAGAAGACGGTGTTCTAGGTTCTTGGATGATTTCTGGAGATCATTTATGGTTGGAATATTATGAGCCGGCAGCAGTAAAAGGACAGGGAAGATTGAGCTTGTCATCCATAACTTATGGGTACGTAGATGTTAATGCTGATAAAGATTCGATTGCAAAGATCAATGAATCTGGAGCATGTAATGTTGATGTATTGTGTGACCCTAACGTAGGGAATACTGGACAGAAAGATTGGAGCAATGCCCGTGATAATTATAAAAATTCAGTAGCTCGCATATTAATCTCGACCTCTCAGGGCTCTTTTCTTTGCACAGGATCGATGATCAATAACGCAGCTCAAGATACTACACCTTTCTTTTTAACTGCAAACCACTGCCTAGGGAGTGTAAACGATGGCGCAGGGTCTTCATTTAATGCCAGTGGATGGTCATTTGGCTTTCAATGGTTTACTACTACTCCGGACTGTGCAACTTTTGCTGGAACACAAGGGCCACAAAATCCCACTCGTGTTCTTTCAGGTGCACAATTAAGAGCGAATAATGATGATAGTGATTTCGCCTTATTCCTAATCAATCAAACGCCTCCAGCCGATTGGAATATCTACTATGCAGGATGGAATAGATCTACAGTTCCTTCAACTGCGCAATTTGGGATACACCATCCCTCTGGAGATATAATGAAAATTGCTAGAAATGACCAGACTTGCACGTCTGCCATTACAAGTTTTAATGGCAACCCAGCCGCACAAATGTGGAGAATCGAGAACTGGGACTATGGAGTGACAGAAGGAGGTTCTTCTGGTAGTTTTATATTGGATCAAAATGAACGTATCGTTGGTCAATTAGCTGGGGGTGCTGCTGCATGTTCAGGCACTTCAGATAATGGACAGTTTGATATTTACGGAAAGTTTGATATTAGTTGGAATAGCGGTTTTAACGCCTCTCAACGTTTAAGAGATTGGTTAGACCCTTCAAATTCTGGAGTGGTAACTCTGGATGGTGCTTACTACACCACTCTGGGTACGGAAGATGTTCCAGCAATTGAGCTAAACATCAAAATTTATCCTAACCCTTCTGGCGGTGTTTATACACTTGAAAGTGACTTGTCTGCAAGTTATCAGGTATTTAACTTAAACGGGCAGATGATTTTATCTGGAGCTACAGGCATATCAGGAAACCAATTAAATATTAGTGATGCTGCTGCTGGATTGTATTTTGTGAAAATCTCAGTTGGCGAGCAAACGATTACTAGAAAACTGGTCAAACAATAAAGACTGCTTAAAATACAAGGCGCGTCGCAGGATTTCTTAATTTTGCGCCGCGTTTTTTTATGGAACAATTGAAGGATACTAGAAAAGATATACGGTCATTAACTCTCGAGCAGCTGCGCGATTATTTTGTCGCGCAAGGTGAGAAAGCCTTTAGAGGGAATCAGATCTATGAATGGTTATGGAAAAAAGGGGCGCACTCTTTTGATGACATGACCAATCTTTCAAAGTCTACTCGTGAATTCCTCGACGGGCACTTCGTTATCAACCATATTAGGGTGGATGATATGCAGCGCAGTAGCGATGGGACCATAAAAAATGCAGTGAAATTACACGATGGTCTTACGGTAGAATCTGTAATGATTCCAACGGCTACCAGGACTACAGCTTGTGTTTCTTCTCAAGTAGGTTGCAGTTTGAACTGTGAATTTTGTGCGACAGCGCGTTTAAAACGCATGCGTAACCTAAATCCGGACGAGATCTACGATCAGGTCGTGGCGATAGATCAGCAAAGCAGGTCCTACTACAATCGACCACTTTCTAATATCGTATTCATGGGGATGGGTGAGCCTTTGATGAATTACAACAATGTCTTGAAATCCATTGATAAAATCACAGGAGATGACGGGCTAGGTATGTCGCCTAAACGTATCACAGTATCTACGAGCGGTGTTCCTAAAATGATGATGAAACTGGCAGATGACCAGCCTAAGTTCAATCTAGCGCTCTCTCTTCACAGCGCGATAAATGAAAAAAGGGTGAAGATCATGCCGTTCAATGAGCAATTCCCCTTAGAGGATATTAAAGAGGCTCTGAAGTACTGGTACGATATAACTGGCACTCGAGTTACTTATGAATACATCGTCTGGAAAGGATTCAACGACCAGATGGAAGATGTGCAAGCGCTAGTTGAGTTCTGTAAAGTAATCCCTTGCAAAGTGAATATTATTGAATACAACAGCATCGATGACGCAAGATTTGAGCAAGCGAGTAAAGAAGCCATCGACATGTACGAGCACGAGTTAGAAAAAAACAGAATTACCGTCAATATACGTCGCAGTCGTGGTAAAGACATCGACGCGGCCTGTGGGCAATTGGCAAATAAGTCCTCTTAAAAGAATGAGTTCGCTTTCGCGAAAGCGAACATCTATCAATATTGACTAGGATCTAACGGTGGTAGAACCTCCCCATTAAATGCAGGATGATCTAGCGGATACGGCTCTACTTTAAAAGCGTTATTGCTCAATTCGAATCCGTTTTGACTGTCTAAATTGTATTCCCAAACCACAATACTGCTAGCGTCAATCTCTCTTATAATATTAGCAGAATTACTAGTAATCAGTGTATTCCCGTTTTTGAGACGTCTAGCCCCAGAAGTTCGAGGTGAAAAGATTTCTGTGGTCTCATAAATAAAGGCAAAATTGGATGGAGCGTTCACCACGTTTGGTTGCAAATTGTAGCTGCCATTAGAATTGATAGGAACGCCTACTTCTACCACTGCTGATGTTGTAGCGCTGATGTTGTTGTTAAAAACTAAGAAACTTCCTCCAGCATTTGGTAGATTTCCAATGTAGCTGGCGTCATGTTGTTCGAAAAGCTTTTGATCTGAGGCATTTCCAGCTTTATAAGCTTGTGGATTTCCCCATCGGTAGAGTAAATCCCCACCTTTACCAGAATTGCCTCCAGAGCTTGTCGCCGCTTGTGCAGTAGTGGTACTGTGATCAATAACCCATATCTCATTAAAGACACGGCTGCTCACCACAATTTGATCCAGTTCCTCTATGTAACTGATGCTGTTGAAGTGAGTAAAATTAGAAGTGCCGTCACTGTAATTGACATCAATGCGTTCTGGGCTTGCGCTTACATCCCCAAAGTTAGCCTTAGTGCTGTCAAAATCTTGTACAAGGTGATCCCACAAGCTCCATTCCCAAACAATTTCTGCCTGATTATTAGCTACAGGACGCAATTCGATAATCTTGTCTGGCCAGATGTTCCCGTTTGGGATATTGTTAGGGTCACGACCATTATCTATAGCATCACTCGCTGCACGACGTTCCCATAAGGTGGCTAATAAATTTCCATTAGGTAATAAAGCGAGGTCATGATGGATGACTAGATCAGGATTGATAATAGAATATTCCCATGTTTTAGTACCAGCTGCGTCAAACCTTTCAATAATACCCGTCTGTCCGCCGAAGGTTACTGGTGGGTTAGGTGCTGTAGCTTGCCTGTAAATACTACCATCGTTAGTCAAGTATGCCATTAAGCCATTGCGCTCACTTGTCCATTTTCTAACAGGGAATCCCTGGCGATTCAGAAGGTATGTATCCTTAGTGAAAATAGGAGTTACAAGAATATAATCATCCTCATACTTATCAGTGATAGATACAGTCACCGCAGGAGAAAATTCAACAGGCTCAACTGGATCAATAATCGCAAGAGTATCATCGTCCGTACAGCTTACGAGTGCAAATAAAAAGCAAATTAAAAATAAGGGTACATTTTTCATACAAGTAATAAAACAATATTAAAACGGGTTCACAAATATAAGCTACTGAGATTGTTATTGATACTCACATTTCAATTCGATAATCAGGTATAAGATCTATCAAAACCAGATTCTCATCGCTGCATTAATTCCTTCCCCTTATCTTTGAAGCATGAAAGTCGTAGAGCAGATTAAGAACCCGATAAGCCATGAAATGGAACTCTTTGAAGAGAAGTTCAGGCTTTCTATGGCTTCTCGTATACCTCTACTCAATAGGATCACCTATTTCATTGTGAATCGTAAAGGGAAGCAAATGAGACCTATGTTTGTCTTTCTAGTTGCTAAAATGGTAGGTAATGGCCAGGTCAATGACCGCACCTACCGTGGTGCTGCAGTGATCGAGTTGATTCATACCGCCACTTTAGTTCACGACGACGTGGTGGATGAAAGCTTCAAACGACGCGGCTTCTTTTCCGTGAACTCGTTGTGGAAAAATAAGATCGCTGTGCTAGTTGGGGATTATTTGCTGTCTAAAGGTCTTCTACTGTCGATTGATAATAAGGATTTCGACCTACTCCAAATCATCAGTGTGGCGGTGCGAGAAATGAGTGAGGGCGAATTATTGCAAATTGAAAAAGCGCGACGTCTCGATATTACAGAAGAGGTTTATTACGATATTATTACTAAGAAAACCGCAACACTCATAGCTGCATGTTGCAGTCTAGGCGCATGTGCGATGGCACCAGAAAGTCCGGATGTTGAGAAAATGAGAAAATTTGGTGAACTGATAGGAATCGCTTTTCAGATCAAGGACGACCTTTTTGATTATGGCAATCAACGTATAGGCAAGCCCACAGGAATAGATATCAAAGAGCAAAAAATGACCTTGCCGCTTATTCATACGCTCAACACGGTCTCTAAAAAAGAAAAGAAGTGGCTCATCAATTCCGTGAAGCGTTACAATCGTGATAAGAAACGCGTTCGTGAAGTAATACAGTTTGTAAAAGATCATGGCGGACTTGATTATGCCGTCAATGCTATGTATGACTACAAAAACCGGGCGTTAGAGATCTTAAACACCTATCCAGATTCTGAGTATAAGACTTCTTTACTGATGATGGTAGATTACGTGATCGACCGGAAGAAGTGATTATTTGTGATGCTATTTCGCTTTCGCGAAAGCGAAATAATCTTCCAGATCTCTACATAAAACAGCTTGCGAAATCTATTGCTATTCCGCCATAAATTCCTTCAACTACCGCGCTTAAAAAAAGTACCTTTGCAGCTGCAAAAGCAGGATTATGAGTATTGTAGCAATCGTTGGTAGACCCAACACTGGAAAAAGCACCCTTTTTAACCGTTTGATCAAGCGCCGCGAGGCGATAACCGACGCTATCAGTGGAGTGACAAGAGATAGGCATTATGGGAAAAGCGACTGGAATGGCCGTGACTTTTCAGTCATTGATACGGGTGGTTATGCCATAGGTAGTGATGACGTATTTGAAGAAGAAATTGACAAGCAAGTAGAGCTCGCAATAGATGAAGCTGATGTGATCCTTTTTATGGTAGATGCCTCAGATGGGATTACTAGAGAAGATGAGGATGTGGCTAATTTATTGCGCAAGGTTAAAAAACCTGTTTTATTGGTGGTCAATAAAGTGGATAATCCGGCGAGAGAGCAAGATGCCTATGAGTTTTATAATCTAGGTTTAGGGGATTATCATTCTATTTCTAGCATTAGCGGTAGTGGTACGGGTGATTTGCTAGATGCAGTAGTAGAAGCTTTACCAGAGCATGTTGAAACGGTAGAAGAGGACTTGCCTCGATTTGCTGTGGTAGGTCGTCCTAATGCGGGTAAATCTTCCTTTATCAATTCATTGATAGGCGAGGAGCGCTATATTGTTACGGATATTGCAGGGACCACTCGTGATTCCATTGATACTAAATACAATCGTTTTGGATTTGAGTTCAATCTAGTGGATACCGCTGGTATACGTCGTAAGAAAAAGGTTAAAGAAGATCTAGAATTTTACAGTGTAATGCGCAGTGTACGCGCTATTGAGCACTGTGATGTTTGTTTGATTGTTATGGACGCCACCCGTGGGTTTGATGGTCAGGTACAAAATATATTTTGGCTGGCAGAACGTAACCGCAAAGGAATCGTGATACTGGTGAATAAATGGGACTTGGTAGAAAAAGAAACCAATTCTGTTAGAGATTATGAAGCACAAATACGCCGTGAGATGGAGCCATTTACAGATGTGCCTATTGTCTTTATCTCCGTTCTTAACAAGCAACGTATTTTCAAGGCTATAGAAACAGCGGTAGAAGTTTACAAAAACCGCAGTAAGAAAATTAAGACCAGCAAGTTGAATGAGGTGCTGTTACCTATTATAGAACACACGCCGCCACCATCTTTGAAAGGGAAGTTTGTAAAAATCAAGTTTATTACTCAGCTGCCTACACCGCAGCCGCAATTTGCTTTTTTCTGTAATCTCCCTCAATATGTGAGAGACCCTTATAAGCGATTTTTAGAAAATAAATTGCGAGAGAACTTTGATTTTCACGGCGTCCCTGTGAGTGTGTATATGAGAAAAAAGTAAAAAGGAATAGTTCTTGATGACCTTTTTTGACCAACCAAACCATTTATGAATAAATTCGTTATTGCAGCGCTACTCTTAGGTAGCCTGTTCGTCCATTCTCAACAATTTACTATTACTGGGACAGTAACTGATTCTGTTACTAAACAAAAACTCTTAAGTGCAACTGTTTTTCTAGAGTCCGTTGAGGATTCAACCTTGATCACTTACTCCATCACAGATATTGATGGAAAGTTCAATTTGACTGGGAATACAAACTATGAGCTTTTAAATTTTTATACTTCGTTTCAAGGCTATCAGGAAATTACTCGAGTACTCGATTTGAGTAAAAACCGTCAGATCGATATGGGGAATATAATGTTGAGCAACGATATCGAATCCTTAGGGGATGTAGTTGTTACTGCGAGAAAGGCACCTATTACTTTAAAACAAGATACATTAGAGTTTAATGCTAAGTCGTTCAATACTAAAGCTGACGCTACATTAGAAGATGTTATTAAAGAATTACCTGGCGTTGAATTGGATAAGGACGGTAATATCACTGTTAATGGAAAACAGGTGACTAAGATTTTGGTGAACGGGAAAGAGTTCTTTGGTGACGACCCGCAAATTGCTTTAAAAAATCTACCAAAAGAAATCATTGATAAAATTCAGGTCACCGAATCTAAAACAGAAGAACAAAAACAAAGTGGTGATGCAGGTGATGATAATGCCAGTGAGATCAATATCACCATTGATGAGGACAAGAATAAAGGCTGGTTTTCTAGGCTTACCGCAGGAGCTGGAACTGATGATAGGTACTCCATGAGTGGTATTGCTAATTATTTTAAGGACGAATTGAGAGTTAGTGTTCTAGGAAGTAGCAATAACATCAATTCACCAGGATTCAGTTTTGATGAAATTTATGACGCCATGGGGAGCAGTGCTTATTCCATCAGTCGCAGTTCTAATGGTAGTTTTGGGATCAATGGAGTCAACTTTGGTAGCAATAGTGGTATCACAAGCAGTAGATCTGCAGGTTTCAATTACAGCGACGAGTACGGTGAGAAAGTAGAGGCAGATGCCAACTACTTTTATGGACGCTCTGATAACATATCGGCCACTGATTCCAGAAGGACGACTTTCCTTCCAGATCGTACGTTTACTACTACTAGTTCGAACAATAGCAATAGCCTAGGGAACAATCACAGGTTTGGAAGTCGTATCACTGTAAAACCAGATACGCTCACCTCCATCTACTTTAGACCTAGAGCAACGCTTTCTGATAATAGCAGTAATTCTAATCAGTTCTCTGCTTCTCGAGATGAAGACGGGAACTTGATAAATGATGTAACTACGACCAGTAACAATATATCGGATAACAGAAATCTGGGGGCTAACCTTTATGTTAGTAGACGTTTGAAAACTAAAGGAAGCTTTATAAGCCTCTCTGCAGATTTTAGTGAAGATCAGAACAATTCAGACAATCGTTTTAATTCAGAACGTAATACGTTCAATAATAACACCACGACTACTGATATTCAAAACCAGTTGATCAATCAAAATACGAGAAACACCACCTATAGTTTTGGGCCGCGATATCGTCAGGCATTGGATAGCAATTGGCGTGCTTCGGTAGAATATAATTACCAGCATAGAGATCAAAGTAGTGAGCGTAATGTTTTTGATATTGATCCTAATAGTGGAAACAGGGATTTCAATACGACCTTGAGCAATGACTTTGATGTAATAAGCACGCAACAACGTCCAGAAGTTGGCGTCTCCTATGAAAAGGGAGAATTCCGCATGGAATTAGGCACTGGATATATCTTCCAAACCTTAGAAAGTGAGGATGTTTTACAACAAGTAAGCTTCAGTAAGGATTTCAACAACCTGTTTTTACAAGCCAACCTACGTCAGAAAATAGGAAAATTTGGTCAAGTTTATTTGTACTACAACAATAGTGTTGACGTACCAAGTGTTCGTGAGTTACAACCTGTAGAAGACCGTACAAATCCTACTAATATCGTTGTAGGTAATCCTGATCTAGACGCAACGATCAGGCATAATGTAAATCTCAATTGGAGTAATTACGATTGGGAAAAAGGATCTGGATTTTACATGGGTGGTAATATGTCCTTTAACAAAGATGCAGTCGCTGCAATCACCACGACTGATGATGACTTGATTAGAACAACTACCTACACAAATGTTGACGGGAATAGAAATGGATATTTGTATTCTAGTTTTAGCAAAACATGGAAAAAAGACAAGCGTGACATTGGTGGAGATATCTCCATAAATGCTAATTATAACCGTTTCGTTTCCTTTACTAATGGTATTCAGTTTGCCAGTGAATCCTTAGGAATTACGCCAGGAGCTAGTTTTGAATACAGTATTCGTGACCTGTTTGAAATTGAACTGGATTACAGTTTGAACCTGAATTCAACAGCATACGACATCGCTTCTATAGAAGACCAAAGTTTTACTAATCATACAGCAGCCATTGATTTGACTACTTTTTGGCCAGAAAATTTAACCATGGGATTGCGAGGAGAATACAACAGATTTGGTAATGTCTCTTCAGAATTTGATAATGACAGCTTTGTTTTGATAGGAAGTCTAGGCTACAAGTTTGCAAAGGATAAGGCTATTTTAAAAGTCACGGCTTATGATTTACTCGATCAGGTGATTGCAACACGTCGTAATGTAAACCAGGATTTCGTACTTGATACAAGCAGCCTGGTATTACAACAATATTTCATGTTGAGCTTCACCTATAAATTGTCCAAATTTGGTGGATCAGATCCGGATAACAATAAAACTAAATTTTTCTAGAGAGTTCGCTTTCGCGAAAGCGAACTCATCAACAACCTACTGCAAAGGTTTTACATCTATTTAGTTCTCAATTTCTAGCACTTTAAGCAACCCAAAAGCGCATTGTCCCGTACATGATATGGGTAATAGCTTCTTGTAGCCATTACATATTGCATAACTTGCGCCTTCAAAAGATTTAAATTGACACAACAGCCCATCATTAAAGTCCTGATTCCTGCATTCAATGAGGCAGGTTCTGTTGGGCTTGTGATACAGGATTTACCAAAATATATTGATGAAGTAATTGTAGTCAGTAACAATTCTACAGATCAAACCGTCGCAAATGCCATGGCGGCTGGAGCCACAGTACTCCAGGAGTCTAGGCGTGGTTATGGGTTTGCTTGTTTAAAAGGCATGGATTACATCGCAGGCCTAGAACGACAACCAGATATTCTCGTGTTTATTGATGGCGACTACAGCGATTATCCAGAACAGTTGCCTTTGCTTACTGCGCCTATTATCGAGCGAGATATCGATTTTGTTATAGGAGCTCGTGATAAAAAATTACGAGAAACAGGATCGATGACAGGTCCTCAGATTTTTGGCAATTGGCTGGCCACTAACCTGATGAAGTTATTTTTTAATTCAAGGTTTACTGATTTAGGCCCATTTAGAGCGATCAAATATGAAAAGTTAGTTGCGTTACAAATGCAAGATCAAACCTACGGTTGGACCGTAGAAATGCAATTGAAAGCGTTGAAGAAAAACTACACTTATGAAGAGGTTCCTGTACGCTACCGTAATAGAATAGGCGTGTCCAAAGTGTCAGGAACATTCAAAGGTGCTATCTTTGCAGGCGTTAAGATATTGACATGGATCTTCAAATACGGGCTTAAAAAATGATACTGGAGTGGATTTGTATCATTATCTATTCAGCATCATTAATTATGATCCTGTTTTATGCACTTTCCCAATTGAATTTATTGGTGAATTACCTGCAGGCAAATAGAAAAGCCTCCGCCACTAACTACCAAGTCCCTACTAAGGCAGATTTGCCCTATGTAACTATACAACTGCCCGTTTTTAATGAGTTGTATGTTATAGAGCGGTTATTAGAAAACATCGCCCTCATTGATTACCCCAAAGACAAACTAGAAATCCAAGTGCTAGATGATAGCACAGATGAATCACTAGAGATCACCTCTATGGAGGTAGATAAACTTCAAAATCTGGGATTCGACATTCAGCACATCATGAGGACTGATCGCAGCGGTTATAAAGCCGGTGCACTTAAAGAAGGTCTCAAAACCGCCAAAGGAGAATTCATCGCCATATTTGATGCTGATTTCCTTCCACAACCAGACTGGCTTCTTAAAACGGTAGGATATTTTCAGGATCCAGATATAGGCGTTGTACAAACCCGATGGTCCCATTTGAACAGAAACTACAGTATACTGACGCAGATCCAAGCATTTGCACTAGATGCGCATTTCACCCTAGAACAAGTAGGCCGTAATTCAAAAGGTCATTTTATAAACTTCAACGGCACTGCAGGAATATGGCGCAAACAAACCATATACGACGCTGGAAACTGGCAGGGCGACACCTTGACTGAGGACCTAGACCTAAGTTACCGCGCCCAACTCAAGCAATGGAAGTTCAAATACCTAGAAGACGTCACCACTCCAGCGGAATTGCCCATCGTCATCAGTGCTGCTCGTTCCCAGCAGTTCAGATGGAATAAAGGTGGCGCAGAGAATTTTCAAAAGATGTTCAAACGTGTTTTGAGCAGCAAGACCATTTCAGCCAAAACAAAGTTTCATGGGATTTTACATTTATTAAACAGCACCATGTTTCTCAATGTGCTGATTGTTGCTGTACTAAGCATTCCTATGCTGTATATTAAAAACGAGTACGAGCATTTGAAAGTTTACTTTATAGTGATGAGCTTTTTCGTGATCAGTACACTCATCTTTTTTGTGTGTTATTGGTACATGTATCGCAACATCTATGGCGGTGGTTTCAAAAATTTCGTCACTTACATTGGTATGTTTTTCACTTTCTTTTCTATTGCGATGGGATTTTCTTTACATAATTCGATTGCGGTAATAGAAGGTCATATAGGAAAGCGCAGTGAGTTTGTGCGCACGCCTAAGTTCAATTTAACCGCCGTGGGTAGCAATTGGAAAGCCAATAAATACTTACGCAAAAAGCTGAGCCCCAATGTTGTTATTGAAGGCTTATTGACGCTCTATTTTATCTTCGGTTTATACTCTGCCTTTATAGTAGGTGATCAAGGCGGCGATTTTGGACTATTTCCTTTTCATTTAATGCTGGTCATCGGTTTTGGGTTTGTATTTATTCGCAGTCTAACGGACAAGCAATAGATGAAAGCGCGGTTGCAAAACGGTTTTGGAATCTTGCTGATCCTCAGTTTTTTAGAGTGTGCTGTCTTTAGTTCGCTTCCGCGAAAGCAGTTTCTCGACAGTCTCATCTGCTACACCACACTATTTGTGTTTTTCGGTGGATTTTACTGGATTTTCAAAACGGCTCAATCCCGAGAAATTCAGCTATTTTCTTTTAAGCTAGGACGTTTGTGGCAGCGGCCTCCTCATATTTTGGTTTGGTTAATTGCGGGTATCGTATTGCGACTGGTTTTTTTATGGAACACGCCCACATTATCACAAGATTTCTTTCGGTTTATCTGGGACGGTCATTTGCTGCTCAACGGTCTGAATCCTTACATATATCTACCAGATGATTTAATAGCTGCTGGCGTTGAGGTTGTGCCAAATGCACAGCTGCTGCATTCCTCCATGGGAGAACTTTCTAGCGGTCATTATACGAACTACCCACCACTCAATCAACTTTTCTTTGCAGCTGCGGCTTACTTAGGAGGTGATAATTTATTGATGACGGTCGTATGGATGCGGGTGTTCATTATTGCTGCAGATGTAGTGGTGTTTTTCTATGGGCTCAGGTTGCTGCGCTTGATAGGCAAACCTGATTATTTGATCTTGCTTTACTTTTTGAATCCATTTGTAATTATTGAGTTGACTGCAAACTTGCACTGGGAAGGAGTGATGGCATGTTTGATGCTTATGGGAGTGTATTATTTTATCACCTACCAGCGTTTGAAGAGTCCTGTTTTTATAGGTTTTAGCATCTTATTAAAGCTATTGCCAGTCATGATTTTGCCGTTGTTGTTGAAAGGTATGAAATGGAAAAGGTGGTTTTTATACTTCGGCATTTTAGCTGCTACAGTTTCACTCGGATTCGCTCCATTTATTTCAGCAGATTTGATTGAAAACTATGGGTCTTCTGTAGGGCTTTGGTTTGGAACATTTGAATTTAATGCAAGTGTATATTATATCATTCGAGAGATAGGGTTCCAGATCACTGGTTATAACATTATAGGCACGGTAGGTAAAATTTTGCCTGTAATTACATTGATGTCTATTCTATTGCTTGCTGTAATTCGCAAAAATCAATTTCCAGAAATCCTACTAACCAGCATTCTGTTCTCTTTTACAATTTACCTGTTGTTCTCCACCACCGTGCATCCTTGGTATTTGACCATACCTTTATTATTCTCAATTTTCACAAAATACCGTTACATGGTTATTTGGAGTGGCTTGGTTTTCGTGAGTTATTCAGCATACTCGAACGCCTTGTTTCAAGAAAATATGTGGTGGATTGGAATAGAATATTCGATGGTCATAGCTTTTCTAACCTATGAATTATGGGTTCAATCTCGATGGATGCCCAACACGAGATATAAATAGATTAAATTAAGTAGCTATATAACAGCCTATTGACAGGATTGTCGCAAGAGTGTCACAGATAAGTCAAGACTTAAATTCCAGAGTTGGTATTTCTCTCAGCTACTTTTGGATCCAACTTTAAAAATAAAACCATGGAATCCATTGCTTCTAAAATAAAACAAGCCCGTATAAGGAAAGGCATGTCTCAAGAAGAACTCGCAGACCAGTCTCAAATTAGCCTGCGCACTGTTCAACGCATCGAGAATGAGCAGAACGAACCTCGCGGGAAAACCTTGCAATTGATATGCGATACATTGCAAATCAATATTGAAGATCTATTAGATTATGGGAAGAAGGAAGACCGACAGTTTCTGATGTTCTTCCACCTATCAGTCATTTGTGGTGTATTTATTCCCGCAGGAAACATCATTCTCCCTATGATTCTCTGGCTGACTAAAAGAGATAAAATAATCGGGCTCAATAGAGTGGGAGCTAGATTACTAAACTTTCAAATAGTCTGGACCATACTTTCCTATTCCTTGCCGATAGTTATCATGTTTTTTGGATCGGATCTAGAGCCATATTTTCAATTTGTCGATAACATACCCACCTTTAATTCGATCATCTATAGTTTTGGAGGATTTAGTTTTATCAATTATGCGTTAGCGGTTGTTTTTGCCATTTTAAATTACCGCGACAAACAGATAACTTATCCCAGTATTATCCCGATGATCAAGTAGTTTATCTTTCTAAGCGTTAGCGGGTGAAAGTCGAGAAGGAGTGAGAAGGTAATTCTGAAATCAGTGATGATTCGATTTTAGTCATAGATAAAAGATAAATTACTTAGAAAGGATCGCCTGCATCAAAAAAAGAGTGTCTGAAACGCAGTTTCAGACACTCTTTTTAGGGAATTAAATTGAATAATAAAGAAAAAACCCAAATCTTACAGAACTTTGAACTTTGAACTTTGAACTCTCAAAGAAACCTACTTCTTAAGCGACTCGTGTTCTTTCTTTTTTGAAACGCTGTACAAATCATGACGGCGGTCCTTCAAGTTTTTCACAGCGCCATTATGGTGCAATTCTTTTAGAAGATCTAGGTCTACATCAGCAATGAGGATCATCTCTGTATTAGGCGTTGTTTCTGCTTTTACTCCGTTAGATGGGAAGGCAAAATCACATGGGGTAAATACCGCACTTTGAGCATAAGAAATGTCCATGTTTTCAACCGCAGGTAGGTTACCCACGCTACCAGCAATAGCTACATAACATTCATTCTCTACCGCTCGGGCCTGACAACATAAACGTACTCGTGCATACGCATTTTGAGTGTCTGTCAAGAAAGGAACAAACAGCATTTGCATCCCATCTTCTGCCATAATGCGGCTCAATTCAGGGAATTCACTGTCGTAACAAATAAGAATCCCGATTTTCCCACAGTCGGTATCGAAGGTCTGAATTTTATTCCCGTTGCTCAATCCCCAGACCTTCTGCTCGTCTGGAGTTACATGGATCTTTTCGTATTGCTCAATAGTTCCATCGCGACGACACAGGTTTCCTATGTTGTATAAATGCCCATCGATGATTTCAGGCATGGAACCTGTGATGATATTGATATTGTATTTGATGGAAAGTTCAGAAAATCGATCCCTAATCATTCCGGTGTACTTAGCCAATTCACGTATCGCCTCGCTAACGCTTTTGTCATTATATGCTGCCATCAATGGCGCGTTGAAATATTCCGGGAATAAAGCGAAATCAGACCTGTAAGCAGCTAGACTGTCCACAAAGTACTCTACTTGCTGCATCAGCTCCTCAATGCCCGCATAAGGGCGCATTTGCCATTGAATCAAACCAAGTCGAACAGTGCTTTTCACCGTCTTTGTATCGTCTGCTTTTAAAGGCGCTGTATAATAAATATTATCCCATTCTAACAATACTGCATATTGCTTAGAAGCTGCGTCTTCATCTAGGTAATTCTTTAGCACACGAGTCACATGAAAGTCGTTACTCAATTGGAAATTCAAGACAGGATCGTTGATTTCCTTCATACGCACCTTCTCGATGTATTGTTTAGGTGTGTGGTCCTTAGAATAATTATGATACCCAGGAATACGCCCACCAAAGGCAATACCTCTCAAGTTCAAATTCTCAACCAACTCTTTACGGTAATCGTACAAACGACGACCCAATCGCATCCCGCGGTATTGTGGCTTTATAAATACTTCAATCCCATACAGTACGTCCCCTTCATCATCATGGGTGTCAAACTTGTAACTGCCCGTCACTTCTTCATACGTATAATGCCCACGGAAGTCGTCATAGTTCACGATAATAGATAACGCACAGGCGACAATCTCATCGTTCACTTTTAGAACCACCTGGCCCTCCGGGAATTTATCGACTAATGTCTTGATTTGTTGCTTGCTCCATATAGAATCTGGCAAGTTAGAATAGGAGTCAATCATCGCGTGTTTCAACTGCTCATAGTCAGCCACGTTTAGGAACTCCAAATTCAAATTATCTATTTTGTCTATGTTTACTGTACTCATTTAGTGGGTGTTAATTTCTGTGCAAAGGTAGTCG
This sequence comes from Nonlabens marinus S1-08, assembly GCF_000831385.1. NCBI lineage: Bacteria > Pseudomonadati > Bacteroidota > Flavobacteriia > Flavobacteriales > Flavobacteriaceae > Nonlabens > Nonlabens marinus. The sequence continues at coordinate 361,225 of NZ_AP014548.1, read as the reverse complement.
TACCAACGTTTTTCACTGCCTAATTGCTGTTAATTCTATATATCAAAAAACCTGCATAGTCTATAATTAGGCAATGCAGGTGGTTGGTTGTTCCGCCTTCGCGAAAGCGAACTTATCTCAGAAAGTTTACTTTTGTTGTGTCACTCCGTTGAAGTCAACAAACTGATTGCAGTCACTCAAATCAACACAGGAGAAGGAAAGTTTCTTCCACGCCGTTCCATTCAAGCTTTGTAGTGTAGCTCCATTGTCGGTAGGCTCTATAAGAATTTTAAAATCTGGAAGTTTATCCTTTGTATTAATAGGTTCATCCTGACTTATCATTCCGTAAGCATTTATCGCTTGTGGGCGATTGTTATTCTTTGACCAGGATAATTCCTTCCAGGCACAACCTTCTGTACACTCCAGTTTTACGATCGCATCTTTAAGTGAAACGAATTTGATCTTAAAATCTTGAGACACTCTGTTTTTATCTTTATTAGAACCACAAGAAATGGTTGCTGCCGCGATAAATAGTATAAGAAATATATTTTTCATAATGCTTATTTTAAGGGTTTTACAGTGAGATTTTACATATCTAGAAGATACGCAAATATCAATGGAGCCACAATCGTAGCATCGCTTTCTACTATAAATTTAGGGGTGTCCATATCTAGTTTTCCCCAGGTAATTTTCTCGTTAGGCACAGCTCCTGAATAACTACCGTAACTGGTTGTGGAATCTGAAATCTGACAGAAATAACTCCAAAATGGCGTGTCCGTGCGTTCCATGTCTTGATACAACATTGGTACCACGCAAATAGGGAAATCTCCTGCGATACCACCACCTATCTGGAAGAAACCAATACCGTTCTGGCTGTTGTCTGTGTACCAGTCTGCCAGATAGGTCATGTATTCAATCCCGCTCTTAACGGTGCTTGCTTTAAGCTCGCCTTTCATTACATAGCTCGCAAATATATTCCCCATGGTACTGTCTTCCCATCCTGGAACGACTATAGGTAAATTAGCTTTAGCTGCTGCGTACATCCAGGAGTTTTCGATTGGAATCTCATAGTATTGCTCCAGTACGCCACTTAATAACAATTTGTACATGTACTCATGTGGAAAGTAACGCTCGCCTTTAGCTTCCGCATCTTTCCAAATCTTTACGATGTGCTCTTGTAATCTTCTAAATGCTTCTTCTTCAGGAATACAAGTATCCGTAACCCTATTCAATCCTTTTTCTAGCAAATCCCACTCGTCTTGTGGTGTCAAGTCACGGTAGTTAGGAACTCTCTTGTAGTGAGAGTGCGCCACTAGATTCATTAAATCTTCTTCTAGATTAGCACCTGTACAGGAGACGATTTGTACTTTATCCTGACGTATCATTTCACCAAAAATCTTCCCAATCTCTGCCGTACTCATTGCTCCAGCCAGTGAAACTAGCATTTTGGAACCTTGGTTCAGTTGGGCTTCATAACCTTTAGCAGCGTCGACTAGTGCGGCACCGTTAAAGTGAAGGAAATATTTTTCTATGAAATCTGTAATAGGTTTACTCATGAGTTTGTTTTTGAAGACTAGTCTTCGTTGATGTTTTTCATTTTCTTTAATCCCGCTTTCGCGAAAGCTTTATCAGAATCATATCCTTCTTCTCCTTCAAGGGCAATGTCCTTGAATTTGTAGCTCAGCATTTTGTAGTACAACTTAGCTGCAAGGAAGTCGGATGACTTTTCATTTGGATTAGGGCATAATTCAACGATGTCAAACCCTACCACGTTTTTCTCTTCAAAAACGCCTCTTAAAAAGTCTAAGGTCTCGTACCAAAACAAGCCGCCAGGCTCTGGAGTGCCCGTCGAGGGACAAATAGAAGGGTCAAAACCATCAAGGTCGATGGTAATGAATACGTTTTCAGTCAGCGCTTCTGTAGCCTTTTCGGCCCAGTAGTCGTCTTGTGCCATCTCATGAGCGTAGAATACTTTTTCCTCATCGTTGATGCCTAATTCCACGCTGTCCATACTGCGTATTCCTACCTGAACGAGATTGGTCGTTTGGCTGGCTTCATAAACCGCACATGCATGATTGCAAGTGCTGCCATCGTATTCTTTTCTCAAGTCTGCATGCGCGTCGATTTGTAAGACACTCAAGTTTTCAAACATCTCATTGAAGGCTCGTATACTTCCTATAGAAATGGAATGTTCTCCTCCAAAAAGGGTTACAAATTTATTCTTCTTAATATATTTCTTTGTCGTTGCGTGTACCGCATCCACCATAGCTTCTGGTGAGCCACGCTCTGCCACAGGGTCTGCAAGATACACGCCGTGTTGATACACTTCAGTATCTGTTTCTATATCGTACAATTCCATATTGCGACTAGCGTCTAGAAAAGCTTCAGGACCCTTATCGGCTCCTTTTTGCCACGTGCTCGTTCCATCATAAGGAACTGGAATTAGAACTATGGATGCATTGTCCAAACCAGCATATTGATCTTCTATGCCAGCGTAGTTAGTAGTACTCATGATAAAATGTTTAGTGTCAAGTGGATAAATATAATAAATATCAAAGGCAGATTAATAGCCTAATATATTCAGCATCTGCTCTGATGTTTGTTGCTCTCTGAAAATCCTCGTTTGTATTTCGCCATTTTCATCTCTCTCGATCAAGACGTGTTTAGGATTAGGGATCAAACAATGTTGAAGCCCGCCATAACCTCCTATACTTTCTTGATAAGCTCCTGTATTAAAGAAACCTATGTACAACGGTTTGTCTTTATGGTATTTAGGCAAGTAAATAGCATTTACGTTTTGCTCGCTGTTGTAATAGTCGTCGCTATCACAGGTCAATCCGCCCAACAAAACACGCTCGTATTCATCATGCCACCTATTGAGTGGGAGTAATATGAAACGCTTGCTTATAGCCCAAGAATCGGGCAGTGTAGTGATAAATGAGCTGTTGATCATGCTCCATTTTTCACGATCGTTTTGTTGTTTTTGGTGCAAGATTTTATAAATCGCTCCGCCGCTTTCTCCCACTGTAAAAGAACCAAATTCCGTAAACAAATGAGGAACCTCAACTCCAGAGTCTTCACAAACTAATTTGATTTGGCTTACGATTTCTTCCACCATGTATTGATAGTCAAACTCATAAGCGAGGCTGTTCTTAATAGGAAAGCCACCACCTATGTTTAAGCTATCTAATGAAGGGCACATCTTTTTGAGCTGAATGTACACCTTCAGGCATTTGTGTAATTCGTTCCAGTAATAAGCGGTGTCGCGTATACCGGTGTTGATGAAAAAGTGCAACATCTTAAGTTCCACTTGATCGTTACCTTCAATCTGGTTTTTGTAAAAGGCTTGGATATTTTTATAACCTATACCTAATCTACTGGTATAGAATTCAAACTTAGGTTCTTCTTCACTGGCAATCCGAATCCCAACTTTGAATTTTTTCTCTGTTGCCTGTTGTAAAAGCGGCAACTCCTCTAGATTATCAATGACGGGAATGCAATTGTGTTGACCGCTGTTGATCAGATCAGCAATGTTTTCTATATACAAATCGCGCTTGAAACCATTACACACCACATAAGTATCCTTAGTGATTTTACCGCTTGCTTTGAGGCTCTTTACAATGTTGATGTCAAAAGCACTACTGGTCTCGATATGTATATCGTTTTTGAGCGCTTCATCCAGCACATGCTTGAAATGAGAGCTCTTGGTACAATAGCAATACCTATAGGTGGCTTGGTAGTCCGCTTTCGCGAAAGCGGTTTCAAACCAACCTTTTGCACGATTGATGTTTTCTGAAATCTTAGGTAAGTAGGTGAACTTCAATGGGCTACCATATTCCTGAACCAATGACATAAGGTCTATGCCATGAAATTGTAATTGTCGGTCCACGAGATCAAATTCCTCTGACGGAAAATGATAGGTTTGATCAATAAGATCTATGTATTTGGTATTCAATACGTTGATTTATAATAATTACTAATAAACTAACTAAGTTCCGTATTGTCGGCTATATGTATGTTAGACAAATATTAAATTTAAAAACTCATCTTCAAATTGATGACTTCTTGCTTGGTCAAAAAGCGGTAATTACCCCTAGGTAAATCTTTTTTAGTCAAACCACCTAAAACAACGCGGTCTAATACGACTACTTCATAGTTTACGTGATCAAATATTCTTTGTACAATGTTGTCCTGATTGCTATGTATTTCAATTCCTACCTCATTGTTTCTTCCACCTTCTACATAGCTGATTTCTTCCACCTTAATTTCCTCACCTTCAATAGAAATTCCATTGCGGATTTTCATCAAGTCTTCATGCTTAAAACTACGGTCCAGTGCAACGTGATAAATTTGGCGCACTTTCTTGTTAGGGTTGTTCATTGAATTTGCCAGTTCTAAATCACTTGTAAATAGCATCAACCCTACGGATTTTCTTCCTAATCTACCTACGTAGTGAAGTTTAGAGGTACTGGCGTTAGCCATCAAATCCATAACGGTTTTTGAAGCCTTCTCTCCTGAACGCGGAGTAATAAATCCTTTAGGTTTATTAAGCAAAAAGTACTCTTTTAATTTAGGCTCAATAGAGCGGCCATCAAATTTCACCTCGTCAGACGGTTGAACTCTATAACCCATTTCAATAACGGGTTTGTCATTAACGGTAACACTTCCAGCGGCAATATAAATATCTGCATCTCGACGGCTGCAAATACCGCTATTAGCGATGTATTTGTTCAAGCGTATTCCTTTAGCATCTGATTTAGCCGTGGCTGTCGTTTCTTTTTTCTTACGGTTGATGTATTCTTTTTTAGTAACAGGATTTCCAGATCTGGAGGTTCCTACTACTTGATTTTTTCCACCGCGGGTATTTTTTGTAGAGGCACTCCCACGCCCAGAGGTGTTGCTAGTATGCTCTTGGGATCCAGCGTTTCTTCGATTACCACCTTTTCCAGTTGAGCTACCGCTACCGCCTTGACGACCACTGCCTTTTCCTTTAGAACCTTCATTTCCTCTACTCATCACTTCAATTTTTTGCAAAGATAACTTTTTGGTAAATGCTACACGAAAAATCGTAATTCACAAATACTTCATTCCAGATATTTGACTGTAATATGATACGACCTATATCTGCTGTTTTCGTTTGCTGATTACAGGATAGAAATAACTAATCTTCAAATTTAACAGTCGACTGTCGCTTTCTGTTGACGTTTAATTGAGTCACATCAGGCCTGGAATAATGTCCAGCTGGATCAAAATTCTGACGTTCTTCAAATACTCTATTTAAATCTAAAGTTGCGGTGATCAGCTCTTCTTTCCCTATTTGCGGCTCGATAATCCACTCGCCATCTGGGCCAGCTATACAACTGCCACCATTTGCTAAAACTGCAGGTGCATTTTCTAGCAGTTCTTCTAAATGTGGTGTGCCTTTTGGGAAATGCTCTTTCAACATAAGGCTAGAAACAGACAAAACAAAGGTGCGTCCTTCTCTAGCTATGAATCTGGTAATATCTTTAGTATTGTAATCGCTACCTGGCCAGGCTGCCACATGCAAATTAGTACCTTGAGCATACATAGCAGCTCTAGGTAACGACATCCAGTTTTCCCAGCAATTGAGACCACTTACTGTAAAGCCTTTAAGGTGATGAGTTACTAATCCGTTTCCATCGCCTGGTGACCAAGTAAGTCGTTCATCATAAGTAGGTTGTAGTTTGCGATGCACACTTTGAATCAAGCCATTTTGGTCAATGTAAACCAGGCTGGCGTACAAGCTATGACCACCTCGATCGCTGGGGCGCTCTATGATTCCTAGATAGATGGCTATGGAGTTCGCTTTCGCGAAAGCGCAAACCACCTCAAGATCTCCTGCTTCTATGTCCACGGCATTTAAGCAATAATGCCGGTGTAATTCTTTCACCACCTTTTTATTCCAAGCAGCACCATCTGTAAGCGCTAACCAAAACGGGTAACCAGGTAACAAGGCTTCACCGAAAACTACTAATTCTGCATTTTCATTTTTTGCCTGCTCTAGGCTTTGCAATATCTTTTCAAGAGTCGCTTCACGATCCAGCCATACGGGTGCGATTTGAGCTAGTGCTACCTTGATGTTCGAATTCATTATAGTATGGTATTTAAACGTTCTAAAATTCCTGGCAAATCGATGAGTAGAATAGAAAATACACCTAAAACGATAATGATTTTGAGGATAAAATGAATCAATAAATACTCGCGTTTTCTACGAGAAGACCACAGCAGTGGTAAACAAACTAACAATGCGCCTGTGATAAAGGCAAAATAGTAATTCATATATCCTGTTTCAAAAAACAGGATCAATGCAGCTACTGGTAAAATGGTCACTACCGTTAATACCGTATAAAACTTCTTTGTAGTCTTCTCGCCCAGTACCACTGGCACTGTATGATAGTTATGGGCTAGATCCCCTCTCAAATTCTCTAAATCCTTGATCAGTTCTCTCATACCTATGATTAAAAATAGGAACAACCCATGAACCAGGACAACTAGATAGAAATTTTTATAGTACATAAACAGTACAAAGAACGGCATGATGGCTAGTGCAGCGGCAATCAAATTCCCGATAAACAAGACCTTTTTAAGTTTATGGGAATAGAACCACATGGTGGTAATGTAAACGGCATAGAATAATCCTGCGCGCCAAGAAATTATCAATCCAAAACCAAAGGCAATCCCATTAAGCAAAAAATAGACCGACCATAAGGTGGAGCGCTTCACCTGATTTTCTAACAAGGTTTTTTGGGGCCTGTTGATGAGGTCTTTTTCTCTATCGTAAAAATTATTAATAATATATCCACCTGCAATCGCAGCGGCAGATGCGACAATGATTAACCATAACTTATAATCTGTAACAATCTCACGTACGGAACGGCTGGGAGCAATAATAAAAATAACGGCTAGAATCTGTGCGAGTGCCACTAAGGCTACGTTATACAAACGTACACTAGAGAACAAACTCAATACCTTGATAGCAAGTGGCTTGAGTTTACTTTTGTTACCGTTCATAGTGGTAGTTGCAGGCATGAATCAAAGTTAGCGATTATTGTTTCTCTAAAATCTTATATCGATCAAGATTGACCATCTGTAAAAAATGAAATAAGTTATCTGTGTAGTAAAATACGACCTGTATTTCAGACATAAAAAAAGCCTGAAACAAAAGTTTCAGGCTTTTCAAATTTTTAGGAAGTTCTAATTACTTCGCTGGCATCAATACAGCATTTACTGCGTGTACTACACCATTTGATTGCTTAACATCTGCGATTACTACAGTAGATTTACCACCTTTAGCGTCAGTAAGTACTACTTGTCCATCAACTACAGCTGCAGTTAAAGCTCCACCATTTACAGTGGTTAAAGTAGCTTTACCATTGTTCTCTTCGATCATTTGGATCAATGAAGCTGCATCTACATTTCCACTAACTACGTGGTAAGTTAAGATTCCAGAAAGAGTTTCTTTATTTTCTGGCTTCAATAGAGTGTCTACAGTTCCAGCTGGAAGTGCAGCAAAAGCGTCATTAGTAGGAGCGAATACAGTAAATGGTCCTTCACTGTTCAACGTTTCTACAAGACCTGCAGCTTGTACAGCAGCAACTAGTGTAGTAAGGTTATCAGCTTTTGATGCATTTTCTACGATCGTCATGTCTGGGTACATTTTTGCACCACCTACAGTAACAGCCATAGCATCACGTTCCATCATTTTTTCTTCTTCCATAGCTAAAGAGTCAGCAGTACGTTGCTCCATCTCTAGTTTTTCAGCTTCCATTTGTTCTTTTTCCTCATCTTTACAGGATGTTAGTGTTAACGTTCCTGCAATAAGAGCAAAACTTAATACTTGTGTAAATTTCATAATTGTTGATTTAATTGAGGTGTAAATATATTGTGGGAATGATATATCAAACTACGTCTAACGTATGTTTATCAATTGATTAGGTAATATTTAACAATCTAGATACATTCGTCTGTATAATATGCTAAAATTCAGGCATATAAAAACCACCTGAATTAGAATACAGGTGGTTTTCTTACAATTTTTTATCCTGTTTTATTGCTGTGAAGCGTCTAAAACGGCTAGGTCGCTATCCAGCATCGCAAAAAACTTGTCTAGATTAGGCATGATAACGATTTGAGTACGTCGGTTTTTGGCTCTGTTCTCTCTACTATCATTAGCCACAAGTGGATCAAAACTAGATCTACCAGCAACAATTAATTGCTCTTCTGGCACATTGAATTTAGAACTTAATCTACGAGCTATAGCCGCAGCTCTTTCGGTACTTAGATCCCAGTTATCTTTTACATAACTGCCCTCTTTTACCGTACGGCTATCTGTATGACCTTCCACTAGGATTTCTAGAGATGGTTCAGAATTAACAACGGCCGCGATCTTAGAAAGAATGTCGTCTGCTTTATTTCCTACTTTATAACTACTGTCATTGAATAGAAGATTGTCAGCAATCTCTATCATTACGACGGTATTCTCGATTCTCATGTCGACATTCTTACCGGCGTTTTCACCTTGTAATCGTTGCGACATCTTGTAACTGATAGCCAGATTAAGACTGTCTTTTAATGTAGTAGCAGTTGCTAGTTGCTCCGCTGGCACATTTTGAAGGGTGCGACGCATCGCTTGCTTGTTTTTCTCTGAAACAGCAAACTCTCCATTGTTGGAGGTTACGAGCATTCCTTCTTTCTCACTTTGTAAAGAAGCAATTTTAGAATTGTAGCGATCTACTCTAGTTTCAATCGCAGCAAACTTTGCTTCTAGATCTTCTTTTTCGACTCGAGTTTTGAGCAACTCTGATCTAGTGTTGTTGTAATCGATTTCTAATTCGTTGTATTTCTTTTTAGAGACACAACTTACGAGAACGGCTGCAATGGTTAGGGTACCAACAGCCTTTGTTAACTTGTTATTCATATTTAGGGTTTTTAGGTTGCCTAGAAAACCCCCCAATTGCAGTTCTAGTATCTGGAGTGTATTAGAGTTTTGTTAAAGAGTTCAAATAAAAACTAAAAGAGCTGGAAATAAATTGCCCTGAAGTCGCTCTATGCTGGTAAGGAGTTCGCTTTCGCGAAAGCGAACTTTACCACAAAAAAAAATCCCGAGATTTTGAATCTCGGGATTGTATTTATAGTATTGCAACTGTTTTACTCACCTTCTGTAGGCGCGGTGCCGTCCATCTGCAACTTATTATTGAATTCCAAAGTGCGGATAGGGAAAGGAATATTGATATCGTTTGCATCATACACTTTCTTGATGGCAAGTATCGCATCGCTTTGTGCTTGTAAATTCTGTTTTTTCTTAGTGGCATCCACCCAGAATCTTATGATGAAATTGATGCTACTATCGCCGAATTCCTGATAGAAAAATTCCACCTCTTCACCATCTTTCTGTTCAAATTTCTCTGTTATGGCGTCTATTGCTAGTTTTTTACAAAACTCAAGATCCATTTTATAACCTACACCACAGCTTACCACCACACGCATTCTAGGGGTAAGTGTAAAGTTCTTTAATGGATTATCAATAATGGTCTTGTTAGGAATGACGACCATATTATTATCGGCTTGTTTGATAAGAAATTTATCCAATTGGATTTCCATCACCTCACCTGAAAAATCAGAGGTTTCTATCCAGTCGCCTACACGTACCTCCTTTCGGAAAGACAATATGATACCACTAATAACATTAGACATCGAGCCTTGAAGCGCCAAGCCTATTACCAGTCCAGAGATACCAGCACCAGCAATAATACCTTGAACGACATCATTGAGATCTAGGACACTCATGGCAATAAATATCCCGGCGATCACTACCACTATGGCAACAGCCTTACCGGCAAGTCTGCGCACGCTTGCCTGCGACACACGCCCTTGTAGCAACCGTTGAATACCCTTATCAATATACTTTGAGGTAAAATAGGCAAGGAGTAATACAACGATTGCAATACCTATATTAGGTAAGTGAGCTATGAAGGAGTTGTACCATCCAGCCAATTGATCCCAGATCAATTCGCCGCTATCTTTAATTTCAGTGCCAGTTTGGGCAGTCTTTGAAGTTTGTTGTGCTGCTTCTTGTAAAAATGTCATCATCCTTCAAAAATATCTTTTTGTAAACGGAAACCTTGATCCTTAACAGGTTTTAACGATTCTAGCATTAACAATATAGGATGATTGTATCTAATAGAGAACTTTCAGGACTTATGGTATGACAGCATATCACAACCGGTGTTGAGCTATTTTTAAGATGCTGCCACCACAATTCCCAGTATCTTTGTAGCATGGAGCATAAAGCAGGATTTGTAAACATCGTAGGAAACCCTAATGTGGGTAAAAGTACATTGATGAATGCGCTAGTAGGCGAGCGTTTGTCAATCATTACTAGTAAAGCACAAACAACCAGACACCGTATTCTGGGCATTGTTAATGGTGAGGATTTTCAGATGGTCTTGAGTGATACTCCTGGAATCATGAAGCCGGCCTACAAGCTTCAAGAAAGTATGATGGATTTTGTCAAGAATGCTTTTGAAGATGCAGATTGTATTCTTTACATGGTAGAGCTAGGCGAGAAGGAGTTAAAAAATGAAGAGTTTGAGAAGCGACTGACTTTTGCAGAGGTTCCTGTAATTGTATTGATCAATAAAATTGACAAGGGGAATGAAGAGCAGTTGACTGAGGCACTGGAACACTGGAAACAGCGACTTCCTAAAGCTGAAATTTTTGCAATAAGTGCGCTAGAAAACTTTGGAGTACCACAATTGCTGAATCGCATCATTGAGATTTTACCCGTTTCTCCAGCTTATTATCCTAAAGATGTTCTCACAGATAAACCAGAACGCTTTTTTGTCAATGAGAGCATTCGTGAAAAAATATTGATTCATTACAAAAAAGAAATACCATATTCCGTAGAGATTGATACAGAGGAGTTTTTTGAGGATGAAACTATCATACGCATCCGGTCTGTGATTATGGTCGAGCGGGAAACCCAAAAAGGGATCATCATAGGGCACAAGGGAACTGCTATTAAAAGGGTAGGAGTAGAAGCAAGAAAAGATTTAGAAAAATTCTTCGGTAAACAGGTGCACTTAGAATTATATGTCAAAGTAAACAAGAACTGGCGCAGCGACGAGAAGCAGTTAAAGAGGTTTGGTTACAAGGGAGAGAACAAATAAACGTCAGTATATCCTATAAATAAAAAGCCGCTATAAGCGGCTTTTTGTCTTTAAAATAGAAAGTCAATCAACGTTAGGTGGCGCTAGAGAGTAACCGATGCTGGTATAAGCTTTTAAGTTGTCCATATAGGCTTCTTCCTTAATAATTTTACCTTCATCATTATAGGTAATGACAGAAAAGCCATGAACCATGATCTGGTTACCCGTAGCCGGTGCTCCATTAAACATTCCCGCATTTGTACCTGTGGCAGTCCATTTGGTAAAGCTTTTATTGTTCTTTACAGCCACGAGCTCGTACTCAAAGTGTAGGTCTGGAAATCCGGTCAGGTACATGTTCATCAAATTTGTATAACCAGATTTACCTTCAAACTCAATATCACCATTTGCATAACGCACAAAGTCATCGCTCAGTTGTGCCTCCATTAAATCAGGATTGCCAGTGTTCCAGGCTTGATACCTAATTTCATTAGTCTCTCGTATCGTTTCTTCCAGGTTATTTGTTGTAGTTTCTTTCTCTTCAACCTTTTGGTCACAAGAAATGAAGAATGCTACAATTAAGATCGCTGCGGTGGTATTCCATAGTTTCATAATGGTAGGATTTAAAGATTAGTACTCTAAGATACGATTTCTTTTTATCTGATACTCAATTGAGTATCGTTATTTCGCTTTCGCGAAAGCGAATTTTCCTCCATTAGCTTTACAAACTAGAGGATACAGCGGTTTCTACATATGCTCTAGTTTCTAAATCGTAAATTACATTTGATCTGAAAATCTTTTGAAATTCAGGCAACCATTTCAAAACTGCTGTGTCTATGTTAATAGAAAGCATCTAAAACGTGAAAGTGATTCAACTTTATACCAACGAAAAAAAGCTGATTGAAAAAGCTGCGCAAGGCGATCGCAAATCGCAACGCAGACTTTACGATAAGCACGCTGGTAAAATGTTGAGCGTTTGCAGGCAATACGTCTCTCCTCTTGAGAGTGCAGAAGAGATCATGCTCAACGGTTTTTTTAAAGTCTTTACAAAATTGGAATCATTCCAGCACGAGGGAAGTTTTGAAGGTTGGGTAAGACGTATCATGATAAGAGAATGTTTAAATTCTTTGCGTAAAAAAGATCCCTTCAAATGGAGTGCCGCCATTGACGAGGAAAAATTAGAAGAAGAACCTGTTGATGACGATGACGATGTCCCGTTAGATACCATTCAAGAATGCATCGATCAATTGCCAGATGGCTACAAAAGCGTTTTTGTGATGTATGCCATTGATGGATTGAAACACAGGGAGATTGCGATGATGCTGGACATAAGTGAGAATACGAGCAAGTCACAGTTCCGTAAAGCGAGATTGATGTTACAGGAACAGTTAATAGATTTAAAAAAGAAGCGCTATGAAGCTTAATGATATAAAAAACAAGTTTGAAGATCGAGAAATACAGCCTAGTGCTGGGTCTTGGGATCGATTGTCTAAACGATTGGATAACAATGACAAGAATAGTAAAAAGCCGATCCTGTTATGGTTGGCTGCAGCAGCAGCGATATTGGTTTTAGGATTAACAGTAGTTCCTTCCTTGTTTTTCAATACTGAGGTAACTCCTATAGATAATCAAATGGTGCAGGAAACTCCAGAAGTAGAGATTCCAGAAACTCATGAATCAATGGAGGTAGAAACGGAGAACCAAACGATTCCAGAGGTGTACAGAGAACAAGAAGCCATTGCAACAGTAGAAAACACAAAAAAAGCCACTCAAAAAACAACGAAAACACCATCAGCAACAAAATTTCAAAACCAGGACATCATTTTAGAACAGCCTAAAAAAGCGATGGCAATTTCAACTGACACACAAACGGGTGTGGCGCAAGTAGCTCCAGGTATTGAAGAGGATAAAAATCCAGAAACACCTATCAATGAAGCGGATGCCTTATTAAATAAA